>NZ_JAHBDJ010000088.1:0-202658 GCF_019956375.1 Pseudomonas sp. GL-R-19 | reverse complement strand
TCGACCTGATCGACGACCGACAATTTAAAGGTCAACGTGTAGTCGCGCTGACTGCGCCTTTCACCCGTGTTCATTACTTCCTCCTGAGAATGGGTCAGAAGGTGTAAACCTTATTCAGGACGGGACACGCCCATAAAAAAAGGGCGCTCTGGTGAGCACCCTTCTTATCGCCGAGCCCCTACATGAAGTGATGAATCACTTCTTGTCGCGGCGCTTCTTGTCGGCTTTCTTGTGGTGCGACATCAAGCGACGCTTCTTGTTGACCTGACGGTCGGTGAGCGTGTTCTTGTTGCCTTCGTACGGGTTCTCGCCACCCTTGAACTCGATGCGGATCGGCGTACCGACCAGCTTCAGCACACGGCGGTACGTGTTTTCCAGATAACGCACATAGGACTTCGGCACCTTCTCGATCTGGTTGCCGTGAATCACGATGATCGGCGGGTTCGCACCACCCAAGTGGGCATAACGCAGCTTGATCCGGCGGTTGTTGACCATCGGAGGGGCGTGCTCACCGACTGCATCTTCCAGGATCTGGGTCAGGCGGTTGGTCGGCCAGCGGGTTACTGCGGATTTGAACGAGTTCTGTACCGAGGCGTAGAGGTTGCCCACGCCGGTGCCGTGCAGTGCCGAGATAAAGTGAATATCGGCAAACTCGACGAAGAACAGGCGACGCTGCAACTCGATCTTGACGAAGTCGCGCTCGCTCGGCGTCATGCCGTCCCACTTGTTGATCGCGATGACCAATGCACGACCGGCCTCGAGGGCAAAGCCCAGCAGGTTGAGGTCGTGGTCCACCACGCCTTCGCGGGCGTCCATCACGAAGATCACCACGTTGGCGTCTTTGATCGCTTGCAGGGTTTTGACCACGGAGAACTTTTCGACTTCTTCGTGGATCTTGCCGCGCTTGCGCACACCGGCGGTGTCGATCAGCGTGTACTTCTCGTCGTTACGCTCGAACGGGATGTAGATACTGTCGCGGGTGGTGCCGGGCTGGTCGTAGACGATGACCCGATCTTCGCCGAGCATGCGGTTGACCAGGGTCGACTTGCCGACGTTCGGACGGCCGATGATCGCGATCTTGATCCCGTCTTTTTCGCTTGGGCCAGGAATGCGCTTGGCTTCCTCGCCTTCGGCGACGTCTTCTTCCTCGCCTTCTTCCGGCTCTTCTTCGTCTTTCGGGAATTCGCTCAGGGCGATTTCCAGCATCTGAGTAATGCCACGACCATGAGCGCCAGCGATCGGGATCGCGTGTCCCATGCCCAACGGAGCGAATTCGGCGCGGGCCATTTCAGGGTCGATGTTGTCGACCTTGTTGGCAACCACATAGGAACGCTTGTTACGTTTGCGCAAATGCTCGGCGATCATCTGGTCGGCGGCGGTAAAACCGGCCTTGGCATCTACCAGGAACAGCACTACATCCGCTTCTTCAATGGCCAGCAGCGATTGCTCGGCCATTTTTTCGTCCATACCGTGCTCGTCACCGGAGATACCACCGGTGTCGACCAGAATGTAGGAACGCCCTTGCCACTTGGCCTCACCGTACTGGCGATCACGGGTCAGACCGGACAAGTCGCCGACGATGGCATCACGAGTCCTGGTCAGGCGGTTGAACAAGGTGGACTTGCCGACGTTTGGTCGGCCCACCAGGGCGATTACGGGAACCATGCGGCTCTCCACTTCGTTATTTCAGAAAATACAAAAGCCGCTGCGTGGCAGCGGCTGGTGCTCGGGGCAACACTGCGCGCTTGTCTGTGGGAGCGAGCCTGCTCGCGAAAAACGCCAGGACACCGCGTTTATTCAGGACGCAAACGTAATCGTTGACGTCCATCGCGAGCAGGCTCGCTCCCACATTCATAGCCACAAGTGAAGCAGCCTGGGGTGGTTAACCCCAAGCATAGTTGTTACTTGATGGTCAGGGCTTCCAGTTTGCCGCTGTTGCCATATACATAAATCGTGTCACCCATCACCAGCGGTCGGGCACGCAGGCCGTCGCTGTCGATGCGCTCGCGGCCGACGAAACGACCGTCCACCTGACTCAGCAGGTGCAGGTAACCTTCCAGGTCACCGACTGCAACGTAGCTGGAGAACACTTCCGGGGCCGACAGTTGACGACGGGCCAGCGAATCGTTGCTCCACAAGGCTGTGGTGGAACGCTCGTCGACGCCTTCAACGGTGCCCGAAGACAGGCTCACATAAACGGTGCCCAAACCCTGGGCGACACCGGCGTAGCTGGAAGCATCACGCTGCCAGAGCTGACGGCCGCTTTGCAGGTCCAGAGCGGCAACGCGCCCCTGATAGCTGGCGACATACAGCGTCTCGCCCGACAGCAGCAAGCCACCGTCGATATCGACCACACGCTCCAGCTCCGAACGACCTTGCGGGATCGCTACGCGCTGTTCCCACACCGGTACGCCGTTGGAGATATCCACGGCAACCACTTTACCGGTCGACAGGCCAGCCACCGCAAGGCGGTTGGTCACGATCGGCGCACTGGTACCGCGCAGGGTCAGTACCGCAGGGGTGCTGTCATAGATCCAGCGACGGTTACCGGTGGAGGCATCCAGGCCGATCAGGCGATCGTCCTGTGTCTGAACCACCACAACGTCACCGTTGTTGGCTGGCGGAGCCAGTACTTCGCTGGACACGCGAGCGCGCCACTTCTCTTCACCGTTGATAGCGTCCAGGGCAACGATTTCACCCTTGAGCGTACCGATGGTGACCAGACCGTAACCTACGCCAACGGCGCCGGAGACAGGCAGCTCGAGATCTTTCTTCCATTTGACGTCGCCCGTGTTGCGGTCCATCGCCATCAACACGCCAGTGACGTCGGCGGCATAGATGGTATCGCCATCGATGGCCGGAACCAGCATGTTGTAGGTTTCGCCCTGACCGTCACCGATCGAACGACTCCACTGCTTGTGCAGAACCACTTCTTCCTTGAAGTCGACCAGTTCGGCCGGAGGCAATTCTTTTTTGCTGTTGCTGCTGCAACCCGCGGCCAACAAGGCCAGGGCCAGCAATGCTGCATGTTTCCAACGAATCACGTCACGCATCCCCTTTGGCCAGGTCGTCCAGCTTGATTTGCAGGCCACCGACCGCCGCTTCATCCGACAGTGCCGCCTTGGCTTTTTGATACGCCGCGCTCGCCTCATCGGTACGACCCAACTGCACCAGCAGGTCGCCCTTGAGCTCTTCGCGAGTGGCCAGGAATGCCTTGTCGGTATCGCCTTCGAGCAGCTTCAGTGCTTCGTCGGCCTTGTTCTGCGCGCCGAGTACCTGGGCCAGACGCTGACGGGCGATTTCGCCCAGCGCCGGGTTGGCCGGTTTGTCGACAATGGCTTTGAGCTCGCTGGCCGCGTCGTCCAGCTTGCCGCTGTCGACCGCAACCTTGGCCACGAACAGGCTGCCGTACTGCGCGTAGGCGCTGCCGCCGAACTCGCTGTTGAGCTTGCGGGCCAGGTCCGAAACGCGGGCCGCATCAGGCTTGCCGTCAGGCGTCAGCGTGGTTTCGAGCAACTGCTGATAGAGCATCGAGGCGCCTTGCGACTGGTTGCTCTGATACTTGTGGAACGCCTGCCAGCCGAACACGATGACCAGCGCCAACAGGCCGCCAGTGACCAGGGGCTTACCGTTGCGTGACCACCATTCCTTCAATTCCGCCACATGTTCGTCTTCGGTACTCGACACCCCAATACTCCTTAATCGCTAATTCGGCTGTTTAGACAGCTTCAACCCTGCACGACGCAGGTGGCCAGGTGCGCGGCAAGCGCATCCCAGGCAATGCTTTGTTGTTCGCCCTGGCCTCGCAGGGGTTTGAAACCTACCACTTGCCGGTCCATTTCGTCGTCACCGAGGATCAGCGCATACAGCGCGCCGCTCTTGTCGGCTTTCTTGAACTGGCTTTTGAAACTGCCGGCACCGGCATTCACTTGCAGGCGCAGGTTGGGCAACTGATCACGTACGCGCTCCGCCAGGGTCAGGCCAGCCAGCTCGGCGGCTTCACCGAAGGCACAGAGGTAGACATCGACCTGACGAGAGATCTCCTGCGGGATCTGCTCCAGGGTTTCCAGCAGCAGCACCAGGCGTTCGATACCCATGGCAAAACCAACACCAGCGGTCGGCTTGCCGCCCATCTGCTCCACCAGGCCGTCGTAACGGCCACCGGCACATACGGTGCCCTGGGCGCCGAGCTTGTCAGTGACCCACTCGAAAACGGTCTTGCTGTAGTAATCCAGCCCGCGAACCAGCTTAGGGTTGATCACGTAAGGAATGCCGGCGGCGTCCAGGCGAGCCTTGAGGCCCTCGAAATGCACGCGGGACTCTTCGTCGAGGTAGTCGGCCATTTTCGGCGCATCGACCAATACCGCCTGGGTATCGGCGTTCTTGGTATCAAGAACCCGCAGCGGGTTGGTTTTCAGGCGACGCTGGCTGTCTTCGTCGAGCTTGTCCAGATGCCGGGACAGGAACTCGACCAGTGCCTCGCGATAACGGCCGCGGGATTCGCTGGTACCCAGGCTGTTGAGCTCGAGTTTTACCGCATCGCGAATACCCAGTTCACCCCACAGGCGCCAGGTCAGCACGATCAGCTCGGCGTCGATGTCCGGACCGTCGAGGTTGAACACTTCGACACCGATCTGGTGGAACTGGCGATAACGGCCTTTCTGCGGACGTTCGTGGCGGAACATCGGGCCGATGTACCAGAGTTTCTGAACCTGGCCACCGCCGGTGATCCCGTGTTCCAGCACTGCGCGCACACAGGCCGCCGTGCCTTCAGGGCGCAGGGTCAGGGAGTCGCCGTTGCGGTCGTCGAAGGTGTACATCTCTTTTTCGACGATGTCGGTCACTTCACCGATGGAACGCTTGAACAGTTCGGTGAACTCGACGATCGGCATGCGGATCTGCTTGTAACCGTAGTTATCCAGCAGACGCGAAACGGTGCCTTCGAAATGACGCCACAGGGGAGTCTGTTCGGGCAGGATGTCATTCATGCCACGAATGGCTTGCAGAGACTTGCTCACTTAAATTCCTTAATTCGTTCGGCTCTTTTTAGCCAGGCTTAGCCGCGCGCAATAACGGCAGCGTCAGCTTCGACCTTTTCAGCCGCTTTCTGGCGGATCAAGCGTTCCAGCTCATCCACCAGATTGTCATTCGTCAGTTTCTGCGACGGCTTGCCGTCGATGTAAATCAGGTTCGGCGTACCGCCGGTCAAGCCGATATGGGCTTCCTTGGCTTCGCCCGGGCCGTTGACCACGCAACCGATGACCGCGACATCCAGCGGTACCAGCAAGTCTTCGAGGCGCCCTTCCAGCTCGTTCATGGTCTTGACCACATCGAAATTCTGCCGCGAGCAGCTCGGGCAGGCGATGAAGTTGATGCCACGGGACCGCAGGTGCAGGGATTTGAGAATGTCGTAGCCGACTTTCACTTCCTCGACCGGGTCGGCCGCCAACGAGATGCGGATAGTATCGCCAATCCCTTCGGCGAGCAGCATACCGAGGCCCACAGCGGATTTCACCGTGCCTGAACGCAAACCACCGGCTTCAGTGATGCCCAGGTGCAGCGGCTGGACGATTTCCTTGGCCAGCAGGCGGTAGGCTTCGACGGCCATGAACACGTCGGATGCTTTCACGCTGACCTTGAAATCCTGGAAGTTCAGGCGTTCAAGGTGCTCGACGTGACGCAAGGCAGACTCGACCAGTGCAGCCGGGGTCGGCTCGCCGTATTTCTTTTGCAGGTCCTTTTCCAGGGAACCGGCGTTCACGCCGATACGGATCGGGATCCCGCGGTCACGGGCGGCATCCACCACCGCACGCACGCGGTCTTCGCGGCCGATGTTGCCCGGGTTGATCCGCAGGCAATCGACACCCAGTTCAGCTACGCGCAAAGCGATCCGGTAATCGAAGTGAATGTCGGCTACCAAGGGCACCTTGACCAGTTGCTTGATCTTGCCGAAGGCTTCGGCGGCGTCCATGTCCGGTACGGAGACCCGCACGATATCGACGCCGGCCGCTTCCAGACGATTGATTTGCGCGACAGTGGCCGCGACATCGTTGGTGTCGCTGTTGGTCATGCTCTGCACAGCGATAGGTGCATCGCCGCCAACAGGCACGTTACCGACCCAGATCTTGCGGGATTCGCGACGTTTGATTGGAGATTCGCCGTGCATGACTTATTGACCCAACTTCAGGCGAGCAGTCTCGCCACTGGTGAACGGAGCGACATCAACCGGCTGGCCGTTGTAGCTGACCTGAGCGCCGCGGGCAAAGCCCAGGCGCACGGTAAATGGTGGTTTACCATTGAATGCCAGGCTGGTGCCTTTGCGCTTGAGACCACTGAACAGTACCTTGCCGCTACCGTCGGTCACTTGTGTCCAGCAATCGGCGGTGAACTGCACTTGAACCTGGCCTTGACCGGCCACTGGTGCGGTTACCGCTGGAGCCTGCGCGCTCGGGGCTGCCGGAGCAGTCACGACCGGGGCCGGGACAGCAGGCACCGCCGGCGCTGGCGTTGCCGGCGTCACTGGCGCCGCGACAACTGGCGCCGGATTGTGAGCGGGTGCGGCGGGTGTTGCCGGCGCTGCAGGGACGGCCGGCGCAGTCGCCTGAGCATCCGCCGGCACTTGAGCCGCAGTGTCGGCCTGTGGCAGCACGAGGACGGTTCCGCCTTCGGTCTGACCTTCCACGACAGCCTGGTCTTCTGGCTCGTCCAGTGGATGAATCTGCGTAGTACCGTCGGCGCCTTCGACTTCAACGTGTTCCGGAACCAGCCCGATCAGGTCCTTGGTACGCATCGAGGTCTGATCCTGCCACCAGACGAAACCGCCACCGATCACCGCGATCAGCAACAGCAGGCTGACGATTCGCAGGATGGTGTGGGAGACCCGGACCGGTTCTTCGATACGACCCAGGCTGTGAACACTGCTGCCCTGGGAATCGGTACCGGTGGATTGGTCGAATTGCTGGACCAGTACGGCCTGGTCCATGCCGAGCAATTTGGCATAGGTACGAATATAACCACGGGCAAAAGTATGCCCGGGCAGCTTGTCGAAAGCGCCGGCTTCCAGATTGCTCAGGGAAGTGGTGGTGAGGTTGAGCTTGAGGGCCACTTCGGCCAGCGACCAGCCATTGCTTTCGCGGGCCTGGCGCAAAATCTCACCGGGGTTAACGCGATTCGCTGCTACAACTTCAGGATGCGCCGCTTTCATCATTGCTCCGACAGGTATTGCTGATATTCCGGCGTACCGGGATAGAGTCTTTTTAGTTGCAGGCCCTTACTTGCGGCCTTGTCGCGGTCTTCAAACACTTTTGCCAGCCGAATGCCGAGCAATAGACTACGTGCATTTTGTTCGGAGAGCTGGCTAAAACGGTCGTAATAGTCATGCGCGGGCACATAATGCCTGTCTTCGTAAGACAACTCAGCCATTTCCAGCAATGCGCGAGGTTGCTGACGGTTCAGGCGCAGGGCTTTTTCCAGTTGCTGGCGGGCCAGATCGCGCTGACCAAGCATCGCAGCGGTCATGCCGAGGTTTTCGAATACCCGTGAACGCTCAGGATACAGGGTATCGGCGGCGGCTTGCTCAAAGCGCTCGTAGGCTTCCTTGTAACGTTTCTGCTCGAACAAAAAACTGCCGTAGTTATTGAGGATTCGTGCATCGGCGGGACGGGAAGACAGTGCCTTGCGGAAATGTTCATCGGCAAGTTCCGGCTCCATCTCGGCCTGGAACACCAGCCCCAGCGCCGCGTTGGCATCAGGGTCGGAACTATCCAGCTCCAAGGCTTTTTTCAGCGGGACCTTGGCGCGCTCGGTCATCCCCTGCTGCAAATACCCGATACCCAACTGAACGTACGCCTCCCGCGCTTCATCACGGCCCTTGCTGGTCTTCATCGGGTTGTAGTCGCCCGAAAGCACGCAGCCAGCACACAGGCTGGCCAACAGCAAAAGCAGCGCAAAGCGCAGGGACATAGAGATCCTCTCTTAGTTGTTGTTCGCAGCGTTCGTCGCCAGATCGCTGTCGGCGTTCAACTCGCGCACGGCGATATAACGTTCGCTGCGACGGGTGCGATCCAGCACCTGCCCTACCAATTGACCACAGGCGGCGTCGATGTCTTCACCGCGGGTGGTGCGGACGGTGACGTTGAAACCGGCATGATGAAGCTGATCCTGGAAACGACGAATCGCGTTATTGCTCGGACGCTCGTACCCGGAATGCGGGAACGGGTTGAACGGGATCAGGTTGATCTTGCACGGGATGTTCTTCAGCAGCTCGATCATTTCCACCGCGTGCTCGACCTTGTCATTGATGTCTTTGAGCAAGGTGTACTCAATGGTCAGCACGCGCTTTTCGCCGAGGTTCGACATGTAGCGCTGGCACGACTCGAGCAGCATCTTAAGCGGATACTTCTTGTTGATCGGCACCAATTGGTTACGCAATGCGTCATTCGGTGCGTGCAGGGACAACGCCAGGGAGACGTCGATGTGCTTGGAGAGCTCATCGATCATCGGCACCACGCCGGAGGTCGACAGGGTCACACGGCGCTTGGAAATGCCGTAGCCCAGGTCGTCCATCATCAAATGCATGGCCGCGACGACGTTGTCGAAGTTCAGCAGCGGCTCACCCATGCCCATCATCACCACGTTGGTGATGGCACGGTCGACGGTTGCCGGGACGCTGCCAAAGGATTTGTTGGCAATCCACACCTGGCCGATGACTTCGGCGGCGGTGAGGTTGCTATTGAAGCCTTGCTTGCCGGTGGAGCAGAAACTGCAATCCAGGGCACAGCCTGCCTGGGACGAAACGCACAAGGTGCCGCGTTTGCCCTGGGGAATGTATACGGTCTCGACGCAACTGCCGGACGCCACGCGCACCACCCATTTACGGGTGCCGTCGCTGGAAATGTCCTCGCTGACCACTTCGGGACCACGGACCTCGGCAACAGCCTTGAGCTTTTCGCGCAAAACCTTGCTGACGTTCGTCATGGCATCGAAATCATCGACACCAAAGTGGTGAATCCATTTCATTACCTGACCGGCACGGAAACGCTTCTCCCCGATTGAGTCGAAGAATTTTTCCATTTCCAGCTGAGTCAGACCCAGCAGGTTAGTTTTTACAGTCGATGTAGTCATGGATTCACCTTCACTCTTAAGCCAATGCTTAGCGAGTGGTTACTTCAGTAGCTGCGAAGAAGTATGCGATTTCGCGAGCGGCAGCGGCTTCGGAGTCCGAACCGTGTACAGCGTTGGCGTCGATGGAGTCAGCGAAGTCAGCACGGATGGTGCCAGGAGCAGCTTCTTTAGGGTTGGTAGCGCCCATCAGCTCACGATTCAGAGCGATAGCGTTCTCGCCTTCCAGAACCTGAACGACAACCGGACCGGAGATCATGAAAGCAACCAGGTCGTTGAAGAAACCACGAGCGCTGTGCTCAGCGTAGAAGCCTTCAGCTTCGGCTTTGGACAGTTGCTTCAGTTTCGAAGCTACAACGCGCAGGCCAGCTTTTTCGAAACGAGTGGTGATCTCGCCGATCACGTTTTTTGCAACGGCGTCAGGCTTGATGATGGAGAAAGTACGTTGAACAGCCATGGTGTAACTCCAGAAACGGTAATTTACGAAAAATTAAACCCGCGAATTATACGCGGGTTCTCGGGTATTGCCTAACCTGCGGCGTGGCTCAGTCGCGTTCTTCGATCCAGTGGGCCTGAATGGCCTCCAGGATCTTCTCGCCACAATGCTCAGGCAGATCGTCGAAATCGGGCAATTCCATCACCCAATTACGCAGATCGACGAAGTTGACCGACACAGGGTCCACGTCGGGCTTGCTTTCAGCCAGCTGGATCGCGATCTCCAGCACATCAGTCCACTTGAGTTTCATGACAATTCCTTGAATCAGTGCGGCGCTTCGGCTGCATGGTTGACCGAGTACTTCGGAATTTCGACGGTCAGGTCTTCAGTCCCGACTTTCGCCTGACAGCCCAGACGCGACTGAGCCTCCAGCCCCCAGGCCCTGTCAAGATAGTCTTCCTCCAGCTCGTCAGCCTCTTCCAGCGAGTCGAAACCCTCGCGGATGATGCAGTGGCAGGTGGTGCAGGCGCAGACGCCGCCACAGGCACTTTCCATCTCGATATGGTGCTCATGGGCCAGCTCGAGAATGGAAATACCCGTCTCAGCCTCCACGACCATGCCTTCCGGGCAAAACTTTTCGTGTGGCAGAAAAATGACCTGCGGCATCGTTATTCCTCAATCTCATTCAGGTTGCGCCCCGCCAGTGCGGCTTTCACCGTCGAATCCAGGCGGCGGGCGGCAAAGGCATCGGTCACTTGCGACAGACGCTTGGTCTGCTGCTCGATGGCGTAACCATCGGCACCTTTCATCAATTCGCTCAGTTCCTGCATCTGCAACTCGATGACCATGCGCTCGTCGGCGTCGAGCAAACGCTCGCCATCCGCCTCCAGAGCCGCCTGTACCGCTTCGATCAGGCGCTGCGCATCGACCTGCTGCTCACGCAATACGCGGGCAACCTTGTCGTCGTTGGCGTGCTGGAACGAATCCTTGAGCATCTTGGCGATTTCGCCGTCGGTCAGGCCGTAGGACGGTTTGACCTGGATGCTGGCCTCGACGCCCGAACCCAGTTCGCGGGCGGAAACGCTGAGCAGACCGTCGGCATCGACCTGGAAGGTCACGCGAATCTTCGCCGCACCGGCCACCATCGCCGGAATCCCGCGCAGCTCGAAGCGTGCCAGGGAGCGGCAGTCGCTGATCAGCTCGCGCTCGCCCTGCAACACGTGTATCGCCATGGCCGACTGGCCGTCTTTGTAAGTGGTGAAGTCCTGGGCGCGGGCGACGGGGATGGTGGTGTTGCGCGGAATCACCTTCTCCATCAGGCCGCCCATGGTTTCCAGCCCCAGGGACAACGGAATCACATCCAGCAGCAGCAATTCGCTGCCATCGCGCTTGTTACCGGCCAGGGTATCGGCCTGGATCGCAGCACCGATGGCCACCACTTGATCCGGATCGATTTCAGTCAGCGGCTGGCGACCGAAAGCTTCGGCGACGGCATCGCGAACGCGAGGAACGCGAGTCGAACCACCCACCATGACCACGGCATGCACGTCGTCCAGCTCGATACCGGAATCACGCACCGCACGACGGCAGGCTTTCAGGCTGCGAGCGACCATCGGCTCGATCAGCGTATTGAAGGCTTCACGGGTCAGCTCGGCTTTCCAGTCGCCATAGGCAACTTCAACAGCCGCAACATTGGTCAGGGCTTCCTTGGCCGCACAGGCGGTTTGCAGCAAGTTGCGTTGCGTACCCGGATCGAGGTCGGCGGACAGACCAGCGCTCTCGATGATCCAGCCAGCGATCGCATGGTCGAAGTCATCGCCACCCAGCGCACTGTCGCCGCCGGTAGCCAGCACTTCGAAGACACCGCCGGTCAGGCGCAGAATCGAAATATCGAAAGTGCCGCCGCCCAGGTCATAAATCGCGACCAGGCCTTCGGCGTGCTGGTCCAGACCGTAAGCGACCGCGGCGGCGGTTGGCTCATTGAGCAAACGCAGCACGTTCAATCCGGCCAGCTTGGCCGCATCCTTGGTGGCTTGACGCTGAGCATCATCGAAATAGGCCGGAACGGTAATCACCGCGCCAACCAATTCGCCACCCAAGGTCGCTTCAGCGCGCTGACGCAGGACCTTGAGGATATCGGCGGAGACTTCGACCGGGCTTTTCGGGCCCTGGATCGTGTCGATGAACGGCATGTGCGACTCGCCATCGACAAAGCGGTACGGCAACTGATCGCCCAGTTGCTTGACGTCGGACAGACCACGACCCATCAAGCGCTTGACCGACAGCACAGTATTCAGGGGGTCGGTAGCGGCGGCCAGTTTGGCGGATTCGCCGACCTCGACGCGATCGGCGTGGTAGCGCACGGCAGACGGCAGGATGACCCGCCCTTCTGCGTCGGCAAGTGGCTCGGAAAGACCACTGCGCAATGCAGCGACCAGCGAATTGGTAGTGCCCAAGTCGATCCCCACAGCCAGACGACGCTGGTGCGGTTGAGGACTTTGGCCGGGTTCGGCGATCTGCAGTAGGGCCATCGTTATCAGGACTTATCTGTATATCAGGCGTGCGACCGGAGCGGCACTGGGTTAATCGTCGAGGCGCTCTTCTAACTGGCGCACTTCGTAGGTGAGCTTGTCGAGGAACTGCATGCGCCGCATCAGGCGTTCGGCCTGTTCACGTTGCGCTGCATCATTCCAGCAAGCCGCGAAGCTTTGGTTCAGTACATCCTGGGCAGCCTTCAGGCGACGCTTGAAGACGGCAACACCATTGAGGTCGGCGCTGTCCTGCAGGTCTTCGAGCTCTTCACGCAACTCCATCTGCTGCAGAAGGAACTCCGGATCATGCACCGTGACCTCCAGCGGCAGCTCGCCACCATTCAAGGCGAGCAGGTAACGCGCGCGCTTGGGTGGACTCTTGAGCGTCTGGTAGGCCTCGTTGAGGCTCGCGGAATGCTCCAGCGCCAACCGCTGCTCACGCTCGGAAGCATCAGCAAAGCGGTCCGGATGAACACTGCGCGCCAACTCACGGTAGCGCGTAGCCAGCTGATCGAGGTCCAGATCGAAACTCGGTTGCAGCTCGAATAAAGCGAAATGACAAGGAGTTCCCACGACAAGCCTCAGATGTTGAAGCTTTCGCCGCAGCCACATTCACCGCGTACGTTGGGGTTGTTGAACTTGAAGCCTTCGTTCAACCCTTCCTTGACGAAATCGAGCTCGGTGCCGTCCAGGTAGGCCAGGCTTTTCGGGTCGATAATCACTTTTTCACCGTGACTTTCGAACACTTGATCCTCTGCAACCACCTCGTCGACAAACTCCAGCACGTAGGCAAGACCGGAACAGCCTGTGGTGCGAACACCCAGACGAATCCCTTCACCTTTGCCGCGCCCGTCGAGGGAGCGCCGCACGTGTCGAGCAGCCGCTTCTGTCATGCTGATAGCCATCGGTGACTCCTTACTCGTCGCCAAAACTCGAAAATCAGATCAAGCCTTTCTTCTGCTTGTAGTCGCGAACGGCGGCCTTGATGGCGTCTTCAGCGAGTACCGAGCAGTGGATTTTCACTGGCGGCAGGGCCAGCTCTTCAGCCAGCTGAGTGTTCTTGATGGTTTCCGCTTCGTCCAGGGTCTTGCCCTTCATCCACTCGGTGGCGAGGGAGCTGGAAGCGATGGCCGAACCGCAGCCGTAGGTCTTGAACTTGGCATCTTCGATGATGCCGGCGTCGTTGACCTTGATCTGCAGGCGCATGACGTCGCCGCAAGCCGGCGCGCCGACCATGCCGGTGCCGACATCAGGATCTTCCGCGTCCATCTTGCCGACGTTACGCGGGTTTTCGTAGTGGTCGATGACCTTTTCGCTGTAAGACATGATTCTCAATCCTCACTCATCAGGGCCGCTCTTGAGGCCCTGCAGTTACGCTGCGTCTATCGCCGCGTTGCTACAGGACCTGTATCCGGCGGCTTCTATAGTTAGTGTGCCGCCCACTCGATCTTCGAGATATCGACGCCGTCTTTGTACATATCCCACAGCGGCGACAGGGCGCGCAGCTTGATAACGGCCTCGCAGACTTTCTGCGCGGCGTAGTCGATTTCTTCTTCGGTGGTGAAACGGCCGAAGGTGAAACGGATCGAGCTGTGTGCCAGTTCGTCGTTGCGGCCCAGGGCACGCAGTACGTACGAAGGCTCAAGGGACGCCGAGGTGCAGGCCGAACCGGACGAAACCGCCAGGTCCTTGAGCGCCATGATCAGCGACTCGCCTTCAACGTAGTTGAAGCTCAGGTTCAGGTTGTGCGGAACGCGGGCGGTCATGCTGCCGTTGACGTACAGCTCTTCCAGGTGCTCGACCTGCTTGTAGAAACGGTCGCTCAACGCCTTGATGCGCGCGTTCTCGGCAGCCATGTCTTCCTTGGCTACGCGGAAAGCTTCGCCCATGCCGACGATCTGGTGGGTCGCCAGGGTGCCGGAACGCATGCCGCGCTCGTGGCCGCCACCGTGCATGGTCGCCTCGATACGTACGCGCGGCTTGCGGCTTACGTACAGGGCGCCGATGCCTTTAGGACCGTAGGTCTTGTGGGCGGAGAAGGACATCATGTCGACTTTCAGCTTCGAAAGGTCGATGTCGACCTTGCCGGTGGACTGAGCGGCGTCGACATGGAACAGGATGCCCCTGGAACGGGTCAGTTCGCCGATCGCTGCGATGTCGTTGATGGTGCCGATTTCGTTGTTCACGTGCATGACCGACACCAGGATCGTGTCGTCGCGCAGTTCGGCTTCGACCATCTCCGGGGTCACCAGGCCATCGGTGCGAGGCTCGATGTAGGTCACTTCGAAACCTTCACGCTCCAGTTGGCGCATGGTGTCGAGGACAGCCTTGTGCTCGATCTTGGTGGTGATCAGGTGTTTGCCCTTGGTGGCATAGAAATGCGCCGCACCCTTGATTGCCAGGTTGTCGGACTCGGTGGCACCGGAGGTCCAGACGATTTCACGCGGGTCGGCGTTGACCAGATCAGCGACCTGACGACGGGCGTTTTCGACGGACTCTTCGGCTTTCCAGCCGAACACGTGGGAACGGGACGCCGGGTTACCGAAGTTTCCGTCGACCAGCAGGCATTCACTCATTTTTTGCGCGACACGCGGATCAACCGGGGTGGTCGCAGAGTAATCAAGGTAAATCGGCAATTTCATGGACTATCTCCTAAATCAGGCTGGCTGGCGTGCCGCTAGCTCTTCGGCTGTCATTCGACGGCGGACGCTTCAATCTTGTCCAGGCGTGGCACCTTGCTGTTGCAACGGCGCTGGTCCTGACGCTGGGCTACTTCTTGCACCTCACGGCGAGTGACAAGATCAGCCAAGCTGATACCGCTCAAAAATTCGTGAATCTGCAGGCTCAGATCGCACCACAAGTGGTGAGTCAGGCAGGTGTCGCCTTGATGGCAATCGCCCTGGCCCTGGCACTTGGTGGCATCGACCGATTCGTTTACCGCATCGATCACCTGGGCGACCTGGATGCCCTGCATGTCGCGGGACAGCTGGTAGCCGCCGCCTGGGCCACGCACACTGGACACCAGATTGCTGCGACGCAGCTTGGCGAAAAGCTGTTCGAGGTAAGACAGGGAGATGCCTTGGCGCTCGGAGATATCGGCCAGGGACACGGGCCCGTGCTGCGCGTGCAACGCCAGGTCAAGCATGGCGGTCACGGCGTATCGGCCTTTTGTAGTCAGTCGCATGGACAATTACCACGGAGTTCGGAATGAGGCGAGTATGCAATTCCCGAGTAATTAAGTCAACTATAAGACCTAGTGCTTTAGTCGGGTTTAGTGGCAAAAGAGCGGCGGAATCATAGCAGGGTCTGCGGCTTAATGGCACACCGGTCAGCGCTCTGCCATTACCTGATTACGACCTGTGTAGGAGCTGCCGAAGGCCGCGATCTTTTGATCTTGCTCTTTTAAAGATCAAAAGATCGCGGCCTTCGGCAGCTCCTACGGGACATCAGCCGGCTTTACTTTCGTCTTTGTCCTTCACACAAGCGAAGTCTTCTTCGCGCAGCTCAGGCAGATCTTTCGCACAGTAATTACTGCCCAGATCCTTCAAGGCTCCGCACATCCCCTCCAGACGCCCATCGACCGCCTGCAGATGATCGAGCAACTGGTTAATGGCACGTGCCACCGGGTCCGGCATGTCTTCAGTCACGCCATAGGCATCAAAACCGATCTTCTCGGCCATGGCCTTGCGCTTGGCGTCCTGCTCTTCGTCGGGCTTGACGATGATCCGCCCCGGAATCCCCACCACAGTGGCGCCCGGCGGCACCTCTTTGGTCACCACGGCATTGGAACCGACCTTCGCACCCGCACCGACAGTGAACGGGCCGAGCACCTTGGCGCCGGCACCGACAACGACACCATCACCCAGCGTCGGGTGGCGCTTGCCTTTATTCCAGCTGGTACCACCGAGGGTCACGCCCTGATAAATGGTCACGTCATCGCCGATTTCCGCCGTTTCACCGATGACAATGCCCATGCCATGGTCAATAAAGAAACGACGACCGACCTTGGCCCCCGGATGAATCTCGATCCCGGTCAACCAGCGACCGAAGTTCGACACCAGCCGCGCCAGCCATTTCAGGTCCGCGCGCCACAGCATCGCCGACAAACGGTGAATCCAGATGGCATGCATGCCGGGGTAGCAAGTCAGGACTTCAAAAGCGTTACGCGCCGCCGGGTCTCGGTGGAATACGCTCTGGATATCTTCACGCAAACGCTCGAACATCATTAATCCTTCCGTTTAAGGAGCTCACCACGGGCCGCTTTCTGGGTTTCCGTGAGGATGCCACGCAAAATATTCATTTCCGCCCGGCTGACCGAGCTGCGTCCGTACAACCGGCGCAGGCGCGCCATCAAGTGCCGTGGCTTTTCCGGATCGAGGAATTCGATGGCCACCAGGGTCTGCTCCAGGTGCTCATAGAATCGCTCCAGCTCATCCATGGTCGCAAGCTCAGCGCTTTTGACCGAGGCCACTTCCTCCTTCTCGACCTTGCTCGGCTGACCTTGGGCGGCCAGCCAGGACATACGCACTTCATAACCCAACACCTGCACCGCCGCCCCCAGGTTCAGCGAGCTGAACTCAGGGTCCGATGGAATGTGCACGTGATAATGACATCGCTGCAGTTCTTCATTGGTCAGGCCGGAGTCTTCACGACCGAACACCAGAGCGATTTGGGCACCCTGCCCGGCTTCCTCGACCACTTTCGCTCCGCATTCGCGGGGGTCGAGCAGCGGCCAGGGAATCCGTCGGTCGCGGGCACTGGTACCGAGCACCAGATTGCAGCCGACCAAGGCATCTTCCAAGGTGGCGACGACTTGCGCATTTTCAAGGATGTCGCCGGCACCGGAAGCACGGGCATCGGCCTCGTGGTGCGGGAACAGGCGCGGTTCGACCAGCACCAGCCGCGACAGGCCCATGTTCTTCATGGCACGCGCAGCCCCGCCGATATTGCCCGGATGGCTGGTATTGACCAGGACGACACGAATGTTTTGCAGCAAGGGAGGCGCTCTCGAACACGATAATCGGGAGCGGAATCTTACAGCTGTAGCAACCGTTAAGCCATGAAAGCGAACGTCGTCCTTCTCCTGTAGAAACTTTCTGATAGAATGCCCGGCTTTCTTTAACAACCTTAGGTGACACATCCATGCAGCCCATGCTGAATATCGCGCTGCGCGCCGCCCGCAGCGCCAGTGAATTGATCTTCCGCTCCATCGAGCGCCTGGATACCATCAAGGTCGACGAAAAAGACGCCAAGGATTACGTATCCGAGGTGGATCGCGCCGCCGAACAGAAAATCATCGACGCCCTGCGCAAGGCCTACCCGAATCACTCGATCCTGGGTGAAGAAACCGGCATGCACGCCGGCACCGGCATCGAAGGCGAAGAATACCTGTGGATCATCGATCCGCTGGACGGCACCACCAACTTCCTGCGCGGCATTCCTCATTTCGCTGTCAGCATCGCCTGCAAATACCGCGGTCGTCTTGAGCACGCCGTTGTCCTGGACCCGGTTCGCCAGGAAGAATTCACCGCCAGCCGTGGTCGCGGCGCTCAACTGAACGGTCGTCGCCTGCGCGTCAGCGGCCGCACCAGCCTGGACGGCGCCCTGCTGGGTACCGGCTTCCCGTTCCGTGACGACCAGATGGACAACCTCGACAACTACCTGGGCATGTTCCGCGCCCTGGTTGGCCAGACCGCCGGCATCCGCCGCGCAGGTTCGGCGAGCCTGGACCTGGCCTACGTGGCCGCCGGCCGTTTCGACGCCTTCTGGGAGTCGGGCCTGTCCGAGTGGGACATGGCTGCAGGCGCCCTGCTGATCCAGGAAGCTGGCGGCCTGGTGAGCGACTTCACCGGCGGTCACGACTTCCTTGAGAAAGGCCACGTCGTTGCCGGCAACACCAAATGCTTCAAGGCAGTTTTGACGGCGATCCAGCCGCACCTGCCAGCCTCGCTGAAGCGCTAAGCTTCCAGCGACAGAGAAAGCACCCTTCGGGGTGCTTTTTTTATGCCTGGAATTCACCCTCGATAACACCACAACCCCACTGTAGGAGCGAGCTCGCTCGCGATGGTCGTCAACGATAACGCGGGCATTCTGGATGAACGCGGTGCCTTTGGGTTCTTCGCGAGCAAGCTCGCTCCTACAGGGATTGGTGGCGGTGCAGAAATGGCAGGCACAAAAAAAAGCACCCCGCAGGGTGCTTCTTTTTTAATCCGGCATCAGCAGATCACTGAGCCGCCTGATTCTCCGACAAGATCAGCTTGCCTTCCTTATCCACCGGAATCTGGTTGCCTGGATCACGATCCATGCGCACCTTGCCCTCCTTGCCATCCAGCGAATACTGCACGTCGTAACCTACAACCTTGTCACTGATGTCGTTAACCGTGTTACAGCGGGTCTGGGTGGTGGTGTAGGTATCACGCTCTTGCATGCCTTCCTGCACCTTGTTGCCGGCATAACCACCACCGACAGCGCCCGCGACCGTGGCGATCTTCTTGCCGGTACCACCACCAACCTGGTTACCCAGCAGACCACCTGCCAATGCACCGACCACCGTACCGGCGATCTGATGTTGATCTTTCACCGGCGCCTGCCGGGTGACCGTTACATCCTTGCACACTTCACGTGGAGTCTTGATTTGTGTCTTGACCGGCTCAACGGCGAGTACTTGTGCGTACTCCGGGCCGCTTTTAACCAGGCTGTAGGTGGCCACAGCACCCCCGGCAGTTACACCGACAGCACCCAGTACAGCACCAACCAGCATCGACTTGTTCACATGAACCTCCTGGACCATCACATGCGGAACGTGTCCGCGCTTCTCCCAGCCTTGGAGCACAAAAAAAGGCGCGAGTTCAACTCGCGCCTTTTTGGACTACATCGCTTAAGGATTGCTCCCTCAAGGACGGTCGTCGACTTCCTTCTCGGTATTGGCCGGAGGAATCAGGTCTTCAGTGCTCAGGTTCAGCCAGATCAGCACCACGTTCGCGATGTAGATCGACGAGTAAGTACCCGCCAGAACACCGATGAACAGGGCAATGGAGAAACCGAACAGGTTGTCGCCACCGAAGAACAGCAGGGCCGCGATCGCCAGCAAGGTGGAGATCGAAGTCGCCATGGTCCGCAACAGGGTTTGCGTGGTCGAGATGTTGATGTTCTCGATCAGGCTGGCCTTGCGCAGTACACGGAAGTTCTCGCGAACCCGGTCGAATACCACGATGGTGTCGTTGAGCGAGTAACCGATGATCGCCAGTACCGCTGCCAGCACCGTCAGGTCGAAGGTGATCTGGAAGAACGACAGGATACCGACAGTCACGATCACGTCGTGGATCAAGGATACGATCGCACCGACCGCAAACTTCCACTGAAAGCGGAACGCCAGGTAGATCAGGATACCGCCCAGCGCCATCAGCATGCCGAGGCCGCCCTGGTCGCGCAGCTCTTCACCCACCTGCGGGCCGACGAACTCGACACGCTTGACCGTCGCCGGGTTCTCGCCGCCCACCTTCTGCAAGGCTTCGGCGACCTGGTGACCCAGTTGCGGGTCTTCGCCAGGCATGCGCACCAGCAAATCGGTGGTCGCACCGAAGTTCTGCACGATGGCTTCGTGATAACCCGCGGTCACCAGCTGCTCACGCACCTTGGTGACATCGGCTGGACGCTCGTAGGTCAGCTCGATGAGCGTACCGCCGGTGAAGTCCAGGCCCCAGTTCATGCCCTTATGGAAGACACTGAATATTGCCAGTGCCGTAAGGAACAATGTGACGCCGAACGCAAAGTTGCGAACGCCCATGAAGTTGATTGTACGTAACATGGCAGCCCCTTAAATCCACAACTTCTTGAAGTCACGACCGCCGAAGATCAGGTTGACCATCGCGCGGGTCACCATGATGGCCGTGAACATCGAGGTAAAGATCCCGAGGGACATGGTCACTGCGAAGCCCTTGACCGGGCCGGTGCCCATGGCAAAGAGGATGCCGCCGACCAGCAAGGTGGTCAGGTTGGCGTCGAGAATCGCGGTGAATGCCCGGCCGAAGCCTTCGTTGATTGCGCGCTGCACGGTCATGCCGGCGGCGATCTCTTCACGGATCCGCGAGAAGATCAGCACGTTGGCGTCGACCGCCATACCCATGGTCAACACGATACCGGCGATACCCGGCAGGGTCAGCGTTGCACCCAGCAGCGACATCAGGGCCAGCAGCATCACCATGTTCACCGCCAGAGCGACGGTGGCGATCAAGCCGAAGAAGCGGTAGATGGCCATGATGAACAGCGAGACGAACAGCATGCCCCACAGCGATGCATCGATACCCTTGGTGATGTTGTCGGCACCCAGGCTTGGGCCGATGGTGCGTTCTTCAGCGAAGTACATCGGTGCAGCCAGACCACCGGCACGCAGCAGCAGCGCCAGCTCGGACGACTCGCCCTGACCGTTCAGGCCGGTAATGCGGAACTGCGCACCCAGCGGCGACTGGATGGTCGCCAGGCTGATGATCTTCTTCTCTTCCTTGAAGGTCTGGACCGGCACGTCTTTCTCGACGCCGTTGACCATCTGCTTGGTGTAAGTGGTGATCGGACGTTGCTCGATGAAGATCACCGCCATGCTGCGACCGACGTTCGAACGGGTCGCACGGTTCATCAGCTCGCCGCCGTGACCGTCCAGACGGATGTTCACTTCCGGTGTGCCATGCTCGCCGAAGCCAGCCTTGGCGTCGGTCACCTGGTCACCGGTGATGATCAGGCCACGCTCGATCAGCGCAGGAGGACGCTTGCCCTCACGGAACTCGAATTCCTCGGAAGTGGCTTTCGAAGCACCCGGCTCAGCAGCCAGACGGAACTCCAGGTTGGCCGTCTTGCCGAGGATACGCTTGGCTTCGGCGGTGTCCTGCACGCCCGGCAGCTCAACCACGATGCGGTTGGCGCCCTGGCGCTGAACGATCGGTTCGGCAACACCCAGCTCGTTGACGCGGTTACGCACCGTGGTCAAGTTCTGCTTGATGGAGTATTCGCGGATTTCCGCCAGCTTGGCCGGGGTCATCGCCAGACGCAGCACCGGTTGACCATTGAGGTCGGCCGGAACAATGTCGAAATCGTTGAAGTTCTTGCGGATGATCGAACGAGCCTGTTCGCGGCTGTCTTCATCAGCGAAGCCCAGCTGGATGGCACCGCCCAGTTGCGGCAGACTGCGATAGCGCAGCTTCTCTTTACGCAGCAGGCTCTTGACGTCGCCTTCGTAGACTTTCAGGCGTGCATCGAGGGCTTTTTCCATGTCCACTTCCAGCAGGAAGTGCACACCACCGGACAAGTCCAGACCCAGCTTCATCGGGTGCGCAGCGAGGTTGCGCAGCCATTGCGGGGTGGTTTGTGCCAGGTTCAATGCAACGACGTAGTCATCACCCAATGCCTTGCGCACTACGTCCTTGGCCGGCAGCTGGTCTTCAGCCTTGGTCAGGCGAATCAGTCCGCCCTTGCCGCCGGCAGCCAGGGTGGCAGCCTTGACGTTGATCCCGGATTCCTTGAGCGCAGCGCTCACACGGTCCAGATCAGCCTGATTGACCTGCAGCGCCGTGCTGGCACCGCTGACCTGAATGGCCGGGTCATCAGGATAAAGATTGGGAGCGGAATAAATCAGACCGACCGCCAGCACCGCCAGGATCAGAATGTATTTCCACAGAGGATATTTGTTCAGCATCACGCCGCCCGTTTATGACGCGGGGCGCCTTGCGCGCCCCGTCGATTGAAGATGAAGTTGAAACTTAGATCGCTTTGAGCGTGCCTTTTGGCAGCGTGGCGGCAATGGCGCCTTTCTGGAATTTCATTTCGACGGTGTCGGAAACTTCCAGAACGACGAAGTCGTCGGCCACTTTAGTGATCTTGCCGGCGATGCCGCCGGTGGTCACAACTTCGTCGCCTTTCTGCAGGCTGCTCAGCAGGTTTTTCTGCTCTTTGGCGCGCTTGGCCTGTGGACGCCAGATCATCAGGTAGAAGATGACCAGGAAACCGACCAGGAAAATCCACTCGAAACCGCCACCCATTGGGCCCGCAGCAGGTGCAGCGGCGTCAGCCATGGCATTAGAGATAAAAAAGCTCATTTAGCACTCCAGTTGCAAATGTTGAATCTTGGGGTCAGAAAACTCAGTCCAAAGGCGGCACGGCAAGCCCGCGTTTGGCGTAGAAGGCATCGACAAAGGCGGCCAATGTACCCTGTTGAATAGCCTCGCGCAAACCAGCCATAAGCACTTGATAATGGCGCAAGTTATGGATGGTATTGAGCATGCTTCCCAGCATTTCGCCGCACTTGTCCAGGTGATGCAGATAAGCGCGGGAGAAGTTCTGGCAGGTATAGCAATCGCAGGTCGGATCGAGCGGCGAATCATCATGGCGATGGAACGCGTTACGGATCTTCAGCACGCCGGTATCGATGAACAGATGCCCGTTGCGGGCATTACGGGTTGGCATCACGCAATCGAACATGTCCACACCGCGGCGCACACCCTCAACCAAGTCTTCCGGTTTGCCAACGCCCATAAGGTAACGAGGTTTGTCAGCCGGCATCATGCCCGGCAGGTAATCCAGCACCTTGATCATTTCGTGCTTGGGTTCGCCCACCGACAGACCGCCGATGGCCAGGCCATCGAAGCCGATCTTGTCGAGACCTTCCAGGGAGCGCATGCGCAGGTCCTGGTGCATGCCGCCCTGAACGATGCCGAACAGCGCCGCCGTGTTATCGCCATGGGCTTCTTTCGAACGCTTGGCCCAACGCAGGGACAATTCCATCGATACGCGGGCGACGTCTTCGTCGGCTGGGTACGGCGTGCATTCGTCGAAAATCATCACGATGTCGGAGCCCAGGTCACGCTGGACCTGCATCGACTCTTCCGGGCCCATGAACACCTTGGCGCCATCGACCGGGGAAGCGAAGGTCACACCCTCCTCCTTGATCTTGCGCATGGCGCCCAGGCTGAACACCTGGAAACCACCGGAGTCGGTCAAAATCGGGCCTTTCCACTGCATGAAATCGTGCAGGTCGCCGTGCTTTTTGATCACTTCCGTGCCCGGGCGCAACCACAGGTGGAAAGTGTTGCCCAGAATGATTTCAGCGCCAGTCGCCTCGATATCCCGTGGCAGCATGCCCTTGACCGTGCCGTAGGTGCCCACCGGCATGAAAGCCGGGGTCTCGACGGTACCGCGCGGGAAGGTCAAACGACCGCGACGAGCCTTGCCATCTGTGGCAAGGAGCTCAAAAGACATGCGACTGGTGCGACTCATTCTGTTTCCTCTGGGCCACGTGGTGCGGGATTACGGGTGATAAACATCGCATCACCGTAGCTGAAAAAGCGGTATTCGTTGTCGACGGCGGCTTTATAGGCGGCCATGGTCTCGGGATAACCGGCGAACGCCGAAACCAGCATCAACAGCGTGGATTCGGGCAAATGGAAATTGGTGACCAGGGCATCGACCACATGGAACGGCCGGCCCGGGTAGATAAAAATGTCGGTGTCGCCGCTGAACGGCTTGAGCACGCCATCGCGGGCGGCGCTTTCCAGGGAACGCACGCTGGTGGTCCCCACGGCCACCACCCGGCCACCGCGAGCGCGGCAGGCGGCAACGGCATCGACCACGTCCTGGCCGACTTCCAGCCATTCGCTGTGCATGTGGTGGTCTTCGATCTTCTCCACGCGCACCGGCTGGAAAGTGCCAGCGCCGACGTGCAGGGTCACGAACGCGGTCTCGACGCCCTTGGCGGCAATCGCCTCCATCAACACCTGATCGAAATGCAGCCCCGCCGTCGGCGCCGCCACCGCGCCCAAACGCTCGGCGTAGACGGTCTGGTAACGCTCGCGGTCGGCGCCTTCATCCGGACGGTCTATATAAGGAGGCAACGGCATGTGCCCGACACGGTCGAGCAGCGGCAACACCTCCTCGGCGAACTTAAGCTCGAACAACGCATCGTGCCGCGCCAACATCTCGGCCTCGCCACCGCCGTCGATGAGGATCTTCGACCCCGGCTTGGGCGACTTGCTGGAACGCACATGGGCCAGCACGCGATGACTGTCGAGCACCCGCTCCACCAGGATTTCCAGCTTGCCGCCGGAAGCCTTCTGGCCAAACAGCCGCGCCGGAATCACCCGGGTATTGTTGAACACCATCAAGTCGCCGGGACGCAAAAGCTCCAGCAAATCAGTGAATTGACGGTGTGCCAGGGCGCCGCTGACCCCATCCAGGGTCAACAGGCGACTATTGCGCCGCTCG
This sequence comes from Pseudomonas sp. GL-R-19, assembly GCF_019956375.1. Classification (NCBI taxonomy): domain Bacteria; kingdom Pseudomonadati; phylum Pseudomonadota; class Gammaproteobacteria; order Pseudomonadales; family Pseudomonadaceae; genus Pseudomonas; species Pseudomonas sp. GL-R-19. The sequence continues at coordinate 178,325 of NZ_JAHBDJ010000088.1, read as the reverse complement.
GCCAGCGGATGGCGGGCGATCAGCGAATCAGGGAGCTCGAAGGTAAAGTCAGCAACGCGCATGATGGGGTGTCGTCTAGCAGGGCCGGGAAGTCTAGCGGAAATATCAAAAATTCTCCATGTACCTGATTGACCAGCGGTTATCTCATCTCTATACTTCGCCGCCATTGAGCCCTGATGGCGGAATTGGTAGACGCGGCGGATTCAAAATCCGTTTTCGAAAGGAGTGGGAGTTCGAGTCTCCCTCGGGGCACCAAAATTAAGAAAGGTCTTGCTTTGCAAGGCCTTTTTTTTCGCCTATAGAAAAGCCACCACTGACACCCCGCTAACACTCTGCTGACAACGCGCCGACCTGTAGGAGCTGCCGAAGGCTGCGATCTTTTGATCCTGCTTCTCTTCTACCCTTCTCGCCGGAAGAACATTTCACAAGGATTCCCCCCATGGAATTGCACCTGGAAACCGTCGCCCTCTTCTCCCTCAAACTGGCTTATGAATCGGAAGATTCAAGCCCGATTTTGCGTGACGATCTGGTGATGGGTGACTACCAGCGGGATGTGTTTGAGTTGCTGGTGCGTCGGGGGGATGTTGAGACAATTCTGCAAAAAGTGGACGACTGTGTAGGATTAGCGATGGAGGCTCTAGGCGGCGCGGAAAAACCCCTTGGACGGGAGTTGAATAGATTGGCGGCTGATTTCAGCATTGCACAGACAATGGAGCAGCTTGATAACCCGCTAATTGCACTCAGGGATTATTTGAAAGCCATCCAGTAAGAATTCGATTGGGTGGCCGACTACCTCGATGTGGCTTGGGATGGGGCGGCAAACCTGCCATGGCGTTTCATCAACCATGCTATCCCCGAACAGGTGCCGAGGGAGTCCGGTTTGCCCCCCATCGCCTTGAAGGTGCAGCCCGGAATAACTAGCTTGCAGCCGATCACATCAGCGACGTCGTTATTCCAGATCGTGGCTGGTGCAATTTACTGCGACCAATTCGGGATAGGTACGAAACTGCTTGCGATGGGCTGTCGTAGCTAACTTCCATGCTTCAGAAACAAGAAGACCCGAACGTAATGCCGGACAAAGCCAGCACCAGAGGATCGGGCGCAGCTGGGATTTATGCGGTCGCAGCTTAATAGCCACGTCAATGCTTACGCGACCTGAGCCCCCCTTTTTGTCGACTTGTTGATGTCATGAATAAAGTAGTAGAGTCATGCGACCTAATGGGAGCGCCGGCAAAAATGGATATACAAGTCGACACAATTAGAATTAGTGGCTTTAGAGGTTTACGAAACATTGAGGTTTCACTCCCTAAAGTAGCCGTATTGATTGGCACCAACAACTCAGGCAAAACATCAATAATAAAGGCCTTCCAACTCGCTTTAGGCGACTACTCACGATACGTTGCCGAAGAAGACATTTATATTGCAGCAGATCAAACCAAAGCCAGCTTTATATTAGTAGATGTTAGAGTCATCGCCATTGACGACAAAGGTACAAGAGTTGAAAAATTTCCCGACGCGTGGATCGAGCATTTTGGAGATAATATACAATCCGAAGCAGACGGAAAACAGTTTGTCGCCATAAGAACCAAAAGCACTCCCAACTCAATAAAAGGTGGATTCGAGACTCTAAGAAGCACCCTTGATCGCTGGCCTGACGTAACAAATTGGGCAGATGAAAAACTCAGAAAAACGAAACTCGGCAATAAAAAATTCAACATCCCACTAATACCTATTGACGCTCAACGCGACATTCATCTCGAGCTCAGAGACAAATCCTCTTTTATCGGAAAAGTGCTAAGCAATATAAATTACAATGACAAAGATATTGCCACTCTAGAAGACATCATCAAAACAGCAAATGATGAAGCAGTTGCGAAAAGCCCAGAACTTCAAAATCTAAAAAAACACTTGGAGGGATTGAGCCAGTCCTTCAGTGGTTCCGGTAGCGCGGAAATCACTCCGCTACCTAAAAAAATCCGAGACTTATCAAAACACTTCTCTATCCACTTTGGCGAATCGGCGACCAACTCATTTTCTATGGAATACCATGGGATGGGAACTCGCAGCTGGGCATCAATGTTAACCGTCAAGTCCTTCTTGGATATGACAGCAGAAAAATATGCTAATGAAGCAGAGCCTTTTCTTCCTATACTTGCCGCAGAAGAACCTGAAGCACACCTTCATCCTAATGCGCAGAAAACCCTATACACCCAACTTGCAGATCCAAAGAGACAAGTCATAGTAAGCACTCACTCACCCTATCTAGCAGCTATGTGTAGCCAAGAAAACCTTCGGCATATAAGAAGAGCTGGGGATGAAGTTTATATTGACATGCTACGTCCTGACCTAGACCCAGAGGAGAAACGAAGACTTCAGCGGGAAGTCATACATTCTAGGGGCGAACTGCTATTCTCAAACGCCATAATACTTTGTGAAGGCGAGACGGAAGAACAAGCACTTCCAATCCTGTTCAAAAAATACTTCGACCATGACCCATTTGTTCTAGGCATCACTTTCATTGGTGTTGGGGGTTCGGGAAAAAAATACTTACCATTTTTGACTTTCGCTAAAGATTTTTCAATTCCCGTATTCGTGTTCAGCGATGGGGAAGCCGCAGCTGTCAAAGGCCTACAAAAGCATTATTCAGAGATTTTCCCTGGAGCAGACATTAGTAACGACGACCACATAACAATTCTTGACGGCACAGATTTTGAGGGCTACCTGCTAAATAACGGGTATAGGGACCTCATTGAGAAAGCAATTTTAGAATCAGATGGGAAAGACTTTATTAATGACTGGATTGGAACGAGAAACGGAGCTTTTCTGGGTAGAAAGAAAACTAACAAGCCTCCTTGCAAAGAATGCGCCCAACCTATATTTGAAGACCAGTTAAGGGATTACAAAGAAGAAGGAGGTCTAAATCGTGCTATCCTTGAAATCTTGGATTCAAGCAAAACCAAATACGCTCCGATGGTAGCTCAGGCCTTATGCACTTTGGATAACGACAAACTACCTCCCAAAGTCATAGAGTTCTTTGAAAAGATTAAAAACGGATGGACAACACGATGAACCTTTCCTCGAGTCAATCTCAAATAATACAGGCACCTTTAGGTCAGGCAATTCAGGTACTTGCATCAGCCGGCTCAGGAAAGACAAGAGTTCTCACGGAACGAGTCCGCCATATTGTACTTTCTACAAAAAAAGATCGAGTAATCGCCCTAACCTTCACAAACAAAGCAGCGGAAGAGATGTTGCAGCGCCTTACAGACTTGGAGGACGTTGAAGATCGCTGCTGGATATCTACCATACATTCGGTGGCCCAGAGGGTTATTAGTCAATATGGCCACACCATTGGACTACCAGCTGAGCTTCAAATTTTTGAAAGAGACCAAGACAGAAAGACAATCTTCCTCCAATCATTGCGCGAGAACGGAGTTGAAATAGACTCTTTCTTAGAGGTTGATGATGTCAACCTCAGAAAAAACCGCTCTCAGATAATCCAAAATTACATGGATAGATTCTCGATAATTAAAAGAGAACTACTAACTGAAGATGAAGTAAAAGCACGATATACCGAAGAAGGTTTTTGGGCCACATACAGCGCTTATCAGCAAGCGCTTATCGAAAGTGGCGGAATTGATTTTGATGACATACTAGTTTATGCGCACCGCATCCTAATGGAACAACCATGGTGCGCAGATATTTATAGAGCAAAATTCAAACATATTTGTGTAGACGAAGCCCAAGATCTCAATAGAGCTCAGTACGAGTTCATTAAAGCATTCTGTGGCGAACAAATAAAGAGCATATTCATGGTTGGCGACCCCAACCAAATGATTTACGGCTTCAATGGTTCATCAAATAAGTTTCTGTGCGATTTTTTCATCAAGGACTTTCTACCTCAGCGCTACACACTTACTGAAAACTACAGAAGCTCGCAGGCAGTTATTGAACTAGCAAATAAATTGAAACCTGGTTCCCAGGTAATTACAGACTTTGCATTAAAGGGCGATCAAAAAATTTTGGCCCTTGACGATGAAGATACTGAAGCGGAATGGATATGCCAGAGCATTAAAAACATTCTCTCTTTGGGTGAGCACCCCGAGATTGAGGGGCGTATCTCATTGAACAATATGGTTATTATTGCCAGGAATCGCTTCGTTTTTTTGACATTAGAAGAGAAACTCAAGACCAACACCATTCCCTTCTCGTTAAAAAAGGGCGAGCGCGGCGCGGAATCAAATTCCACGTTTGGAAAAGTTTTAGACCTAGGACTGCGCCTAAAATTAAATCCAAAAGACTGGGTTGATGGTAAAAAGTTATGTTCCACACTCAAGGTGTCACCTCCTACATCTTGGGGCGACGAGGGGATATTACTAGAGCTTTCTAACAAAGCACGCACAGCAGAAATACCTTTTTCAGACTTGCAGGCAGATCTTTTAGCAGCCATATATCAGCTAAAAACTGAAGCCCCGAACATACCTAAACTTTATTTAGCATTTCATAAAACACTAATAGAACTCGGCAAACAAGATACTCCCGAGAGAGATGAAGAAGTAGAAATTTCTTTGCTCGAACTTGAAGAACTTCGAGAAAGCTGGACACTATTCAGAAAAAAAGGACTAGGCGAGTCTCTTTTGGCGTTCAGAAATGCTATGGCGCTAGGTCAACTAAATGGCGAGTATGATCCTAAGGGACTGACTTTAAGTACGGTACACACTATGAAAGGCCTAGAAAAAGATATCGTTTTTCTAATGGGCATGTGCGAGGGAGTCTTCCCTGATTATCGTGCGAAGCTTCCTCACGAAATAGATGAAGAGCGCAACAGTGCGTTCGTTGCGGTTACAAGATCTAGGCGCTGGATATATATAACTTACCCTAAGCGTCGAAAAATGCCATGGGGGGATGTGAAAGCCCAGCAGCCCTCTCGCTTTATAACACAGATGACGAGTTAAGAAATCGGACAAAAACGGGGGACAGATTTATTGTTATTTAAACAATAAATCTGCCCCCCCCGTTTACTGCCGATACTCATCAAAAAATTGCAATTGAAGGATGTATTCTTTCAGCCAGGGCAACACCGTTAGCAATGGCTGCGGTCTTATTCCTAGCGAATACGAAACACCACACAAACACCGTTATGATTGGGCAGTGTAGCTTTATGACTCCGCCGGCCCCATCCGAACCAATGGTTCCGGACAGCTACTACCCCCTCGCTTACGGAAAGTTGCAAACCGAAGACACTTATCAATAACAACTCTATAAAAAGGAATATACGTGACTCTAGTAGTTGGTTGGGTTAGGACAACAGCACAAGGTGCCCAAGAGCTCGTTTTTGCCTCAGACAGCAGACTTAGTGGTGGAGGCTCATTAGATTGTTGCCCAAAAATAATTCAACTTCCTAGGGGGGATAGTATTTTAGCTTTCTCTGGGGACACGTATTTTGCCTACCCCATACTACATCAGATAAGTGAATCCATTAGCTCCTTCCGCCCATTAGCTGACGGGGTTGTAGATTACGTTCATTTAAGACACCACATTCTAAACATAATGAATGGGATGTATTCACAATTCAGTGCTTACGTCAAAGGCTTTGAAAACCCTGACACAGGCTTTTTACTAGGAGGATACTCTTGGTTCCACAAAGAATTTCACATCGATAAAATCTCATTCAGAAAGAGTGATAACAAATTTGTTTATCGCCCATGCGTCAAAGGCATTGGAAATTTCGGGAAGGTTCTTTTTTCCGGAGACTGGGATAGAACAGCCTACAAAAAACTTTTAGATTTACTCAAACAAAGGCATGGCCATGAAGCTGTATCAAAAGAAAGCACTTTCAAACAAGCTTTCCACATGGAGCCATTTGAGGTATTAAGAGATTGCCTTAGAGAGACTGGACCTACTGACAGTATTGGCGGATCGCCGCAATTAGTAGCAGTGGCGCAGCACATGAACTCCAGACAGACTGCAATTTATTGGCCAAACAAAGAAAGTGGCCGAGTATTTCTTGGAGGTAGACCAATCTTTGATTATGAAAAAATCGATAGCTGGATAATGGATCCAGACACATTTGAGAAAGACCACCAAACTATACAAGTCAACAAGTTTTCTAGCTCGTTGGAACCCATAGGGTGATGGGAAAGTCTTTCGCGAGAGTTCGGTCGAGGGATAGCTTTAACTTCTGCGCCAGCTCAATCCCTGTCATTTCAGAGTAAAAGAACTTGTACTGGTCTTTTTCTGGAGGTTGCGGAAGGCTGGTCAGCGCGCTACCCTCCCACCGTCGCTGCCAATTCAGCGACCGGGTGTGGAAACCCGTGTAACTCAAGGCGCAACAGCGCCCCATCATGTCTGCCGGCGCTTTTTTTATGCCTGCGGCGTGAGTTATGGCGGCTGTGCGTGGGACGTCTTCGGGCGTACCGGTTTCCTTGATTCCCGGTTTTCCACCCTGCGCACAGCTGTCACCCATTCGTGTGGAAACGAACGTGGCAGCTCCTCATATCAAGGAGTTGGATAATGCGCAGTATCAATCCGTTTGAAATTTGGCTTTCCCCTCTATGCAATTCCCAATCACGTAATGCCCTCCCCCATTGCCTCTCCATCCTCGGAGGTGGCCAATGACTGAACAACCTGATATCAAAACCATTGGCCTGACGCCCGCCATCTACTGCGCGGATCAAGCACTGTTCCATGTCACGCGTGACGTTCCCCTCGGGGATGCGTTGGCGATGGCTTCTGATTTTCTGTTTCTGGCCAAGGCGCTGAGTAAGGATGCGGCTTATGCCAGGGACACGGATTATCACGCTTGGGCAGCGCATTATTTGACTTCGATGAGCAAGGCATTGGTGGATGATGCGGTGAAGGTGCTTACGCGGGATCGTACTTCCGCAATGACACCTAAGCAGACGACAGCGAAATCCGAAGGATAGCGCCTGAGAAGCGATGAGCCTCGAGTAATTCGGGGCTTACAATTACGCAGCGCTCAACAAAATCAGGTATGTACGCAACGGCGTATGAGAAGCTGGAGCAGTCAACTTCCATGCTCCAGAAACAAGAAGGCCCGAACGTAATGCCGGACTGAGCCAGCACCAGAGGATCGGGCGCGATTGACGTCAATGCTGCCGCAGCCAAATTACCAAGTCAATGTGTACGAAACTTGGCTTTTCCTTTCACACAACTTCCAATCGCGTAACCCCCTCCCCCCATTGCCTCTCCATCCTCGGAGGTGGCCAATGACTGAACAAACTGAACTCAAAACCATCGGCCTGACGCCCGCCATCTACTGCGCGGATCAAGCGCTGTTTCATGTCACTCGCGGCGTTCCTCTCGGCGATGCGTTGTCCATGGCTTCCGATTTTCTGTTCCTGGCCAAGACGCTCACTGAAGATTCTGCTTATGCCACAGACACTGACCGTCACGCCTGGGCTGCGCATTATCTGACTTCGATGAGTAAGGCGTTGGTGGATGATGCGGTGAAGGTGCTGACGCGGGATCGGACGGTTGCGCCGATGTCCAGGCGGGCGGCTGAGGCTGAAGGGTAGGTTCTGGTTTTTAGGCGACAGGCATGTCGTTTGTAGGGACGCCCATTAGCCGGTCTCAAGTCAAGGCTAAAAGCCCACTCGCCCTGCAGCCTTTAACTGCAGGGTTTCCCATTATCTCAACCTGACTGGTTGAACCCGTCGAACCCGTTTCCTCATCATTGGCTACGACCGAGTCGTGCCTGACACCCATGTGGATCAAGCGGTGGCGCTACAGCCAGCACCGCCCTGGCAGTCAACTGCCCCAGAGAAACGTTGGTGCCGCCAATGTGTCCAAAACGTGTCACAGAACTGTGGCTCGTGCAAAAAAAACCCGTCCAGTCCCGGCGGGCTCACTTGGCAGACGACCCGGTTACCACCCACGCAGGCGGTGACAGCCGACCGCCACTCAGATTTTGTGGTTCACGCCCAGTCCCTTTTTGGTTGATCGGCCATCACCTTAACTCGCCTTCAGGCGAAACAGCGCCTGGCATCAAAAGGCTGTTTCTCCTTCAGGATGTGATAACTCGCCCGCGCCAGTTTGTGCGCCAGCGCTTTGGTGGCAACCACGGCATTGGTCTTGGCTTTCTTTTTCTCGAAAAAACGTCGGGCGTCCTCGCTGAAGCGCCGCGCAAAATTCGCCGCTTCGATAAAGGCCCAGATCAAGTAAGCGTTGCCGTTCTTGGTGTTGCCTTCGCCCTTTTTCTTGCCGTTGGAGTAATGCGCACTCTTTACGCAGCGGGCATACGAGGCGAAGTTGCCGACGTCGGCAAAGCGCTCAATATCGCCCGTTTCCAGCATGATGACCGTGGCCAGTACTTCGCCCACTCCAGGCATCGTTTTTAATAAAGCAAACTCTGGGCGCAGGCTGGCGTCCTGCAGCAAGCGGGCCTCAAGAACATCAATCTGAGCCTGCAACGCCTGGACGATGGCGACATTGGCTTTCATCGCCAGCGCCGCAGGCGTGGGCAGGCCCAGCCTGTCCACGCCTGTGGCTGACAGCCCTTTGACTTCGTTGCAACTCAATCGCTGGCCAAACTGGCGCGCCATGATGTTTTCGGCGGCCAGAATGTGCTGAGTCCGGTTGCGCACCAACTGAATACGTTTGCGCGCCAAATCGCGCAGAGCCCGTTCTTGCGGCGGGTGGATATAGCCAGTCGGCAAGATCCCCAGCCGCAACAACTGCGCGAGGAACGCCGCATCATCCTGATCGTCGGAATGCTTTAAACCGTTGTAGCGTTGCATCGCCACCGGGTTGGCCAGTTTGACCTCGAAGCCGGCCGTCTTGAGGCCATCGACCAGCCAGTACCAGTTGTAGGTCGACTCGACCACGACACCGAGCAGTTCGGCACGGTGCGGTTCGAGTAGCGGGAGAATCTGCGTCAGCTCATTGGGGCAGCGCCGACTGACCAGGACCCGGTCCGTTTCGTCGGTAACCACCACCACACTGTTGTTCGAATGCAGGTCTATGCCACAGAATTTCATCACGGCCTCCTCACAGCAAAAGTCTAAGTTCGCACCTTGAATTTTGCGCCACCTCCGTGAGGTGGGGAGGCCGGCCAGATGATTCTCAGGTTTGGTTGCGGGAGGCTTGGGCATTCAATGAGTTGGTGGTTGCCTTGGGTTTTTCGCGAGCAAGCTCGCTCCTACAGGGGATTGGCTTGGGCAACTTTCATGTTTCATGAACAAGAAGGCCCGAACGTAATGCCGGACCGAGCCAGCAAAAAAGGATCGGGCGCGATTGGGATTGATGCTGTCGGAGCCTGGTGAACATGTCGACGTCAACTTCACATGGAACGCGGGTATGTGGCGACATCCAAGCGGACGGCGCCGCCGGCTGGAGGAAGCGGCCAGCTTCCAGCAGTTATCTGATTTCAGCCGGGCGCAAACAATGTAGCAGCTTGGTACACCGGTTATCGTGCTGAGGATTCTTAAAAAATCCAATGAGTAAATCGAGACATATGGAGTAACAGTAAGACCAGTCTGCTCATACTGCCAAATACAACTGACAACTGTTCATCTCCCCAATGCCTAGGTAGAGTTCAAAAAAGCCAAAAGGATCTGGTCAGAATGCGACGGAAAGCTCGAATACTTGTACTCTGCAAGACATATCCATCACCCAGCGCTAGATATTCCGAAACGTCCTGCGTCGCAGGTATGGACGAACACGGCAACCTAATACGCCTTTACCCTGTTCCATTTCGCCTGGTCACTGAAGATCAACAGTTCGCGAAATGGCAATGGATTGAGGCCTTCATTGATAGAAGCCCGGCAGACAGAAGACCCGAAAGCCACAAGATCGGGGTAGACACTATTTCTGTAGGTACAAGGCTACCAGCGGGCGACTGGAAAGAACGACGCACGTTTTTGGATAAGCTGACCATCTACGACAGCTTTGATGAGTTAGAGAACGCGCGACTGAGTAACAATGTCACCCTGGGCCTAGTCAGGCCTGCACGCATAGCCGCACTACATATTCGTAAGGCAGCATCAGAAGAATGGACACCTCAGGAAATCGAAAAACTGGAGCATCTACAGCGACAGCCGAACCTTTTCGATGAGCAGCAGGAACGAGCAAGCATAAAACGACTGGAGAAAGTCCCATTCGACTTCCACTACACATACGAATGCTTAGTCGATGGAGAGCTCAAATCCTATACCCACAAGATCGTGGACTGGGAAATCAGCCAACTTTACAGGAACGTTCGTCGTCGACATGGCGCAGAAGGCTGGGAAACTCCGTTTCGACAAAAGCTGGAAATCGAGCTCCCAAGTAAAGACCTTATGCTGTTGATGGGAACTATCCACCGATTCCCGGGGCAGTGGCTGATTGTTAGCCTCGTCTACCCGCCTAAGCTACAGCATGAAACAGATCCGCAAATTTCTCTATTTTGATTGGAAGATGTTTGGCTTGCAGCGAGCTTTCCAACTCTTGGGCGGCTTCCGCAATCAGGCTTCGATGGCAAAAGCTTGCATCAGCCTCATAGCAGACCATGCAAATGCGCTGTTCTGCGACGCTGGAGACGAGGCTACTTAGCACTGAGGCCTGGGTTCGGATGTAGGCTCGGAAGTCGCGAGAGTACACAGACCAATCACCATCTTCTTTGTACCGATTCCGTATTGGTTTTGGGCATCCGAGTGGTGGGCTGTGCTCATACGAAATGCCTGCAGCAGCCAGGCACTCAGCAAAGGCCTTCTTGGAAAAACCCTTTTTACGAGAGAGCGGATACTCCCGAACATCAAGCACCTTGTCGATCTGGGCCTGTTTGAGTCGCGCGATGAAAGCGTCGATCGTGAGCCCTTCGTAGCCCGCGGTGTAGATGGTCATAAGTATTCTCCTTGTGCTTCCGTGCGCAATCGAAGCTAAAAAACGCGGCGGACTATAGCATCCGCCGCAGGTTGTCGCCCGATGCTGTGATGAGCGGAGCCCTTCTACGATGCCAGAACATAGCAGCAAGAAAGCCACTGCTTCCTATCTAAAAACTAAATCTACATGTAACGGCCCACCCTCGAATCTCCTTCACTGCTTCTCCCTCCTCGGAGCCGGGCAATGACCGAACAATCCGGATACAACCATCGGCCTGACATGCGTTGGCTATGGCTTCTGATTTTCAGTTTCTCACCGAAGCGCTACGCCAGACACAACGACCGCCACGCCCGAACTGCGCATTATTTGACCGCGATGAGCAAGGCATTGGTGGATGATGCGGTGAAGGTGCTGATGCGGGATCGGGCTTGTGCGCCGGCATCTGCGCAGGCGACGTCGAGGTCTGCGGGATAGTGGTCGGGACTGTCGTGTAGCTGCTGTCATGGACGTCAGGCATGACGCGTTGGAAGGCGGGTTTGGTTGGGGAGAGCGAGGGTATTCAGCGGGAATGTGGATGCCTTGCGTTTTTCGCGAGCAAGCTCGCTCCTACAGGGTGGGTGGTCTCACGGGAGTGGGGTGTTGGCCGGAGTTTTGAACAGCGCCCGTTTACGCAACTACAACCCAATGGCCATTGGACCGACCATCCGAATAACCTCAGGATTTGTACAGCTGACTAAAATTCAGTGGGGGATCTTTTCAACGAGCCCTTACAAGGCGGGAGGTTTTACGATGAAAGTCGTAACTTCGCTGGCGTTGATGGTAGTGGCTGGATGGATCTGCGTGGTTGGTGCAGCCCCGAAGCAAATCGTTGCCGTTCCCTTGAATGCAACTACTCACAATGCCGGGCATATCGCTCAGGCCATTCTGACCCCCTTGAGCAGTAGTGAGACGGCGCTCTCGTTGTTCGTGGGTGGTATACCCAATGGCACTGCAATTCCGGCGCACTTGTATACCTATATCTACTCGGGAAGCTGCGCCAGGCACGAGCCCAAGCCGGCCTATTCACTCAATCGCATCGTGGCCGACAACTTCAACGAGCAGGCGGGGATCCAACTCTGGAAGAGCGTGCCCCTGGCTTATGACTCGCTGCGGTCCGGCGGATATGCGTTGGTGATGCGGACGAGCCCGGCCGATGGGAATCCCGATATTTTCTGTGGTGAGCTTGGTTAAGGGTTTTCCCCCGCTTCCATGCGTAGCGTGGGGGCGGGGGAATATCCCACTCAGGTTGTTTGCAGTATGACGGTGGTCATTCAACAGTAGATGTTGGTTGCCTTGCGTTTTTCGCGAGCAAGCTTGCTCCTACAGGGGGTTGGGTTTCAGTTCTGATTTTTGTGGCGGCTGGGCTGGCGCTATCGCGAGCAAGCTCGCTCCCACAGGGGGGCTTTGTGTGTTTTGTGGGATTTGGGATTAGCCCCAGGGGTTCGGGGCTTTTGATTGCTTGGGCTCGAAGTAAATGCTGGGGAATCGGTTTTGAGATTTCCGGCATCCGGGTGCTTCCAGTGGGCTTGATCGTCACCTTCTCCACAGGCAATCCACTGTGCATAACTTCTGCAACCGCCCCCTCTGGCACGGCGTCTCCACCCTCATTCTTCCAGACTCGATACAAGGTCGTAGACAGAACCGAACACGTCGCTCTGGTGCAGCCGTTTCAAGGGCCGCGTGGCAATCTGGCTTTTATGCCCCTTTAGAGGTGCGGCGAAGACCGTGCCGGGCACAACAAGATGCCCGCTCAGGGTGCCCTGGCCGACGGTTTGTAGATGCCACGATACCGTGACGTGGTGTAAATGCCGCAGCCGACACTTTCGGACAACCGACAACCACCTGGTTTGTCCGTGACTGTGAGGATTGCTGAATGCCTGATGAGATGTTGCACCTGCCTGTGGTCAACAGTCTGCTGGAGCGCCATAAGGGCACCCCGGGTGCGCTGTTGCCTATTCTTCATGATATTCAGGAGCGTATCGGTTACGTCCCCGATGTCGCCGTCCCCGAGATTGCCCATGCCCTCAACCTGAGCCAGGCCGAGGTTCGCGGGGTGATCAGTTTTTACCATGATTTCCGTACCGCGCCGCCGGCGCGGCATATCCTGCGTCTGTGCCGGGCCGAGTCGTGCCAGAGCCGTGGCGCCGAGCAGCTTGCCGCGCAGTTGCGCGAGCGCCTGCAACTGGATGATCACGGCAGCAGCGCCGATGGCAGCATCAGCTTGCGTCCGGTGTATTGCCTGGGTGCCTGTGCCTGTTCGCCCGCTCTGGAGCTGGATGGCCGGGTGCATGCGCGGCTCAGTGCCGAGCGTCTGGATGCCTTGCTCGACGCTTGCCGGGAGGACGCATGATGCCGACGCTCTATCTGCCCTGTGATTCTCTTGCCCGTGCCGTGGGTGCCGATGAGGTCGCTGTGGCCCTGATCACGCTGGCTCAGGAACGCAATCTGCCGCTGGAGCTGCAGCGCACCAGTTCGCGCGGTCTGTATTGGCTGGAACCGCTGCTGGAAGTGGACAGCCCGCAAGGTCGTATCGGCTTCGGCCCGCTGACGGCGGCCGATGTGCCGTCAGTGCTCGATGCCTTGCAAGCCGAGCCGTCCGCGCATCCGCTGGCCTTGGGCCTGGTGGAAGAGTTGCCTTATCTGAAGTCTCAACAACGCCTGCTGTTCGCCCGCGCCGGCATCACCCGGCCGCTGTCTCTGGAGGATTACCGGGCCCACGGCGGTTTCGAGGGTCTGACCCAGGCCATTGCCATTGGCGGCGAGCAGACCGCGACAGCGGTATTCGATTCGGGCCTGCGTGGCCGTGGCGGCGCGGCTTTCCCGGCCGGGATCAAGTGGCGCACGGTGCGCGGCACTCAGGCTGCGCAAAAGTACATCGTATGCAACGCCGACGAAGGCGACTCCGGCACTTTTGCCGATCGCATGCTGATGGAAGGCGACCCCTTCCTGCTGATCGAAGGCATGGCGATTGCCGGCATTACGGTCGGCGCCACCTTCGGCTACATCTATGTGCGCTCGGAATATCCGGATTCAGTGACCACGCTGCGTGCAGCGTTGAACATCGCCCGAGAAGCCGGTTTCCTCGGCGCCAATGTCGGCGGCAGCGGCCAGGCCTTCGATATGGAAGTGCGCGTCGGTGCCGGTGCCTACATCTGCGGTGAAGAAACCGCGCTGCTGGACTCCCTTGAAGGCAAGCGCGGGATCGTCCGCGCCAAGCCGCCGATTCCAGCGTTGCAGGGTTTGTTCGGCCTGCCGACCCTGGTGCACAACGTGCTGACTTTGGCCTCGGTGCCGCTGATTCTGGCCAAGGGCGCGCAGTTCTATCGCGATTACGGCATGGGCCGTTCCCTGGGCACCATGCCCTTCCAGTTGGCGGGCAATGTGCGTCACGGCGGCTTGGTGGAACGGGCCTTTGGCCTGACCTTGCGCGAACTGGTGGAAGACTACGGTGGCGGGACCGCCAGTGGCCGGCCGTTGAAGGCGGCACAGGTGGGCGGCCCGCTTGGCGCCTGGGTGCCGCCTTCGCAATTCGACACGCCGCTGGATTACGAAGCCTTTATGGCCATCGGCGCGATGCTCGGTCACGGTGGTGTGGTGGTGGCTGACGAGACCCTGGACATGGCCCGCATGGCACGCTTCGCCATGCAGTTCTGCGCCGAGGAATCCTGTGGCAAATGCACGCCTTGCCGTATCGGTTCAACCCGTGGCGTCGAGGTGATCGACCGCCTGCTGGCCGCTCCCGACCAGAGCGGTCGTGATGAGCAGGTGATCATCCTCAAGGACCTGTGCGACACCCTGCAATACGGTTCGCTGTGCGCGTTGGGCGGCATGACGTCTTATCCCGTGGCCAGCGCCCTCAAGCACTTCCCCGCTGACTTCGGTCTGCAAGCCTCGGAGGCCGAACAATGATCACTCTCTTCGACCCGAAAACCGATATCGACCTCGGTACGCCAGCCCGCAACAGCCAGGTGCAAGTCACCCTGAACATTGACGGCCGCAGCATCAGCGTGCCCGAAGGCACCTCGGTGATGCACGCCGCCGCGCTGCTGGGCACGACTATTCCCAAACTCTGTGCCACCGACAGCCTGGAACCTTTTGGCTCCTGCCGCATGTGCCTGGTGGAGATCGACGGCATGCGCGGTTATCCGGCGTCCTGCACCACGCCGGTCACCGAAGGCATGAGCGTGCACACCCAGACGCCAAAGCTCGCGACCCTGCGCCGTAACGTCATGGAGCTGTACATCTCCGATCACCCGCTGGACTGCCTGACCTGCTCGGCCAACGGCAACTGCGAGCTGCAAACCGTGGCCGGTCAGGTCGGCCTGCGGGAAGTGCGTTATGGCTATGAAGGCGAGAACCATCTGGAGGACGTGAAAGACACCTCCAACCCCTATTTCGACTACGACCCGAGCAAGTGCATCGTCTGCAACCGCTGCGTGCGCGCCTGCGAAGAAACCCAGGGCACCTTTGCCCTGACCATTACCGGGCGCGGTTTCGAATCCCGGGTTGCGGCCGCCGGCGGCGAGAACTTCCTCGACTCTGAATGCGTGTCCTGCGGCGCCTGTGTGCAAGCCTGCCCCACCGCGACCCTGATGGAAAAAAGCGTGGTCGAACTGGGCCAGCCCGAACGCAGCGTGATCACCACCTGCGCCTATTGCGGCGTGGGCTGCTCGTTCCGTGCCGAGATGAAAGGCGACCAACTGGTGCGCATGGTTCCGGACAAGAACGGCCAGGCCAACCACGGCCACTCCTGCGTCAAGGGGCGCTTCGCCTGGGGCTACGCCACCCACCCGGATCGCATCACCAAGCCGATGATCCGCAAGCACATCAGCGACCCGTGGCAGGAAGTCAGCTGGGATGAAGCGGTGACCTACGCCGCCAGCGAATTCCGCCGCCTGCAGCAAAAATATGGTCGCGACTCCATCGGTGGCATCACCTCCAGCCGCTGCACCAACGAAGAAACCTATCTGGTGCAAAAACTGGTGCGCGCCGCGTTCGGCAACAACAACGTCGACACCTGTGCGCGAGTCTGCCACTCGCCGACCGGCTATGGCCTGAAGCAGACCCTTGGCGAGTCCGCCGGCACCCAGAGTTTCGACTCGGTGATGCAGGCCGATGTGATCCTGGTGATAGGCGCCAACCCCAGCGACGCCCACCCGGTGTTCGCCTCCCAGCTCAAACGCCGTCTGCGTGAAGGCGCGCGGCTGATCGTCATCGACCCACGACGCATCGATCTGGTGGATACGGTGCATGCCCGCGCCGAGTATCACCTGGCCCTGCGCCCCGGCACTAACGTTGCCATGCTCAACGCCCTGGCCCACGTGATTGTCACCGAAGGCTTGCTCAACCAGGCCTTTATCGACGCCCGTTGCGAGGGTAGCGATTTCGCGATCTGGAGTGAATTCGTCAGCCGTGCGGAAAACTCGCCGGAAGCCCTTGGCCCTGTCTGCGGTGTACCCGCTGCCGACATCCGTGCCGCTGCGCGCCTGTATGCCACCGGCGGCAACGCGGCGATCTACTACGGCCTTGGCGTCACCGAACACAGCCAGGGCAGCACCTCGGTGATGGGTATTGCCAACCTCGCCATGGCCACCGGCAACATCGGTCGCGAAGGCGTGGGCGTGAACCCGCTGCGCGGGCAGAACAACGTGCAGGGCTCCTGCGACATGGGTTCCTTCCCCCACGAGCTGCCCGGTTACCGGCATGTTTCCAACGAAACGGTACGGGCGCAGTTCGAACAAGCCTGGAACGTCACCCTGCAACCCGATCCGGGCCTGCGCATCCCCAACATGTTCGAGTCGGCCCTGACCGGCAGCTTCAAGGGCCTGTATTGCCAGGGCGAAGACATCGCCCAGAGCGACCCCAATACCCAGCACGTCACCGCGGCTCTGTCGGCCATGGAGTGCATCGTGGTGCAGGACATTTTCCTCAACGAAACCGCCAAGTTCGCCCACGTGTTCCTGCCGGGCTGCTCGTTCCTGGAAAAAGACGGCACCTTCACCAACGCCGAACGACGCATCTCCCGCGTGCGCAAAGTCATGGAGCCGCTGGGCGGCAAGGCCGACTGGGAAGGCACCGTAGCCCTGGCCAATGCCCTGGGTTACCCGATGAATTACCAGCACCCGTCGCAAATCATGGATGAAATCGCCAGCCTGACGCCGACTTTCACCAACGTCAGCTACGCGGAACTTGAGCGCCATGGCAGCCTGCAATGGCCGTGCAACGCCGAGGCACCGGATGGCACGCCAACCATGCACATCGAAGAATTCGTGCGTGGCAAGGGGCGCTTCATGCTCACCGGTTACGTGCCCACCGAGGAAAAGGTCAACAGTCGCTATCCGCTGCTGCTGACCACCGGGCGCATCCTCAGCCAGTACAACGTCGGCGCCCAGACCCGGCGCACCGACAACGTCGCCTGGCATGACGAAGATCGCCTGGAAATCCACCCGAGCGACGCCGAGAGCCGTGGCATCAACGAAGGTGACTGGGTCGGCATCGGCAGCCGCGCCGGCCAGACCGTGCTACGTGCGCGGATTACCGAACGGGTCGCCCCGGGCGTGGTGTACACCACCTTCCACTTCCCGGAATCGGGGGCCAACGTCATCACCACCGACAACTCCGACTGGGCCACCAACTGTCCGGAGTACAAGGTCACCGCCGTGGAAGTCAGCCGCGTCTACCACCCTTCGGAGTGGCAAAAACGCTTCCAGGAGTTCAGCGATGAACAACAGCGTCTGCTCGACGCACGTCGCCAGGCACGCGGGACCAAAGCCGAGGTACGCCGATGAGTACTGACAACCTGATCAAGATGGCCAACCAGATTGCCCAGTACTTTGCCAGCCAGCCGGACCAGCAACAGGCAGTGCTCGGCGTGCGCAATCATATGCAGTTGTACTGGGCGCCGAGCATGCGCAGGGAATTGCAGGCCTGGCAGACGGAACATCAGGGGGCGGACCTGCACCCTTTGGTGCAGGCGGCGGTGACTGGGGCGGGTTGGGAGGCTTAGGCATTGCACCCTTGGCCTGAGGGCTGAAGGACCTGTAGGAGCGAGCTTGCTCGCGAAGCACTCAAGGACACCGCGCTTATCCAGAATTTGCGCGTTATCGTTGACGACCATCGCGAGCAAGCTCGCTCCTACAGTGAAGCTCTCAACGACACCGCGTTTATCCAGAATTTGCGCGTTATCGTTGACGATCATCGCGAGCGAGCTCGCTCCTACACACCCTTGCGTGACGCCGTCACCGTCACTTCAATCGCCCGGACACTGATCGCCGCGAACGTCGCGGTCATCAGCACGCCGTTGAAACCCAGCAGCACTGCCAGCACTCGCGAGATGCCCAGTTTGGGCACCAGTTCTCCATAGCCGATGGTCAGGCCCGTCACGAAGGCGAAGTAGACACCGTCATCCGGGCTCCACCCTTCCAGTTGGGCGATGATGAGGCCGAAGGCAATGATCACTAACAGCAGTATCGAGAAGATCGGCCAGACCACTTTGAAGTAGAACCAGACGGCTTTATAGAACTCGTGGCGGACGTTTGATGCACGGGTGAAGTTCATGTCGTGGGCTTCCTGGGATTTGACTGACCGGCAATTGAATACGCGGCGGTTCAATACCCCGTTCAGCTTGGCACAAGCGCTGAAAACCGCGACCGACGGGGCGTTATCTTTGGCCAGGACTATGACAAAGATGACGCCCCGCAAACTATCCAGAAACCGCCTGACGACGGTGGAATTCTGTAGGAGCGAGCTCGCTCGCGATGGTCGTTAACGATAACGCGTGTTTCCTGGTTATACGCGGCGCTCTCCAGTCCATCGCGAGCAAGCTCGCTCCTACAATAACGCGGCGTTCTCGAGTCCATCGTCGGAACGCCGCCCGGAGCAGGCTCGCTCCTACAACCTCAGTTCGCTTCCGTTTCCCGAATCAGCTTCTTGTTGATCTTGCCGACGCTGGTCTTGGGGATTTCGGCGACGAATTTGAACTGCTTGGGGATCGCCCATTTGTTGATGCGCCCGCCGTCGACGAAGGCTTGCAAATGAACCTCCAGGATCTTGCGGTCGAGGTATTGCCCCGGCTCGCAGACGACCATGGCCATGGGCCGTTCGCCCCATTGTTCGTCGGCAATGCCCACCACGGCGACGGACATCACGCCCGGGTGTTCGCTGATCAGGCTTTCCAGTTCAAGAGAGCTGATCCACTCGCCACCGGTCTTGATCACGTCCTTGATGCGGTCCTTGATTTCCACGCCGCCCAAAGCGTCGATAGAGGCCATGTCGCCGGTGTGCAGCCAGCCGTTGTGCCACAGTTCCGCGCCTTTGTCCGGGGCTTTCAGATAGCCCTGGGTCAGCCACGGCGCGCGCACGACGATTTCGCCCAGGGACTCGCCGTCATGGGCCACGTCGTTGCCGTCGGCGTCGATGATCTTCAGGTCAACCATCGGCACCGGCGTGCCGGTCTTGATGCGGATCGGCAGTTGCGCTTCGGCGGACAGCTGCAGGTCTTCATCGCGCAGGTACGTCAGGCACAGCAACGGGCAGGTTTCCGACATGCCGTAGCCGGCGTGCACCACCATGCCTTTGGCATTGGCTTCGCTGGCAACGCCCAGGGTCAAGGCGCTGCCACCGAGGAGCATTTTCCAGCCGTCGAAACGGGTCGCCTTGCCTTCCTCGCAATTGAGGATCATCTGCAAAATGGTCGGCACGCAGTGGGAGAAGGTCACCTTCTCTTCGCGGTACAGCCGGACCAGGCTGTTGGGTTCGTAGCGGCCGGGATACACCTGCTTGATGCCCATCAGGGTCGCGACGTACGGCACGCCCCAGGCATGCACGTGGAACATCGGCGTGATCGGCATGTAGACGTCGTCGGAGCGCAACAGCGGCGCACCTTGATAGACGCCCAGGGTGCCGACGGCATTCAGGGTATGCAGCACCAGTTGCCGGTGACTGAAGTACACGCCTTTCGGGTCGCCGGTGGTGCCGGTGGTGTAGAACAGCGTGGCGACCGAGTTCTCGTCGAAATCGGGGAAGTCGTACTGGTCCGGGGCCAGGGACAGCAGGTGTTCGTATTCGCCCAGCACCGGCAGCGAGGTCCTGGTCGCCTCGTCATCGGTGAGCTGCAGGTAGCCTTTTACGGTTTCCAGCCGTCCGTGGATCTGCTCGACCAAGGGCAGGAAATCGTCATGCACCAGCACCAGGTCATCCTCGGCGTGGTTCATGGTGAACAGCACCTGCTCCGGCGACAGGCGAATGTTCACCGTGTGCAGCACCGCGCCGATCATCGGCACGGCGAAGAAGCATTCCAGGTAGCGGTGGCTGTCCCAGTCGAGCAGCGCCACGGTGTCACCGGCCTTGACCCCGGCCGCGGTCAGCGCATTGGCCAGGCGGCGAATACGCTTGTTGAGGGTCTCGTAGCTGTAGCGCAGCTTGTCGGCGTAGACGATTTCCCGGCCCGGCTCGTAGCGCACGCCGGACAGCAGCAGTTGCTTGATCAGCAACGGATAGGCATAAGCGCCGTCGGCGGGCGGAATTATTTTTGTCGCCATCATGATTAAGGTTCCTTGTCCTTTCGATCAGAACTGATCGGCTTGCAGCTCGTAGAGGCAGTCGCTGCCGGCCTTGGCCGATGCGCTCAACGAGTGGATACGCGGCAGCAACCGAGCGAAGTAGAAACGCGCGGTGGCCAGTTTGCTGGTGTAGAAATCGTCCTCGGCATCGCCGCTCATGACGACCTTGGCCATGCGCGCCCACATGTAGGCGTACGCGGTGTAGCCGAACACGTGCAGGTACTCGACCGAGGCCGCGCCGATTTCGTTCGGGTTGTTTTGTGCCCGGTCGAGCAACCACGCGGTCAGCTCGTCGAGGGTGTCGACGGCGGCGTTCAACGGCTGGGTGAACTCGCCCAGGTCCGCGCAGGCATTGGCGGTGAAACTGCGGATTTCCGAGGCGAACAAACGGTAGAGCGCCCCGCCGCTGCCGACGATCTTGCGCCCGGCCAAGTCCAGGGACTGGATGCCGTTGGTGCCTTCGTAGATCTGGGTGATGCGCACATCACGCACCAGTTGCTCCTGGCCCCACTCACGGATGTAGCCGTGGCCGCCGAAGATCTGCTGGCCATGGATGGTCGTCTCCAGGCCCATGTCGGTAAGAAATGCCTTCGCCACCGGGGTCAGCAGCGATACCAGATCCTGCGCGCGTTGGCGTGTCGGTGCGTCTTCGCTGTACTTGGCGATGTCCAGTTGCAGGGCCACGTAACTTGAGAACGCACGGCCGCCTTCGTTCAAGGCTTTCATGGTCAACAGCATGCGGCGCACGTCCGGGTGGACGATGATCGGGTCGGCCGCTTTGTCCTTGTGCTGCGCGCCGGTCGGTGCGCGGCTTTGCAGGCGGTCACGGGCGTAGGCGACGGCGTTCTGGTACGAACGCTCACCTTGGGCCAGGCCCTGGATGCCCACGCCCAGACGCTCGTAATTCATCATGGTGAACATGGCCGCCAGGCCTTTGTTCGGTGCATCGACGATCCAGCCGGTGGCACCGTCGAAGTTCATCACGCAAGTAGCGGAGGCCTTGATGCCCATCTTGTGCTCAATGGAGCCGCAGGACAGCGCGTTGTTTTCACCCAGCGAACCGTCGGCATTGACCAGCACCTTGGGCACCAGGAACAGCGAGATGCCTTTGGGCCCCGCCGGTGCATCCGGCAGTCGTGCCAGCACCAGATGGATGATGTTTTCGGTGAGGTCGTGCTCGCCACCGGTGATGAAAATCTTGCTGCCGCTGACCTTGTAGCTGCCATCGGCCTGTGGCTCGGCGCGGGTGCGGATCAGACCCAGGTCAGTACCGGAATGGGCTTCGGTCAGGCACATCGAACCGGTCCAGGTGCCGGCGTACATGTTCGGCAAGTAAGCCGCTTTCAGTTCTTCACTGGCGTGGGCCTTGATCGACAGGCAGGCGCCGGCGGTCAGCATCGGGTACAGGCCGAACGACAGGCTGGCCGAGTTCACCATCTCTTCGACCTGCGCCGAAATCGCCTTGGGCATGCCCATGCCGCCGTACTGCGGATCACCGCCGACCCCCACCCAACCGCCTTCGGCGAAGGCTTGATAGGCCTGGGCAAAACCGTCCGGGGCGCTGACCGCGCCATTGCTCCAGGTGCAGCCCTGTTCGTCGCTGGCGCGGTTCAGTGGCGCGATCACTTCACCGCTGATCTTGCCGGCCTCTTCGAGGATGGCGGCGGCGGTCTCTTCATCGATCACGTCGGCCAGGCCGGGCAATTGTGCCCAGAGCCGGGACACCTGGAAAACCTCGTTGAGTACGAAGCGCATGTCGCGCAGGGGAGCTTTGTAATCAGACATCTTGGCTTACTCGGAAGTGGTCACGGCATGGGGCATGCCGGGACGTTCAGTGGATTCAATGTTTTCGGCTGCCGCGACAGAACCGGGCTGAGGGGCCCGTTCGCGCAACAGGAAGTACGAAAGCGCAGGAATGAGGATCAGCGCGCCGAGCATGTTCCACAGGAACATGAAGGTCAGCAGGATGCCCATGTCGGCCTGGAACTTGATCGGCGACCAGACCCAGCACACCACGCCGGCCGCGAGGGTGATGCCCACTAGCCCGACCACGCGGCCAGTGAACGACACGGCGTTGCGGTAAGCCTGGGATAACGGCAGGCCCTGGCGCTGGAAGTGCAGTTGCACGCTGAGCAGGTACAAGGCGTAGTCGACGCCGATACCCACGCCGAGGGCGATCACCGGCAGGGTCGCGACTTTCACGCCGATGCCCATGGCCACCATCAAGGCTTCGCAGAGGATCGAAGTCAGCACCAACGGCAACAGCGCCACCAGCGTGGCGCGCCAGCTGCGGAAGGTGATCAGGCAGAACAGCGTCACCGCTGCATACACGTACAGCAGCATGGTGCGGTTGGCTTCGCGCACCACAATGTTGGTCGCGGCCTCGATCCCGGCGGTGCCGGCAGCGAGCAGGAACTGGCGATCAGGGGTGCTGTTTTCCTTGGCGAACTTGTCGGCAATCGCCACCACGGCATCCAGCGTCTCGGCCTTGTGATCCTTGAGGAAGGTGATCACCGGCATCAGCGAACAGTCGGTGTTGAACAGCTCCGGCGAGTTGACCGAGGCTTGTTGCGCGGCGTAGTTGAGCACGTCCTGGTTACGCTGGATGCTGTTGAGCTTGGGGTTGCCTTCGTAGGTGCCGGCGGTGATCTGGCGTACGGCGTTGACCAGCGAAGCCGTGGCCTGCACGCCCGGATACTGTTGCAGCTCCCAGGCCAGGCGGTCGGCGAGCACCAGGGTCTTGTAGTTCAGGCAGCCTTCCGGTGCCGTCTTGATCATCACCGCGAACAGGTCGCTGGACAGCGCGTAATGCTGGGTGATGTAGGCGTTGTCGCGGTTGTAGCGCGAGTCGGCGCGCAGTTCCGGCGCACCGCTGTCCAGGTCGCCGATCTTCAGGTTCAGGCTGACCATGAAACCGCCGATGCCCATAAGCACCGCGACCAGAACCGCGCCCGTGGCCCACTTGGCGGTGGTGAAGCGGTCGAGCGCGTCCCAGAGTTTGCCGAAGCCTTTGTGCTTCTCTGCGCGGTTGTCGATTTTCAGCGCACGCTCGGCGGCTTTCGCGCCCACACCGACATAGGACAGGGCCACCGGCATCAGCAACAGCGAGGTGAAGATCAGTACCGCGACGCCGATGCTGGCGGTGATCGCCAGGTCCTGGATCACCGGGATGTCGATCAGCATCAACACCGCAAAACCCACCGCGTCAGCGAGCAACGCAGTAACCCCGGCGATGAACAGGCGGCGGAAGGTGTAGCGCGCGGCGATCAGCTTGTGGGTGCCACGGGCGATGTCCTGCATGATGCCGTTCATCTTCTGCGCGGCATGGGACACGCCGATGGCGAAGATCAAGAACGGCACCAGCACCGAGTACGGATCGATGGCATAACCCAGCCAGGCGACAATGCCCAGTTGCCAGACCACCGCGATCAGCGAGCAGCCGACCACCAGCAAGGTGCTGCGCACGCAACGGGTGTAGGCGTAGATGATGATCAGCGAAGTGACCACGGCCAGGCCGAAGAACATCATCACCTGGATCAGGCCGTCGATCAGGTCGCCCATGAGCTTGGCGAAGCCGATCACCCGCACCTTGTAATGGCCGGTGCCTTCGACCCCGGATTTACGCGCAGTGCTGTCACCGGCGTATTCGATCTTGTCGCGCAACTGCTCTTCGAGCATCTGCGAAAAAGCGTGGTAGTTGATGCGTTGGCCACCGGCCGCGGCTTTGTCCATCAGCGGCACGATCAGCATGGTCGACTTGAAATCGCTGGCCACCAGGCTGCCCACCAGACCGGCGCGGGAGATGTTCTGGCGCAGCTGCTCAATATCGGAGGGCGAGCCCTGATAACTGTCGGGCATCACCGGGCCACCCTGGAAACCGTCCTCGGTGACTTCGGTCCAGCGCACCGCCGGGCTCCACAGCGACTTCATCCACGCGCGGTCGACGCCTTCGGTGAGGAACAACTGGTCGTTGACCTGCTTGAGCACGTCGAGATATTCGGGATCGAAAATATCGCCCTGGGTGTTCTCGACCACCACCCGCACCGAGTTGCCCAACCCGCGCAGCGAAGCGCGGTTTTCCAGGAAGTTCTGAATGTAGGGCTGGCTCTGGGGGATCATTTTTTCGAAGCTGGGGCGCAGCTCCAGGCGAGTCACGGCCATGAAGCCCAGTACCACGGTGGCGAGCGCCATCAGCAGCATGAACAGCGGACGGTAGTTGAACACCAGCCGCTCGAGGAGGTTGCCGGAGCGACGATCGAAATCACGCAGATCGCGAATCACCGGCATGGCGTCTTGTTTGATATTGCCCATGTCTGGGTTCTCGCTCTTAGGGTTCGAGGGCTGGATCGGCGGACAGCGTCCGGGCACCACGGCTGCCGGCCAGCACCAATGCGCCAGCGGCGGACTGGGTGGCACCGGCGACCGGGGTCGGTGCCGGTTGCTGCTTCAGACGCAACTGCGCGCCCGTCCCTTGGCTGACCAGCATCTGCCCGCCCTGGGTGAACAAGCGATAATTGCCACGGGCATCGATCAGGCCCGCGGTGATGCTGACGTGCAGGCCGCTGTCCAGTGCAGTCCAGCTCTGGCCGCCGTCGGCGCTGCGCAGCACATTGCCGCGCAGGCCGTAGACCAGCACTTCGCCAGGCTTGCCGAGCACGCCGAAGAAGCTGCCTTGATAAGGCGTTGGCACGGCATTGAAGCGTTGGGCGCTGTCGTCCCATTTGAGCAACAGGCCTTGTTCGCCGACGATGTACAAAGCGTCACCGGTGGAGGCGATGGCGTTGAGGTGAAAACCCTGAGGGTTGTCGGTGCGATCCTGGAATGGCGTCCAGGTCAGGCCACCGTCGTCGGTGCGCAGGATCAGGTTGAACACGCCGACCACATAGCCCGTTTTGTCGTTGGCGAACCAGACGTCGAGCAGCGGTTTGTCCGCGCCCTGCTCGGCCAACCGCTGGCCCTCGGCAACCAGCAGCGGCCATTGCTCATTACCCGGTTCGGCGCTGGCCAGCGCCGTGTAGTGCTTGACCAGCAAGGCGCCGATCTGACGACCGTCGAGCTGTTTTTGCCAGGTCGCACCGGCGTCGCTGCTGTGCAGCACCACGCCGTCATTACCCACCGCCCAGCCTTGGGTGGCAGTCGGAAAATTCACCGCAGTGAGGTCGGCACTGGCCGGTACGGCGGCCTGTTGCCAATGCTTGCCGGCATCATCGGAAAACAGAATATGGCCACGCTGGCCGACGGCGATCACGCGCCCGCCGGCGCGGGTCATGCCAGACAGCGGGCTGTTGATGGCCAAGGCACTGACCCTGGCGGGCAGGTCCAGCACATCGACGTAATCGGCCGCCTGAGTGACGCCCTGCGACAGGCAGAGCACGACACCAAACGCCAGCCGCAAAATATTATTTTTATACGAACACATACTGCGTCCTCTTCGGAAAACCGCGCCGGGACACACATCCGTGTGCCTGACGTTCATGCCGTTGTAGGAGCGAGCTTGCTCGCGATGGTCGTGAACGATGACGCGTGCTGTCTGGATGCCCGCGTCGCCCTCTGGTCCATCGCGAGCAAGCTCGCTCCTACAACAACGCACCCGACCGTGCGGGTGCGTTGTTGCGGTTGGCTTAGCGAATGCCAGCGCCAGCCAGGGATTCCGACGACCACTGCGCCTTGGAGAGCGGCTCGATGTACTTGATGCCGCCGTACGGGCCGACTACACCGTTGATGTTGTACGAACCACCGACCAGGTCGTAGATCATGAAGGGCGTCGAATCCGGCACCTGCTTGTCGTAGCTCTGGCTCAGGAAGGCAAACGAACCACGATAGAGCTGACCACGGGCGTCATATTGATCCGAGGCCAGAGCGGTCCAGCTGTCTTCGTCGAGGTAGAAGCGGCGCTTGGCGTAGATGTGACGGGCACCGGCCTTGAGGTTGCCTTCGACGACCCACACGCGGTGTTTCTCCCAACGCACGAAGTCAGGTGACAGGTGATTGGCCGTGGTCAGCGACTTCGGATCCTGGACGTAGGTCAGCTTGTAGGTGTTGTAAGGCACGATCATTTCCTGCTTGCCCACCAGTTTCCAGTCGTAGCGATCCAGTGCACCGTTGAACACGAACACGTCATCGTAGGTGCCCGCGCCAGCGGTACCCGGGTTAGGCGTGTCGTAGGCCAGGTTCGGTGCCAGTTTCACCCGACGCTGACCTGGCAGGTATTGCCAGGCGCGACGTGGCTGCTGCAACGGGTTGGCGGCGTCCTTGAGCATCACCGCTTCGCCGGCCCGGCGTGCAGGGCCGGTGTACGCCAGCTTCATCTGGTAGTACACGTCGGCGCTGCTGATCGGCTGCGAGAGGTTTTCGTAGATCGGGTAGGAGATGTTCGCTTGCCCGGTGGTCGCCAGGGTCGGAACACCTGCGGAGTCGACGTTCCACGAGTCGTACTTGGTGCTGATGCTGACGCCTTGGTAGCGCAACAGGAAGTTCCACATCGCTTCATTGCCCGATTGTGGAATCGGGAACGGCACGCCCGGCAGCACGTTGTCGATGGCCAGGCCACCTTCCAGGGACTTGGCGCCGCTGGCGTTCTTCACGCCGTTATCCAGAATCGCCTGGGGCAGCGACACGGTGCGGTGCGTCGGGAACACGTCGACACGGAATGTCGGGAAACGCTTGGTCAGTTCTACCGTGGTCGCCGTGAGCATGCCCTTGTACTGATCGACATTCTTGCCGTCGATCACCAGTACCGGCTTTTCACTGGCAAACGGGTCCGGGCGCATGTTGTCACCGGCCTTGAAGCTGGCCGGCGGCGTGGTCAGGCCACCGTTGTAGGCAGGAATGGAACCATCAGCGTTCCCGGCTTTTTCAGCGCCCACCAGGGTCAGGCTGGTGCCCAGCCTGGCAGCTTCCTGGGTTGAAACAGCGGCCTGTGCCTGGGCGGCAAGGACCATGGCCAGCGAAGCGGCCAACACGGTTTGTGCGAATTTCATCTTGTTATTCTCCTGCTTGCATTGAGCAAATCAGTGGTGAATCAAAAGGTTGTTTTCATCGTCAAGTACACGGCGCCACGGTCCTCAGTCGTGGCACCACCTCCGGAGAAGGACGAGTAGCCACCGGCGAAACAGGCGTAGTTTTCATTGCCGCTAAAGGCGTTGGGCGTGGAGCCGTCACCACCGTTCGGGCCGGTACTCACACCGCTGACATTGCATTTTTCGGTCTTGCCGAAGGAGTCCACGTACTTCAAGTCAACGAAGTATTTGTTGTACACAACGGCACCGACGCCCACGGCATAGTTGCCGGTGTCCTTGGCACCGCCACCGGAGACCGGTGACACGCCAGCAAGACCGACGTTGACCGACATCGGCGCGTTGAGGTCGACACCGGGAAACACCTGGTACCAGGTCGGTGTGAAGTTGACTGCCAGACCCCAGTTGTCACGGGTCGGCGCGTCGATGCCGCGATAGCTGTCCTTGCCCTTGTAGAGTGCCGAGTTCTTGTCATCGAGCTTGAGCAGGTTGCTGTAGTACAGCTCGGCAAGCACGGTTGCCTGATCGAATACCGGCGTTTTCGGCAGGGTCATCAGACCGTTGAGCGTCCAGTGCAAGGTGTCACCGGTGGCGCTCATGCTGTCGCCGCGGCTCGGGGTGTCGTAGACCACACCGGTGGCGTCGGTACGCGCCGGCAGCAGACCAAGCCCTTGCCCCAGGCCCAGCGGGCTGCGGGTACTGACGATCGCCGGAATACTGGCCAGCGGCATGTTGTGACGGATGTTCAGGTCCGAACCGACGCTGATCCCGCCGACATCCTTGGACAGGCTCAGGCCAAAGATCTTGATGTTGTCGGCATAGGCCATCTGATAGGTGGCGGTGTCCAGCGAATTGAGGGTGTTGATCACCGCAGGCACTTGCCCCGCCGGACGGGTGCCGTTGGGGTTGGCCGAGGTAATGCCCCTGGCGTCCAGAAAGGCTTGCGGCAGGATTTCCGAGGTTTCGCGGTAGTAAACGCCGAGGGTGCCATCCAGCCAGGCCGGCGACCACTTGGCCATGATGCCCCAGTCGCCGCTGCTGCCCGGTGTCAGGTCATGGCCGCGACGCACGTTGGTCAACGCGTTGCACGGCGCCAGGCCACAACCCAGTGGACTGCCAGGCACCACGCCGTTGGTGTTGCCGAGCAGGAACGATTGCGCACCAAAGCCGACCAGGTCGGAACCACCGTAGTAAGTACCGGCTTCCGGCAGACGCGCGGCGTCCCAATCGAGGAAATACTGGGCACCCACGGTCAACTCGGGATTGACGGTGAACGACATCGACAACTGGTTACGCGGAACGAAAAGTTCCTTGGCCTCGGTACCCGGCGACGCGGCCAGCTTGGCCAGGTCGAGGCCGGACTGGCCGTAGCTGACCGAGTGCACCGGGTTGAGAATGGTCTCGCCCCAGAACACGTTGTGCTGACCGGCCTTGGCGCTGAACATCGACTCCTCGCCCACTTCAGTGCTGTAGAACACGAAGGCATCGAGGATTTCGCCCGAAGGACCGCTGTAGTAGCGCTGGGCATAGTTGCTCAGGTGCGGGCTGCCATTGCCGACGTTGTCATGGGTGACCCCGGCCAGGCGCGGGTCGTTGGCGATCAGGCCCGAACGCGCATCGTTGCCGTTGACGAACGGGTTGGAATTGGAACCGGTGTTGTCGTAGGCCTTGTCGTACCAGCTGGCGGCGCTGACGCGAAAGCCCATGGCGTTTTTGTAGACCACGTCCATTTCGGTCAACAGGTCGATACGGTTGGTGATGTTGGTGCCGGCCTTGCGAAAGTTGTAGTCGCCGTCGTTGTTGTTCGGCGTTGCCAACATGCGTTTGTCGGCGCTTTCGGTGCGTACGCCGTAGTTGTACTTCACGGTGTTATCCAGACGCGCGGTCCAGTCCGGATTGCCCAGATCGAGCTCGAACCCATGGGCCGCCGGCGCGATGACGGCCAGAATGGCCGAGGCCAGCAAGGTGTAGCGCGCTACGGTGAAGCCGTGACTCTTATTGTTGTGCATTGCGTTGTCTCCGCCTTTTTGTATTTGTTTTAAGCGCAGCCGCCCTCGCGCAAGCCTCTCTGGGTTTGCGTTTAAGGAATGAGGGCAAATGCCGGTGGCGTACTGCCAGTCCAGCTCCTTGTACTAGCGATCCAGCTCCAGGATGAGTGCTTCGGCTTGCTGCCAGTGGCCAAATCCTGCGGCCGGGTTGAGATGGCCGACATCGCCCAGATCGAGCAATTCGGCGCCCCAGCCTTCTGCCATGCGGGTGACCGCAGCAAGACTGGCAAGGTGATCGTTGGTGCTGCCGGCCACGATGCTGCGAAATGGCAGCGGGCCTTGTGGCAGAGGATTCCAGCCCTGGCTACGCAGGGTCTCGGAGGATGGATAGTTTGACGGCCAGACCGCATCGAGGTCCGGTGGCGCGGCCAGCAAAGCGCCCTTGATCGGACGGCTGTAATGCGCAGCCCAGTGCGCGACCATCAGCACGCCGGCGCTGTGGGCCACCAGAATCACGGGCCCGTCGATCTGTTCGAGTTCGTGTTGAATCGCCCGCACACGGGCCATGCAGTCGAGCTTGTCGGTCGTAAGCGGCGCAACACTGCGCACGTTGCTCAGCCTGGCGGCAAGCAATGTTTGCCAATGCTCGGCCACGTGCTCGCGCAGACCCGGAACGATCAGAATGGTGGCGGCAGTTTGCAGTTTGTCCACGGTCAACACCTTCGCTTTCTCGATAACTCGACTGGCTGTTTTCGCCAGGGGCTTTTTGTAGGGTCGACATTAAAGAGCGCCCACCCTAAGCGCTTTACATTGGACGTCAGGCACTTTTCTTTTGATGACAAATTGTCGGACACTCGGTCGCCGCGACCGCCGGTCGAGAAATCCCCCAGGTTGGCGCAAGGTCACTGTAATCAACGGATGAGCGCTGATCGCTCCCTGCAGCGTAGAGGATGGGTGACCGGACAGCATGAAAACCATCAACGACATGACAACTGTTCAACTGTTGATACGCTGGATATAGTCGCCACGCTCACGCCAACCGCCATCGGCCCAGGGAAGACTTTCGCATGACCAAGCTTGTTCGCGCCGCTGTCTTGACCAACTACCTGGAGGTCACCCAGTACCTGGGGTTCAACCCGCGCGACGTGCTGGCCGCTGTCGGCCTGAGCAGAGCCCAACTGCAAGCCCCTGAACACCGCATCCAGATCGATGCCGCCGTGCGGTTGCTGGAAGACTCGGCCGCCGCCAGCGGCTGCCAGACCTTCGGCCTGAGCATGGCCGAGTCACGCCAGCTTTCGGACTTCGGCGTGGTCAGCCTGCTGCTCAGCCACCAGCGCACCCTGCGCGATGCCTTGCAGGTCGTGGTGGATTACCGACACCTGATGAACGACTCGCTGGCGATCTTCATCGAAGAGGCCGGCAAGATGGTGATCATTCGCGAAGAGGTGGTCACCGAAACGCCCATGCCCAGCCGTCAGGCCACGGAGCTGGCCATCGGTGTGATGTTCCGGTTGTGCTCGGCCCTGCTCGGCTCGCACTGGCACCCCTACAGCGTCAACTTCATGCACCAGCCACCGGACAACCTGCACCTGCATCGCCGCTTGTTCGGCTGCAACCTGGAGTTCGGCAGCGAGTTCAACGGCATCGTCTGCCCGGACGTCAGCCTCGACATGACCAACCCCAACGCCGACCCGGCCATGGCCCGCTACGCCCAGAGCTACCTCGACTCGCTGCAGAACCACGAAGGCGCCTCGATGTTGTTCGAAGTGCGCAAGGCCATCTACCTGCTGCTGCCCATGGGCCGCGCCACCATCGAACAGGTCGCCCAGAGCCAGGGCATGAACGTGCGCACCCTGCAACGCCGCCTCAAGGACGACGGCTGCGCCTTCAATGACGTGATCAACGACGTACGCCGCGACCTGGTGCTGCGTTATCTGGATAATCCGAATTATCCGCTGAGTCGCATTGCCGACATGCTCGGCTACTCGATGGCGAGTTCGTTTACGCGATGGTTTATCAGCCAGTTTGGAATGCCGCCGGCGACGTGGCGGGCGCAAAAGCAGGCGGGGACGAAGCCGTCCTGACAGCCCGGCAAAAAAAAACGGCGACTGCTGGTACAGTCGCCGCGAAAACGCGAGGTTGGAACACAATCCCTGTAGGAGCGAGCCTGCTCGCGATCGCGGTGTGTCAGCCGCCATAAGTATTGATTGTGAAGCCGCTATCGCGAGCAGGCTCGCTCCCACAGGTTTCGTGATGCCTAGAGCCCCCAGCGCAGCAACAACAGCACCAGCACCACCAGGAACACCGTCTCCCCCACCATCAGCAGAATCGGCTTGATCCCGACCGCCGCCAGCTCCTTGAGCCGGGTTTTCATGCCCAGGGCGCTGATGGAAATCACCAGGCACCAGCGCGACAGTTCGTTGACCGATCCCTGCACCGCAGGCGCTATCCAGCCGGTGCTGTTGATGCAGGCCAGAATCAGAAAGCCGACGGCGAACCATGGCAACAACGGCGGGCGCTTGCCGGTCGGGTCGGCGCCTTGCATGCGGGTGATCATCGCCGCGGTGACGATCACCGGCAGCAGCATCGCCACGCGCATCAGCTTGACCACAGTGGCTGTGTCACCGGTCTCGGTCGACATGCTGTAGCCTGCGCCGACCACCTGGGCCACGTCGTGGATCGTGGCGCCGAGGAACACGCCCGCCACCTGCGGCGACAACTCCAGCCAGTTGGCGATCATCGGATAGACGATCATTGCCAGCGTGGACAGCGCCGAGACGCCGATGACGGTGAACAGTGTGGCGCGTTCTTTCTGCGGATGGTTCGGCAGCGCCGCCGCCAGCGCCAGGGCCGCCGAGGCGCCGCAGATGGCCGTCGCGCCGCCGGTGAGCATGCCGAACAGGCGCTGGAAGCCCAAAGCCTTGGCAGCGATCACAGACACGCTGATGGTCACCACCACCAGGATCACCACCAGGGCTATCGGCTTCCAGCCCAGCGCCGCCATTTGCTCCAGGGTGATGCGCATGCCCAGCAGCGCCACGCCAATGCGCAATACCGTGCGGGCAGTGAACTCGATGCCGGCCTTGCACGGGCCGTCATCGGCGAGAAAATTCAGGGCCATGCCCAGCAGTAAGGCGAACAGCATGACCGGCGCACCGTAGTGCTCGGACAAGAACGACGCGGCGGCCGCCACGATCAGGCTGACGATAAGCCCCGGTGCCAGTTCGCGCGTGCGACTGTGGATGCGGGTAAGAGCAATGGCGCTCATGGCGCGTTCTCCTCGGATGCGATGACGATAAACGCCTGGCCGTCGATGTTCTCGACCGGGTAGTGGGTGACTTTGACCTGGGTGGAATTGAGCATGTAGCCGCTGCGCAAATCGAAGCGCAAACCATGGGCGAGGCATTGAATCACCCGCCCCTCAAGACGCCCTGCGCATAGCGAAGAGCCTTGGTGCGGGCAGCTGTCGTCAATGGCGAACAACTGTCCGTCGACGTTGAACAACGCCAGGCTTTTGTCTTCGAACTCGAACAGCGCCCGGCCACCGGCCTGCGGGTGTTTGCCGGCAGGCACAGGAATGCGCCGGGTCATGCTGGCTGCCGCTCGCGATCACTTTCCTTGAGGGCTTCGTTCATGGCCCCGAGCAGCGCCTGAGCAGGTTGTGCGCCGATCACCGTCAGGCGACCGTCGAACTGAAAGCTCGGCACGCCATTGCTCGCCCCGGGCAAGCCTTCAAATGGCGTGGCGTCGCCCTTCAGGCAATCGAGCACTTCGTTCGTGTCGACGCCGCAGGAGTGGGCAATGGCCAGCAAGGTCTCGCGGCAACCCAGGTTTTCGCGTCTCAGGAAATAAGCGGCGAACAATCGTTCGAGCAACATTTCACGCTGACTGGCATTACCCGTTTCGCAGACACGAGCGAACAGACGTTGGGCGTCCGCGGTGTTGGGCATGGTCTCGATGCGACTGAGGTCGATGGCCAGGCCAACCGCCCCGGCAGCTTGCTGTACCTGGTTCTGACGCATGGCCACCGCGTCGGCATTGCCCA
Organism: Pseudomonas sp. GL-R-19; assembly: GCF_019956375.1. Lineage (NCBI taxonomy): Bacteria > Pseudomonadati > Pseudomonadota > Gammaproteobacteria > Pseudomonadales > Pseudomonadaceae > Pseudomonas > Pseudomonas sp. GL-R-19. Next base: position 144,856 of record NZ_JAHBDJ010000088.1, on the reverse strand, counting down.
GGCGCTTGCGGTAGAAATCGGCGAAGGGTTCACCTTGTACCGGTATCTGCGGCAGCAACTGCACGCCATGCCACGCCGTGGTGATCTGCACATCCGGGTGACGGCTGCGAAACTGTACCTGCGCATGCTCCAGTTGGCGTTTGCCGATCAGGCACCAGGGGCAGATAAAATCGAAAAACACATCAATACGTAAACGACGACTCACAACTTCACCTCTATCCCGGCTGCGCTGACGGGCTCAGGCACGCTATGCCCCTCAAGCCGGGCAATATCTTTGTGGTAATGACACTTGGCATAAAAGAACACCGCCGCCGCCGCGAGGCTGACCAGTGGCACCAGTTGAAACGCGGCATGCAGACCGATGAGGTCGGACACACGGCCAGTCAGGAACGGCCCGGGTGCCAGCCCCAGCAGGTTATTGGCCAGGGTCAGCGTGGCGAACGCCGTACCGTGGACGGAGTAATGGGTCAGGTTGGCAACCATCGCACCGGCGGGGCCAGTGGTGCCGGTGGCAATCGCCATGCCCAGACAGATCAGCGCCAGTTGCACAGGCCCTGCCGACAATGCGAACGCTGCCGACAGCAGCAGGCAACTGCCCAGGCAAAAACCAATGGCCAGGCTGACCTTGCGCTCCGGCGAGTTCCGACACAGGCGGTCGCTGAGCATGCCGCACAGGATCATCCCCGCGCCGCTGCACAACACGATGATTGCCGCCATGCCGCCAGCCTTGTCGGTAGGCATGTCGTAGTAGCGATTGAGATAGCTGGGAATCCACACCATCACCGTACCGCCAACGAACAACTGCAAACCGCTGGCGACGTAGGTCGCCACCACCGAGCGGCTGGACCACAGCGTGCGCAGCGGACGCTTGACCGCGGCAGCCGTCTTGTTCGCAATCTGCGCGGCACGTTGTGGCGCAATGCGCGCTTCCTTGACGATGAGCGGATAGAGCACCGCCAGAAACAGGCCAAACAGCGACATGCCGGCGAACGACCAGCGCCAGCCCAGCTTGGCGGCAATCGCACCACCCAAAGCCATGCCCAACACCGAACCGAACATCCCGCCAGCCATGAAGGCGCTGGCCAGGGTGGCGCGCATGTGTTTGGGGAACACCGAAATCACCACGGCGATGCCCACGCTGCCGTAGGCGGCTTCGCCGACGCCGACCATGAACCGCGCGATGAACATCTGCTGGTAGTCCTGAGCCAGCGCGCAACCCAGGGTCGCCACGCTCCACAGGAACGCCATCAGCGCCAGGCTCTTGACCCGGCCGAAACGGTCGGCCATCAACGACAGGGGAAACGTCAGCAGGCCGACCATCAGGGCAACGATGCCGCTGAGCAGACCGAGCTGTCCGTCGCTCAACGCCCACTCAGTCTTGAGCAGCGGGAATACCGCGTTCAGCACCTGACGCGACATGTAATCGGAAATCAACAGGCCGAACGTCAGTGCAAAGACGATCCAGGCATATTGGCGCGCAACGCCGACTCCGCCGGAGTCGTCATCGTCAGCGGCGATTGGGTGAAAGGCCATGCAGCCTCCTCAAGAGCTTCGTTTTATTTTTGTTATCAAGCGTGTAACGGTCAGGCGGACGAGAGGTCACGGCCTCTCGTCCCGACCCACGGTCAACCGCGTTGCGGAGTACCTTTCTGCCCAGCCTTGCGGTTGGGGGCCATGCCGTTGGCCAACAGGGTTTCTTCGATGGTTTCGTACTGCACGCCGATGCGGTAGATCTCGCGGGCTTCTTTGCCGGTGGCGATTTCACGGCCCAGTTCATGGGCAATGCGCACGGTTTGCTGGATCTGGGCAACCGAGCCGAAACGATCGCCCTTGTGGTCAATGATAGTGTCTTCGTTGCCCACGCGCGGGTGCATGCCCATGGCCATCGACATGGTGTTGAACGGCATGACGTTCTTGAGCAGCGATTCGGAGGTCAGGGTGCAGCCATCCGGCGCGCGGTGGATGAAGTTGAAGAAGTTGAACGGGTTCGGGCCGTCGAAACCGCCGCCGATGCCGATCCAGGTCAGGTTCAGCGGGCCTTTGTAAACGCCACGGCGCACCAGGCGCTCAAGGGTTTCCAGGGCGTGCATGCCGGTCAGCTGGAAGTGCGGCTGGATGCCGTTGTCCATCAGGCGCTTGAGGTGCTCGGCAACCCAGGCCGGACCCGCCGGTACGGTCATTTCGCTGTAGGCGGCGTGGATCAACGGGTTGTCCAGGGAGGTGCCTTTCAGGTACTCCGGATACAACAACTCCATGATGTTCATTTGCGTGGTGTTGATCGCCACCGTGACCTGATCCGGTTTTGGCGTCAACTCGGCCAGCATGTGCCGAGTGTCGTCGGACAGCCACTTGGCCGCTTCGCCATCGCTTTCCGGAGCGAAGGAAATCGAACCGCCGACCTGGATGATCATGTCCGGCACGGCTTCACGTACACCGGCGATCAGCTCGTTGAACTTCGACAGGCGCTTGGAGCCCTTGCCGTCCAGTTCGCGCACATGCAGGTGCAATACGGTGGCCCCGGCTTCGTAGCATTCGACCGCTTTCTGGACTTGCTCATCCATGGTCAACGGGATGTCTTCCGGGAAGTCTTCGGGCATCCACTCGGGGCCGTACGGGGCCACGGTAATGACTACCTTTTCCATGTTTTCCGGGTGCAGGGAATCGTCGAAGAATTGCATGGTTACTCCAGTTCTTATGATTGTTCCGTCCACCCGGGGTCGTGCCGGGCAGACGTGTTTACGAGTGCTAATGCTGCGAGTGCTGCGAGTGCGGATGCCGGTGGCGTTCGATCAGAACGTCTTGTCGCCGATGATCCCGGCGCGTTCCATCTTGCGATGGCACGGCGGGTAATCCATGACGGCGTAGTGCTGGGTACTGCGGTTGTCCCAGATGGCGATGCTGTTGGGCTTCCAGCGCCAGCGCACCTGATACTCGGGGATGTACGCCTGGCTGATCAGGTAGCGCAGCAAATCACCGGCGCCGGGGTTGGCGTCCTGGCCGAAGCGCACCCGTTCAGGGGTGTGGTAGTTGCTGAAGTGGGTGGTGAAGGCGTTGACGAACAGCACCTTCTCGCCGGTTTCCGGATGGGTGCGCACCACCGGGTGTTCGGCGTCCGGGTACATCGCCTTGAGCGCCAGGCGTTTTTCAATCGGCATGGCGGCACCGAAGCTCGCTTCGATGCTGTGGCGGGCACGCAGGTCGGCGATCTTCACCTTCACGTCTTCCGGCAAGTTCGCATAGGCCTGGACCATGTTGGCCCACATGGTGTCACCGCCGACCGGCGGGCATTCCACGCAACGCAGCATGCAACCCATCGGCGGTGCTTCACGCCAGGTGGCGTCGCTGTGCCAGGCGTTTTCGTAGCGGTCTGCCGGCTGGTCCGGTCTCTTGTAGATCTGCACCAGCCCCGGATGATCCGGATCGCTGCCGGCCACCGGATGGTCCTCCAGCTCGCCGAAGCGTCGGGCGAAGGCAACATGCTCGGCGCGGGTGATGTCCTGATCGCGCAGGAACACCACGCGGTGCTTGAGCAACTGGGCGCGGATCTCGGCAAACAGGCCGTCGTCATGGACTGCGTCGGCGAGATTGACGCCGATCAGTTCGGCGCCGATGGAGCAGGTCAATTGTTCGACTTTCATGGCTGGCCGCTCCTTAAACGACGAAAATCGATGAGCCGGTAGTCTTGCGCGATTCAAGGTCGCGATGGGCCTGCACGGCGTCCTGCAACGCGTAGTGCTGGTTGATCTCGATCTTGATCCGACCGCTGCCGACGTGGTCGAACAGCTCACCGGCCAGGGCGGCTTTTTCCGCAGGGTCGCTGATGTAGTTGGCCAAGGCCGGACGGGTCAGGAACAGCGAGCCTTTCATAGCCAGCATCACCGGGTCGAACGCCGGGATCGGGCCGGACGCAGTACCCACGCAGACCATCAGGCCACGGGGTTTCAATGAATCCAGCGAACCCATGAAGGTGTTCTTGCCAACGCTGTCGAACACCACGTTGACACCCACACCGTCGGTCAATTCGCGAACGCGAGCGGCGACGTCTTCATGGCTGTAATTGATCGTATGGTCGCAACCGTGAGCCCGGGCGATTTCCGCCTTTTGCTCGGTCGACACCGTGCCGATCACGTTCAGGCCCAGCAACTTGGCCCACTGCGAAACGATCAGGCCGACACCGCCAGCGGCGGCGTGCAACAGGATGCTGTCGCCCGGTTTGAAGTCGTAGATGCGGCGCATCAGGTACGAGGACGTCAAACCGCGCATGGTCATCGCGGCGGCGGTCTCGAAGCTGATGGTTTCCGGCAGCTTGATCAGCGGCGCGGCCGGGATCAGGCGCTCGGTGCTGTAGGCGCCGAGGGTGTTGAGAAAACCGGTATAGGTGACGCGATCACCGACCTCGACGTTGGTGACCCCTTCACCAACGGCCTGGACTACCCCTGAGGCCTCGACGCCCATGCCGTTGGGCAGCGGGATCGCATAGGTACCGTTACGGAAATAGGTGTCGGCATAGTTCAGGCCAACTGCCACATGACGAAGCCGAACCTGGCCGGGACCGGGTTCGCCGACTTCGACGTCCTCATAACGCAGGACTTCGGGACCACCGGTTTCGTAGAAGCGTACGGCTTTTGCCATTTTTCTTATTCTCCAATCTGCAATATGGGCGTGTTGCATCGAATTGCGTTGATTGGACTGTAGGACGAGGCCTGTCGGGATGCTTCTCATCAGACGACAATGGCTTTTCATTTGGTGACAGGCAGAAACGGGATCGCTCCAGCCGGTCCCGCCGCCACCTGCGCTATCATCGCCCGCCACGCCCCAAGAGTCTTGAAGCCGGATGTCCGACACGCTGCCACTGCCCGACGATCACCAAGCCCTGCCGCCGGTCCTGGCCGGCCCGCTGTTGCGGCGCCTTGAGCCTGCGCGACTGGTACTGTGGCTGGTGGGTTCCCGGACGCTGGCGCTGACCTTGCGCTTGCAGGGCTTCGGCGATATCCGTCTCGATGCCGGGCAATGCACGGTGATTGCAGTGGGGGCTCATGCCTATGTGCACTTGATCGATGTGCAACTCGATTGCGCCCTGCCCCAGGATGAGTCGATCGACTATGACCTGCTGATCGATGGTACAGAAAAAGGCATCGCCGACTGGGCGCCGCACCTGCTGTATGGCGATGCCCGTTGCCCGAACTTCGTCCTACGCGCGCGGGTCGATCAGTTGCTGCACGGCTCTTGCCGCAAGCCTCATCACCCGGCGACAGACGGCTTGCTGTGCGTCGACCAGTTGCTGGCGCAGGAACACGCCGCCAAGGACCGCCCGGCACTGCTGATGATGACGGGCGATCAGGTCTACGCCGACGATGTCGCGGGGCCGATGCTGCGGGCGATTCACGCCTTGATCGAGCGCCTGGGTCTGTTCGGGGAACACCTCGAAGGCGCCGTAGTCAGCGACAGCGCCAGGCTCTACGAGCATCCCGCCAGTTACTACCACCGTGCCGATCTGCTGCCAGCGCTGCAAAGCAATGAAACCCTGCGCGAGCGTTTTTTCGGCGGTGCACGCAAGCCGATTTTCACCAGCAGCAGCGCCGACAATCACCTGGTGACCTTCGCCGAAGTCATGGCCATGTATTTGCTGGTGTGGTCGCCAGTGCCCTGGACCCTGATCGCGTCCCAGGCACCGACGCTGACGCCGGAAAGGCTCAAGCGCTACGCCCTTGAGCAGACGCGCATCGATGCCTTCAAGGCAGGCCTTGGCAACGTCGCGCGGGCCCTGGCCCATCTGCCGACGCTGATGATTTTCGACGACCACGACATCACCGATGACTGGAACCTCAGCGCGCAATGGGAGGAAACGGCCTACGGCCATCCGTTCTCCCGGCGCATCATCGGCAACGCGCTGCTAGCGTATATGTTGTGCCAGGGCTGGGGCAACAATCCGGATGCTTTCGCCGCTGTGCTGGATAAGGCCGGCGCGTTGAGCGACAGCGCACGCGATCGTCACCTCGACAGCATGGTTCAGGATGACTTGATCAGTGATTTGCTGAAGTTTCAGCACTGGCATTACGTGCTGCCGACCACCCCGGCCATCGTGGTGATCGACACCCGCACCCGGCGCTGGCGCAGCGAGATGAACCTCAAGCAGCCTTCCGGTTTGCTCGACTGGGAAGCCCTGAGCGAACTGCAACAGGAACTGCTGGACCACCCGAGTGCGATCATCGTTTCGCCAGCGCCGATCTTCGGCGTCAAACTGATTGAAACCGTGCAGCGAATCTTCAGCTGGTGCGGTTATCCACTGCTGGTGGACGCGGAAAACTGGATGGCCCATCGCGGTGCGGCGCAGGTGATCCTGAACATTTTCCGCCACTCGCGCACACCGGGTAACTACGTGGTGCTGTCGGGGGATGTGCACTATTCCTTCGTCTACGAAGTGCTGATCCGCCATCGCAAGGCCGGGCCGCGCATCTGGCAGATCACCAGCAGCGGCATCAAGAATGAATTCCCCGCTACCCTGCTCGAGTGGTTCGACCGCCTCAACCGCTGGCTGTACTCGCCACGCTCGCCGCTGAACTGGCTGACCAAACGACGACGCATGCGCATCGTGCCGCATGTGCCCGAACACGCTGAAGCCGGTGAGCGGCTATGGAACTCGGCGGGGATCGGGCAGGTGTTTTTCAATGACCTGGGGCAGCCGCAGACCATCTATCAGCACAACTCGAACGGCGCACCGAAGACCCGGATGATTGCGCCGGAAGGCGATGATTGAGGTAAAGAAGACACCACAAAAAACTGTGGGAGCGACGGTGCGGCGAGCAGGCTCGCACACACTGGATTTCTGGCATGTACTCTTTCCAGATCCTGTGGGCCTGCTCGTGAAGTGACCAGTTAAATATTGGGGGAATCCATTCTGTAACCCGCCCCCGGCGAACCTTCATGGAGTGCCACCTGAATTTTCGAATACAAGGCATTCGCCTCAGCAGTGGTGATTGATCGCGAACAATCACGCAGCACAACACGTAGTAGCACATTCTCCTGCCTTGGCAGCAATCCGAGGCGTTCGATGGCCTGTAGAGGCAGTTCTGTGAACGCCCAGCGCCCTTTGATCTGCATTTCCTCGATCCAATCTGAACAATCACCAGCTGCCTGCAACATCCTTTCAGTCAACACTTCCTCGCTCAGCCCCGGCGTTACCGCTAACGAAATATCACGAGTAATCGAAGGCAACCGAGAGACGGCGCTCCACGGATTCAGATCATGCATCTGTGCCTGTACTCGTTCGTTCTGATCACGCAGCAAACGAATATCCGGGATGCCTTTGCGCAGCATGGTCAAGCGATCCAATCCCATTCCCAGCGCCAGTCCTCCATGACGCAAAGGATCGATCTTCAGTCGCTCCAATAATGATTTGGCAATTCGACCGCACTCCAGAACCTCTACAGGGACGCCGTCATTCAACAGGTTTACTTCAATCCCGCCCTCAGTGTAGTGATGCGGACTATCACTGTAGATCCAAGGCATATCAGGCACGGCGGATTTGAGGATATCGCCGACCAGGCAAAGTAAATGCTCATGCGTCGACAAATCAGGATCACCGAGCACCCAGATATCCATCTGAAGCGGTTGCGCACAATGCCAACGATCCCGGCTGTCGCGACGAAAAGTGATGCCCGGCGCGGCCAATAATATTGACTGCCCTGGTTGTCGTAGCTTGGCCGCTCGCTGAAGCGCAGACGGAATTTGGCTAGTAGTTTGCGTCCGTAACAGAGACCACTCGTCAACCCATCGAGTATGTGCACTTCCAAGCGTAATTTCAGATGGGTCATAACCAAGCAATCCGTAGTTTTCTTCAGCGGAGACAATTCTCGGCCCCGTCTGCACTTGCGCTTGTGGCCAGCCTTTGTCCGTTAACCCTTGAAGGACCTCCTTGAGTAATAATCGAATGGCGTGATCGGGTGTAGCGGGCTCTGTTAGATCAGCCAGTAACAAGGCTTGGTGTACGGATGTATCCGTCAGATATTTCTTTGATTCCTGCACTACACAGCCCCTTATTAATAATTGAATGTAGGTCCCCCGTAAAAAGCCCCCCCATAGACCAACCTAACGATTTCAGATCGTCCATCACAACCAAATTCGGTGAAACACTAAATTTTCAGAAGAGGACTACAGCCACTGCTTACACAAATAACCAAGGGCCTCTTACAAGACACATAACGAGCATAATTAATTCTAAGAAACTTAAAACCAACGGCGGTTGCAGGAGCTGAGTGCAATACGGTTATTGAATTGCAGCAGGGCCTAGAGGCCTCAAGCTGACTGAGTTTGCTATTGGAGTAAACGACACAATCGCAAATAGCATTAACTACAAAATCAACTCTCAATTAAACGAAGGGATTAATGGCGTTCATATCGCAATTGGGGACGGTTCCTCTGGCTATCACATAGATTTCCTGAGCCCAGCAGTAAAGGTAAGCCCAACTCACAACTGAGCCAACCTGATCGCCCTCACCACAACCTCCCACATCACGGCAATGTCTAAAAACTGACACTATAAAATGGCTTACAGTAATGATGAGCAGTGACGCGCGGCAAGTTACCGATGGACCTCAAGGCGCACAGGCCGGCGGATTCTGGTGTACCTGTAGGCTTGTCTGCGATAAGACCAGCACATCCAGCATCAATGCTGACTGAAGCACCGCTTTCGCGAGCAGGTTCGCACCCACAATTGATCGGTGTCTCTCATGGACCTCACCCGAACTCTGATCATCGGTAATTCCGGTTCCGGCAAGAGCTGGCTGGCGCAGCGGCTGGCCGAGCAACTGCGTGTGCCCTGGACCGATCTTGACAGGATTCACTGGCTATCCGACGAACACAGCATCCCACGCCCCCGAAATGAAGCGCTGGGTATGGCGCACGGGGCCGCAAGTGAAGAGCGCTGGGTGATCGAAGGGGTTTACGGCTGGATCGTCAGCGAAATCCTCCATCGCGCCACGGCGTTGATCTGGTTGTGTATTGATGACGTTGATTGCGTCGCCAACATTCTCCGGCGGGAAGCAAAGGATGACGATCGATTGGTTGCATTGGTGGAGTGGGCCGAAAGCTATCGAGAGCGTGATGACTCAAGTGGCTTTGCGGCCCATCGGCACTTGTTCGAAGGCTTTACCGGTTCAAAAATTCAGTTGATGGATCGAACTGAAATCAGGGTTTTTTTCGATGCACTGCAAAGCACCGGTTAACCACTGCACTTGACCCTTTCAAATCGGATCTGGACTACAGCACTTGCGGAAACGTCCTTTGAAAAGCAAACGGATACTGAGCACCGATCCAACTGCGGAAAAGACAATGCGATTTATCCGATGTTTACTGAGTCGTTGCAGAATGAAAAAGGACACGCCGGTTGGCCTCGACGTGTCTGATGAAACCGCTTACCTACTACGATCCAAAGCCAACGCTGAACGATTACTCCGGTCAATCGAGAACTTGCGAAATCGCCCGACTCACCCCTCTGACAATCATCTCCACCTCCCGCTCATCAATGGTCAGCGGCGGTAGCAGGCGGATGGTCTTGCCCCGCGTGACGTTGATCAGCAAGCCGTGATCCCGGGCGGCGATCAGACTCAGGTCGCGGATCGGTTGCTTGAGTTCGATGCCGATCATCAAGCCCTGGCCGCGGATTTGCGAGACGTTCGGGTTGCCCGCCAGTTCTGCGCGCAATCTTTCGAGCAGGCGTGCCCCCTGAAGCCGGGCGTTCTCCAGCAGGCCTTGTTCTTCAACGATATCCAGCACGGTGCAGCCGACCCGGCAGGCCAGCGGATTACCGCCGAAGGTGCTGCCGTGGCTGCCCGGCGTGAAGAGCTCGGCCGCCTTGCCACGGGCCAGGCACGCGCCGATGGGCACGCCATTGCCCAAGCCTTTGGCCAGGGTCATGACGTCCGGGACGACGCCTTCGTGCTGGAACGCGAACCACTGGCCGGTGCGGCCGATGCCGGTCTGGATTTCATCGAGCATCAACAGCCATGAGCGCCGGCTGCACAGTTCGCGCACGGCCTTGAGATAGCCAGGTGGCGCCAGTTGCACGCCGCTTTCGCCCTGGATCGGCTCCATCAGGATCGCCACGATCCGCGAACCGTGGGCGTGTTGCACCTTGTCCAGCGCGTCAAGGTCGCCGAACGGCACTTTGACAAAATCCCCCGGCAGCTTGTTGAAACCCAGGCGTACCGCCGGGCCATCGCTGGCAGACAAGGTGCCGAGGGTGCGGCCATGGAACGCGTTCTCCATGACCACCACCAGCGGCTGCTCGATGCCCTTGTGCCAGCCATGCAGCCGGGCGATTTTCAGTGCGGTTTCGTTGGCTTCGGCCCCGGAGTTGTTGAAAAACACCCGGTCCATGCCCGCCAGTCGCGTCAGTTTCTGCGCCAGCCGCTGTTGCCAGTCGATGCTGTAGAGGTTCGACGTGTGCAGCAACAACCCGGCCTGCTCAGTGATGGCGGCAACGATTTTCGGGTGGGAGTGGCCGACATTGGTCACCGCCACGCCGGCGACCGCATCCAGGTATTCGCGGCCGGCCTGATCCCACAGGCGAGTGCCCAGGCCCTTGTTGAAACTCAAGGCCAAGGGTTGGTAAGTGCTCATCAGGCAGGCGGCGGTCATGACATCAAGCTCCAGCAAGGGTCGGTGTTTTTGCAGTATGGTTAGCCACCCGAACTGGATAAACACCGAAAAACTTCAATCATTTAAAAGCCGAGCTTGATAATGGATCTATTCCAGGCAATGACCGTCTACGTCAAAGTGGTAGAGACCGGCAGCATGACCGCCGCCGCTTTGCAATGCGAAATGTCCACGACCATGGTCGGTAATCACCTCAAGGCCCTGGAGCAACGGCTGGGTGTGCGCCTGCTCAACCGCACGACGCGGCGCCAGCGGCTGACCGAGTTCGGCACCGCGTATTACCAGCGCTGTCTGGACGTGTTGGGGTTGGTGGCCGACTCCGAGCGGCTGGCCGAGCAGGCGCTGGACGAACCGAGCGGCATCTTGCGCATCACCGCGCCCTTGACCTTCGGTACCGAGCGCCTGGCGCCGGCACTGAGCGAGTTCAGCCGGCAAAACCCACGGGTGAAACTCGACGTCGTACTGACCAACCGACGCCCGGATCTGCTGGAAAACGGCCTCGATGTGGCATTTCGCCTCGGCGCGCTGGAACCCTCCAGCCTGATCGCCCGCCCGCTGATCGACTACACCCTGACCATGTGCGCGTCACCGGAGTACCTGGCCCGGCGTGGCACACCGCAAACGCCTGAAGACCTGCGACACCACGACTGCCTGTCCTTTGCCTATCCGGCCGGCGATGACTGGCAATCGGTGCAAAAGGAATGGCGTCTGGCCGGTCCCGAGGGCGAAGTCAGCGTGGGGGTCAGCGGGCCGATGCTGATCAACAGTTCGGCCGGATTGCATCAGGCAGCGCGCACCGGCATGGGCATCGTGATGATGCCCGACGCCTTGGTCGAACAGGACCTCAAGGACGGAAAGCTATTGGCCTTGATGCCCGACTACTGCCCACCCAGTCGGCCGATGCACCTGGTCTATGCCCAGGATCGCCACCGTTTGCCGAAATTGCGGCGTTTCGTCGAATTCGCCGTACAGAGGTGGGGCAAGCACTCGTCGGCCGAATAGACCATGCAGTCGCTGATCGCCATTTACATCCCCGCCTTCACCAGCACCGGTTGTTCCTGATAACGATTGGGGTACAGCTGTTTCAACTGGGCGACCTTCGGCAAATCGTTGATCACGATGTACGGATAGGTCGGGTGCTCGGTCAGGAAGTCCTGATGTTCCTCTTCCGCCGGGTAGAAACCGTTGAAGGTTTCGAGTTTGGTCACGATTGGTTTGTCGAAGGCATGGGCGGCATCGAGCTGGGTGATGTAGGCCTGTGCGACCCGTTGCTGCTCGGCACTTTTGGTAAAGATCGCCGAGCGATACTGGGTGCCGCTGTCCGGCCCCTGACGGTTGAGTTCGGTCGGGTTGTGCGCCACTGAAAAGTAGATCTGCAGCAAGGCACCGTAGCTGACCTGAGCGGGATCAAAAGTGACTTCGACCGATTCCGCATGGCCGGTATTGCCGTCGCTGACGCGCTCGTATTGCGCGGTATTGGCCGCCCCGCCCGCGTAGCCGGAGACGGCGTTCTTCACGCCTTTGACATGCTGGAACACCCCTTGGACGCCCCAGAAGCAGCCGCCGGCAAACACCGCGGTTTCGCTACGGGCCTGGGTGGTTTCGTCGAGGGCCGGCGGTGGAATGATTACCGCCTCTTCGGCACCACCGAAGGAGAAGGCCGAGCATTGGCTGATGATGCCGGCAGCCGCCAGCCCCAGCAGGGTACGGCGCCAGGTAAAGAGGGTTTTCATGGGGCGAACTCCTGAAGCGTTGGAAAGTAATCAGCCGAAGGTGAAGGCGTAAGCCGACGCACCCGGATCAAGAAACTCGATACTGAAGGTCCGGTCGGTCACGCCGCCGCTCTGGCGCACCAGTTGATACAAGCGCTGGTCGATCACGGTGCCGCTGCCGTCGGGGGCCACGTCCATGCCGTGGTCGTCGCCCGGCGCCTTGCCGTCGATCAGCACCTTGAAGCGCACCGGTTTGCCATCGGCGCCAGGGCCGAGCACCAAATGCAAATCACGGGCGTGGAAGCGATAGACGATGCGGCTGGCCGGTGCGCTGGCGGTGGCCCGCTCCGGGCCGACATGCCATTGGCCGCCCAGGCTCCAGTCGTTGAGGGCCAGTTGCGCCGGCGGGTTGTAGGCCGCGACCTTGTCCGGCACCAGTGAGGTTTCCGGTACGAAGTGTTCCGCGCGCTGGTAGCCGACATAGGTTTCCGGCGACTGAACGGCGTCGCTTTCCGGGGCCATTTGCACGCCATCGGCCTTGGCGTTGATCAGCCCGTCCGACACCTTGTTTGCACCGGCCTCACGCAGCAATTGCTGGATGACTCGCTCCGACTCGGCGTACTTGCCTTCACCGAAGTGGTGATAACGAATGCGTCCCTGGGCGTCGGCAAAGTAATGCGCCGGCCAGTATTCGTTGTTGAAGGCGCGCCAGATCTTGAATTCGTTATCGATGGCCACCGGGTAGGTGATGCCCAGATCCTTCATGGCTTTGGTGACGTTGCTGACGTCGCGCTCGAAGGCAAACTCCGGCGCATGCACGCCGATCACCACCAGGCCCTGATCGCGATACTTCTCGGCCCAGGCTTTGACATAGGGCAGCGAGCGCAGGCAGTTGATGCAGGAATAGGTCCAGAAATCCACCAGCACGACCTTGCCTTTCAAGGCCTGGGCATCGAGGGGTGGTGAGTTGAGCCACTGCACGGCGCCGTCCAGCGGAGGCAGGTTGCCTTCGACCGGCAAGCTATCCGGGGTTTTCTCGGCCACGGGTATCGCGCCTTCGGCGGACGGGGTTTGCGCCGTCACGACCTCGCTACTACGCGGTAACTTGCCGCTCAGTTTTTCCACCAGCGCTTGCTCGATTCCGCCGGTCGATGCTGTGGAAAACCGCGCCAGAACCCCCGTGTCCAGGCCCAGGGCAATTGCCGTCACACCGGCCAGCATTGCCGCGCCGAGACCGCGACGCAGCCATTCGCCAGCGCCAATCGAGCGCTTCATCGCGGTGAAGACTCTGCCGCCCAGCAACAAGGCCAACGCGAGGGAAGTGGCGGCACCGGTGGCATACGCCAGCAGCAAAAAGGTGGTTTGAACGCTGGCGCCTTGCAGCGCCGCACCGGTCAGCAGCAAACCGAGGATCGGCCCGGCGCAGGGCGCCCACAACAGGCCGGTGGCCACGCCGATCAGCAACGAAGCACCAGGACGTGGCCGTGCATCGGCGCCCGCCGCTTCCGACAACCGACTGCCCGCCGCCACCAGCGGCCGGGTCAGGCGCTCAGCCAATTGCGGCAGCAACAACGTCAGACCGAACAACGCGACGAACACCTGCGCCAGCCAGCGTCCGTACTGGTTGAGCTGCACCACCCAGCCACCGCCCACCGCCGCCAATGTGGCGACCAGCGCGAAGGTCAGCGCCATCCCCACCAGCAGCGGCAATCCGCTTTTGACGAAGGGTTGCCCGGTGCGGGCGAAGACAAACGGCAGCACCGGCAGAATGCACGGGCTGACAATCGTCAGCACACCACCGAGATAAGCGAGGACCAGCAGCCACATGGCGATTACCTGCAAAAAGTGAGAGGAAGGGAATCACACCGTCTTCGGCACGAACTTCATCGCCAGGCCGTTCATGCAGTAGCGCAGGCCGGTGGGTTTCGGGCCGTCGTCGAAGACATGGCCCAGATGCCCGCCACAGCGCCGGCAGTGAACTTCCTCGCGGACCATGCCGAATGCACGGTCCTGGCGGGTCGCCACGGCTTTGTCCAGGGGTGCCCAGAAACTCGGCCAACCGGTGCGGCTGTCGAACTTGGTGGCCGAGGAAAACAGCGGCAGCTCGCAACCGGCACAGACGAAGGTGCCATCGCGGTGCTCGTTGTTCAGCGGACTGCTGTAGGCCCGTTCGGTGCCCTCTTCGCGAAGGATGTCGTACTGTTCGTCAGTCAGGATCGCGTGCCATTCACTGTCGCTGTGGGTCACTTCGAATACCTGCGCTGCGCTGGCCTCGCTGATCAATGCCGCGCCTGTGGAAAACTTCGGTAACAGGCCGATCGCCAGGGCCGTCATCCCCAGCCCGCCGCTCGCTACAAGAAATTGCCGTCGTGAAAACATGCTCGTCTCCCAAAAATCCAGGGGTGTTTCATGGAACACAGCCTAGGCTTTGGGTGATCGCAAAATCCTCACGGGAAGTTAAACAATTCGTGATAACTCAGACCCCGAAAAACCCGCACAATGCCTATGCAAATGTAGGAGCGAGCCTGCTCGCGATGGAGGCCAACGATGACGCGGGATACCTGACGCCCCGCGGCGTCCTCAGGTTTTTCGCGAGCAAGCTCGCTCCTACAGTGGCATTACGCACAATGCGCCCATTGCGCCGAAGGATTGACCTGCATGGAACAGACCAAACGCGTCCTGGTGGTCGAGGACGATATGCATATCGCCGACCTGATCTGCCTGCATCTGCGTGATGAGCAGTTCGAGGTGGTGCACAGCGCCGATGGCAACGAAGGCATGCGCCTGCTGCAACAGGGCAACTGGGACGCACTGGTCCTGGACCTGATGCTGCCCGGTGTCGACGGCCTGGAAATCTGCCGCCGCGCCCGCGCCATGGCGCGCTACACGCCGATCATCATCACCAGTGCGCGCTCCAGCGAAGTGCACCGGATTCTCGGCCTGGAACTGGGTGCCGACGACTACCTGGCCAAGCCCTTTTCCATGCTGGAACTGGTAGCCCGGGTCAAGGCGCTGCTGCGCCGGGTCGATGCCATGGCGCGCAACCTGAAGATGGACGCCGGCAGCCTGCTCACCGACGGCCTGGCCATCGACCCGATCACCCGGGAAGTGTCCCTCGATGGGCGTCGCCTGGACCTCACGCCCCGGGAATTCGACTTGCTGTATTTCTTCGCCCGTCAGCCCGGCAAGGTGTTTTCGCGCATGGACCTGCTCAATGCCGTGTGGGGCTACAGCCACGAAGGCTACGAGCACACGGTCAATACCCACATCAACCGCCTGCGCGCCAAGATCGAGGCCGACCCGGCGCAACCGGTGCGCATCCTCACGGTCTGGGGCCGCGGCTACAAATTCGCCACCGGCGAGGAGTCGCAGCCATGAGGCTGACCCTGACGCAGCGCCTGTCCCTGGTGTTCGCCGTGCTGCTGCTGGTGTGCTGCGGCACCTCGGCGTGGTTGCAGGTGCGCTCCAACCAGATGCATGAGCAGGAAGTGGTGCAAGGGTTGTCCCGGGACTTGGCCCAGCACATCGCCAGTGACACGGTGCTGATGGACACCCAGGGCCTGATGCCCAACGCCGTGCACGACCTGTTCAGCAAACTGATGCAGGTCAACCCCAGCGTCGAGGTGTACCTGCTCGACTCCGCAGGCAAGATTGTCGGCAGCGCCGCGCCCGAGGGCCGGATCCGTCGCGAACGGGTCGACCTGGCGCCGATCCAGCGCCTGTTGCGGGGCGATGCCCTGCCAATTCTCGGCGACGATCCGCGCAGCATCGATGCGCGCAAGGTGTTCAGCGCTGCACCGCTGAAGGTTGATGGCAAGCCGGCCGGTTATCTCTACGTGGTGCTGCTCGGTGAAGATCACGACCGCCTGGCCGAACGCGGTGCGACCAGCGCGGCGCTCAACACAGCGCTGTTGTCCATCGGTCTGGTGGCGCTGCTGTGCCTGATCGCCGGTCTCACCGCGTTTGCCCTGATCACCCGGCCGTTGCGCCGCCTGACCGAAACCGTCAGCCAGTTCGACATCGATGGCGTGCCGGTCACACCGGCCCTGCCCGTCGTGGTGGAAAAAGCCGCCAGCCACGATGAAATCGCCGTGCTCGATGCCGCGTTCCGGCAGATGCAGGCACGCCTGGGCGAACAATGGCGTTCGTTGACCCGCCAGGATCAGGAGCGCCGTGAACTGGTGGCGAACATCTCCCATGACTTGCGCACGCCGCTGGCCTCGTTGCACGGTTATCTGGAAACCCTGTCGCTCAAGGACGCCACGCTGTCCCCTGCCGACCGCCGTCGCTATCTGGGCATCGCGCTGGACCAGAGCCGCAAGGTCGGCGGTCTGGCGCAGTCGCTGCTGGAACTGGTGCGCCTGGAACATGGCTTCGTGCAGCCGGTGCTGGAGCGCTTTTCCCTGACTGACCTGGCCCAGGACATCTTCCAGAAATTCGAACTCACCGCCGAAGCGCGCAAAGTAGAACTCAAGGCCACGTTCGCGCCGAATGCCTCGGCGGCCTGTGCCGATCTCGGCTTGATCGAGCGGGTGCTGACCAACCTGTTCGACAATGCCCTGCGCCATACCCCGCCAGGGGGCGAGGTCGAACTGGGCCTGCGCCCGCAAGGCTCATTCATCGAAGTCACGGTCAGCGATACCGGCCCCGGCATCGCTCCGCAACTGCGCGAAGGGTTGTTCCTGCGGCCGTTCAATATTGGCGGCGCACGGCGTGATGGCGGGCTGGGGCTGCGGATCGTGCATCGCATCCTGCAATTGCACGGGCGCGAGATTCAGTTGATCGATGTGCCGGGGCGTGGGGCGACGTTTCGTTTTTCGTTGCCGATCGATGAGGAGACAGCGACTGCGTTGGCGGCTCGGTCGATGAACCTCAATACACCGCGGCAGGCCTGACGGACTGAGGCGCCTGCATCGCGAGCAGGCTCGCTCCCACAAGGTAAGTGGGTGTACGCAAGATCTGTGAACAACCAAAAACACTGTGGGAGCGAGCCTGCTCGCGATGGTCTCAAGGGAACCGCGCTCATCCAGAATGAACACGTCATCGTTAACGTCCATCGCGAGCAGGCTCGCTCCCACAGTGTTCCGGTGTATCCAGAACGAACGCGTGATCGTTAGCGC
Organism: Pseudomonas sp. GL-R-19; assembly: GCF_019956375.1. Lineage (NCBI taxonomy): Bacteria > Pseudomonadati > Pseudomonadota > Gammaproteobacteria > Pseudomonadales > Pseudomonadaceae > Pseudomonas > Pseudomonas sp. GL-R-19. Next base: position 127,368 of record NZ_JAHBDJ010000088.1, on the reverse strand, counting down.
CCATCGAGTAAGCAAAAAAATGACCAGCCGCCTGTTGATCCGTGACAACGCCGCCCCGGTCCAATAGATTAGTCGGCCTGAAAAAGCCCCCGTGCTTTCTCACCCCTATTCAAGTTCAAAGAAGTAGTGAAATTTCAATGTCCGATTCCAACACCGCTGAATCCGTAGTCACCCTGTCGTCCAAAGCGGAATACGAAAACTCCATCAATCTTTCACAGCACGTGCCCCAGGCCAAGACCATCAGCGAGATGGTGCTGGACGCTTTCCAGTCCACCCGCGAAAGCGACCAGATCCGCGAACTGCGCGCCGCGATCCGCCAGGCCCACGACAGCTTCGACGATGACAAAGCCTACGAACTGATGGGTCAGCTCAAGCAGCTCAAGGACGCCGAAGCCGCCGACATCGCCGCCCTCGAAGACCTGAGCAGCAAATTCCCGATCAGCCGCATTCTGTCCAGCTTCAAGGACGACCCGGCGTTCCAGGAAATCGTCTACGGCCTGGCCCTGAAGGTGCTGAACCAGACACACCAGGCCATCAGCAACCCGAGCGGCGGCAAGAGCAAAGCCGCCAAGGCCAAGAAAGAAGTCGAAGTGTTCACCATCAGCAAGGACGGCATCAGCGTCACCTTGCCGTTGCGCACCCCGCGCTCGCGCCTGAACGTCGACCGTGAAGCCCTGGAATTCCTCGGTTTCACCTTCGTGGGCGAAGGCGAAGAGGCGGAACTGGAAAGCGAGACGTTCCTGGACAACAGCGGCGCCGAGCAAGCGGTCAACCGCAAGAACATCATCACCGCCCTGCAACAGCAGACTGCGTTCGATGGGTACAGCATCGCCGCGCAGTAAGGCGCCCCACCCTGATCTGTGGTGAGTGGGTTCGCCACAGATCCGTCACGTAATACCTTTAAGAATGTAACACCCAAAGCCCCGCCATCAGTGCGGGGCTTTTTATTGCCCGTGATTCGGGCAAATCCGCGATTACTCTTCCAGTATCGACGCAGTACACCACTTCCCTTTACCCATGAGCACCACGGGTCCGCCTGCGGGGAGCGTCAACTCACTTTCCAGCCCAGACCTCGGTGGTGCAACTGCTGAGGTCATCATGAACACAACCCCCTTGTATCGCCAGTTGGCCAACCATTACCTGGACGCTATCCGCAGCGGCACCTTGAAAACCGGTGAACGCCTGCCCTCGATCCGGTTGATGATGGAAAAACACGCCGTCAGCCTGTCGACCGCCGTGCAGGTGTGCCGGGAACTGGAAGACTACGGAGTGCTGGAAGCCCGGCCGCGCTCCGGCAACTACATTCGTCAGCCCGACACCGTGCCCAGGCCCGCCCCGATTGCCTTGGCGCCAACGCTGGATACCAGCATCTATGTCGGCATCCATGAACAGGTCTCAGCGGTGCTCAAGGCCAGTCAGCACGCGACGATCAAGGTCAACTTCGCCAGCGCCTACTGCGCACCCGAGCTGTATCCGCTGAAAACCTTGCAAGACAACATGATCAAGTCGCTACGCTACAACGCCAACCTGATCGGTACCGCGGGCTCAACCTGCGGCAACAGCGCATTGCGCAACATCCTGGCCCGACGGGCACTTGCCAGCAAGACCCACCTGCCCCCCGAGCGGATCGTGATCACCAACGGCGCCACCGAAGCGATCAATCTGGCCTTGCGCGCGGTCACCCGCCCCGGCGACACCGTGGCCGTGGAGTCGCCGACGTTCTACGGTCTGCTGCAAATTCTCGAAAGCCTGAACCTGCGCGTGCTGGAAGTTCCGGCATCGACCCACACCGGGCTCAATCTGCAGGCCCTGCAACGGCTGCTGCAAGGCCCTGAACGGGTCAAGGCATTGATCGTCATTCCCAACCTGCAAAACCCGCTGGGCAGCATCATGCCCGACGCCAACAAGGCACGACTGGTGAAACTGTGCGCCGAGCACAACACCGTTCTGATCGAGGACGACACCTACGGCGACCTGGTGGACACCGAGCAGCCGCTGTCCACGCTCAAACATTGGGACCGCACCGACAACGTGATCTATTGCGCCTCGCTGAACAAAACCCTGGCACCGGGCATGCGCCTGGGCTGGATCAGCGCCGGCAAATGGCACGACCGCGTGGAGATGCTTAAACACGCTCAGACCCGAGGGTGCGAAACCTTGTCGCAACTGGCGGTCGGTGCCTTCATGAAGACGCCCTCCTACGAACGTTACCTGCGCCGTTTGAGAAAAACCCTGACGCTGCAACGTCAACAGATGAGCGAGGCGATTATTCGCTACTTCCCCCTCGGCACCCGCGTGACCACCCCCCAGGGCGGCACGTTGTTATGGGTGGAACTGCCTCGTCGGCATTCATCCATGGCGTTTTTTCATGAGGCGCTGAAGGTCGGCATCCAGATTTCACCTGGGGATATCTTCTCCAATGCCAGACGTTTCGATCACTTTGTGCGAATTGGCTGCGGGGCGCCGTATTCGCCGAGGATTGACGAGGCCGTGCAGACCTTGGGGCGTTTGCTCCAACATCAGGGTTGACCGCGATTCTGTAGGAGTGAGCCTGCTCGCGATAGCGGTGGATCAGACACATCAATGTTGAATATGCCGCCGTCTTCGCGAGCAGGCTCGCTCCTACAAGGGATTTTCGGTGAACACAACATCGGTGAACGACAGCTCCCACAGGGGGTTGTGGTCAGTTCGGAGGTTGGTGCAGGCAAATGATATGCGGGTCGTCACTCCAGTGCGGGAAACGCTCGGCGATCAGCGGGTCGTGGCCGGGGATGACGTGGTCTTCGCTGTCGGCCAGGCGATCGATTTCGGTGAAGGCTTCGAGGGTTTGCGCCAGGTCATCGAGAATCGGAAACGGGCTGCGCTCACGAATGTTGACCCACAAATGCGCGGCATCCGAGGCCAGCACAATCCAGCCGCGCTCAGTATTCACCCGCACCACCTGACTGCCCGGCGTATGTCCGCCCACCGGATGCAAGGTCACACCGGGCACTACCTCGACAACACCGCTGTGCAAACGCATCCGCCCTTCGAACAGCGGTGGCAGCGCCGACATCACATCCTCGACCTCGTAGGTTTTGTTCACCGTGTGATGGACCATTTTCGGCCCGGTGCAGAAACGCAGTTCCGCTTCCTGCAAATGCACGGTCGCCTTCGGGAACAGTCCAAGATTGCCGGCATGATCCCAGTGCAAATGGGTAAGGATCAGGTGCTCGACCCGGGCCGGATCGATGTCCAGTTGCCGCAGGGATTCTTCCGGCAGGCGATACATTTGGCGATTGCGCCGATCCGCCGTGGCCGGTTGGAAACAGGTGTCGACCACGATCACCTGTTGCTCGTTGCGGATGACCCAAAAGTAGTAATCCAGTGGCATCGGCGCATTCGGATCACCGCAGCAGGCGTCATAGAGAAAGTTCTCTTTGGCAGTGCGTTGGGCGTTTGCGCCGACACGGATAGCGAACACTTCGTACTCGGGAACTGACATACACACCTCCGGATTCAGGCCGCTGCGCTAGTTTTGAGGGTCGGACGGAAGTCGAAATCGATCTGCTCGCTGATACCTAGGTCTTGAGCCAACTTATGCAGGCCACTGTAGTCACGCATGATGGTCGCGTTCCTGTTGCTCTCGCGGGTGTCGGCAATGATCAGCGCCGCATCCTCGACCCCAAGCTGCGTCAGAATCGCCTCCCACATGGAGTAGTCCTGAGCGATAAAAGCACTCAGCGCCACCGACAGGTTGCGTGCGAAAAATTCCTGTTGAGCCGGCTGCATGTTCGCGTACATGACCTTCGCCACTTCGGCCAGCACCTTGCTGTGGGCATACTCGTCGCGATTGTGCAGTTCGGCCACGCGGCGGTTTTGCGGCTGGATGGTCTGGTCGTCCGCCAGCAAGTCCAGATAGGCGTTGACGCTGATCTCAGCCACCACCGCAAAAGTGATCGCCGCCAGATCCCGCTGCCATTGCTCGGGCAGAGCTTCACGCTGGGCTTTAAGGCGCAGGTAAGTGACGGAAGGTGGCAAGTCCAGATCCTGATCCAGCGCCCGGTCCAGTTTGGTCCGCTCAATGGCGCGCAGGTGCATCAGCGTGTGGTAGTGCTCGTCGATCAGGGTCTGTTGCATGGCCTCGCGAAAATGCCAGTCGTCCTTGCCCAGGTACTGATCGGCGATGACGCTGAGTGCCGGGTTGACCACATGTTCTTCAGCGGTGACGGTGCGCAGGTTGTAGCCGATCCAGCCCCAAGTCACCACGCTGCTTTTGAGCTCTTCGTTCAGGGACTGGAATTTCGGGTGATGGAAGAACGGCACCATGGACTCCGGGTAATCCGGGCGCGCCGGGTCGAACACTTCTTCGACCCGGCCCCGGTCCGGCGAACACACCGTGGCGCGCTTGGTCCAGGCCTGGTTGAGCCGCACGATCAGTTGATGGTCGACCTGGGCGATCTCGATTGCTGTTTGCATGACGCGATACCTGTAAGGCGCGTACCCGCCAAGGGGTACGCCAAAAGAAGGAAGGGCGACGGAAAAGTCAGGCCAGCCAATAGCGGGTCAGGTGGCGCGCCGGGTCAGTGTAACGACTGCGGGCGTGGATCATTCGCCAGTTGTCCCAAATCAGCAGGCATCCGTCGGGAATCAGCACCGGAACGTTGTGCTCGACGAAGTACGCTTCGCCGAGCACGGCAAACCTGGCCAGTGGCGAGGTGCTGTCGGCGACCAGGGATTGCTGCAGGGCTGCCTTGGACGGGTTCACGTCGCCGTAGTGAAACTGGTTGTAGCTGAAGCGGAAAATATCCCCGTCCTCTGTAGGCGTGAGGATGTATTCCTTGACCCGCCGTTGTTCCGGTTCGCCCGGTTTGGCGGTGGCGACAAACTCTACCGGCGTGTCCTTCAGCCACTCACGCAGTTGCGGTTCGCTGTGTTCGAGGGACTTGAGAAATTCGTAGCCGTCCACCAATCCGGTGTGCCCGCCACCGCACGTAGCCTGTTTATGGCAATGCAACGCCAGGTAGCGAGGTGGCGGTCCGTACACCGGCGCTTCAGTGTGCGGGCCGATGCCGTTCATGCTCTGGGAATACGGCAAGTCTTCGTAACCCGGCCTGCGGGTAATGGCAAAGGCCATCTGGCCGTTGAACTGTGGAAGGATCGGACCGAACTCGCACAAGGTGCCTACGACATCATCGGCAAATTCCTCGGGAGTCAGCACAGTCCAGCCCAACGTCGACAGTTCTTCGTGACGATGGCCGAGTGAAATGCAAGGTTGAGACGCAACAATCCCTTGGTCTGACATGGTGAGATTCCTGGCGGGTTATCCGGCGTTGACGGTTGAGGTGTACGCAGCGATGAAGTCGCGGCAGGCGTCACCCGGTCGATAGTGCTGCGCGTCGATGCTCTGCACCGGGGTGATTTCGGCGGCAGTGCCGGTGAGAAAACACTCGTCGAAGTCGCCAAGCTCCGTAGGCAAAATCGTGCGTTCGATCACCTGGTAGTCCAGCGCTTTGGCCAACTCAATGACGGTCTGCCGGGTAATGCCATTGAGAAAGCAGTCCGGGGTCGGTGTGTGCAAAGTCCGGCCTTTGACGAAAAACACATTGGCGCTGGTGGCTTCGGCAATGTGGCCACGCCAGTCGAGCATCAGCGCATCGTGGTAACCCGTGTTCTCGGCGTCGTGCTTGCTCAGTGTGGCGATCTGGTAATGCCCGGAGGCCTTGGCTTCGAACGGGCTGCTGCTCGGTGGCGGGCGACGCCAGGTCGCGGTTTTCAAGCGGATGCCGGCCATGCGCGCCGCCGGCTCGAAATAGCTCGGCCACTGCCAGCACGCGATGGCCACGTGCACACAGTTGAAACGCGCCGAGGTGGAAATCATCTCGCTGCCACGCCAGGCCACCGGGCGCAGATAGCCGTCGACGACCTGGTTGCGTTGCAGCAGTTCCTGGCTGGCCGCCTCCAGTTCAGCCAGCGCATAGGGGATGGCAAAGTCCATCAGTTGCGCCGAGCGATACAACCGCTCGCTGTGTTCGCGCAGCTTGAAGATCCTGCCGTTGTAGACCCGCTCGCCTTCATACACGGTGCTCGCGTAATGCAGGCCATGGGTCAGCACATGCAACTGCGCCCGGGACCACTCGACGAACTCGCCGTCGAGCCAGATAACGCCCTCGCGTTGATCAAACGGGATACTGCTCATATCCATATTTCCCCATTGTTCATGATTTTTCCTACGCCGTTTCCAGCAACACGGGTATCAATTCCGGCACGGCGGAGAGCTCGGTCTGAAAGAAGAACGCACGCTCGCCGAAGGCCGGTTGCAGGTCGTCGAACCAGGTCGCCTGCGGATCGAAGCGCGCGTAGAACGTGCGCAACACCCATTGCGGATTGCGTGCCTGGAGGAACTGCAGGACGAAGACTTTTTCCCCGGCGACGGTCTCGATGCCGTTGATCAACACCTTGCCGTAGAAGGTGCTCATGGACGGCCCGCGTACCGTGCGCGCAAGCCCCGACACCGTGCGGTACGCCGCCTGGAAGATCTCGAAGGCCCGGGCCAGCGGCATCGCGAAGTAGTGACTGGGGCCGGTGTCACGCTCGACGAACATGTAATAAGGCACTGCCCCGAGCCGCACCCCTTCGGTCCACAGCGCGGCCCAGTCGGCGGGGTTTTCGTTGATGTGGCGGATCAGCGGCGCCTGCATGCGCACCGTCGCACCTGTCGAACGAATGCGTTCGATGGCCTGACGGGCGATGGCCTGACGGATCTCCACCGGGTGGTTGTAATGGCCCATGATCGACAGGTTTTTCCCCGCCGCGACAATGCGTCGGAACAGCTCCAACAGCTCGGGCGCATCCTTGTCGCTGACGAAACGCTGCGGCCAGTACGCCACGGATTTGGTGCCGATGCGGATGTTCTTCAGGTGTGGCAATTGCAGCAGCGGCTCGATGTAATCGGCCAGCGAGCGGGTGTTCATGATCATCGGGTCGCCGCCGGTAATCAGCACGTCGGTCACTTCGGTGTGCACCTTCAGGTAATTGACCAGCTCCCGGGATTCACGGGCGTTGAATTTGAGTTCTTCTTCGCCAATGAACTGTGCCCAGCGGAAACAGAAGGTGCAGTACGCGTGACAAGTCTGCCCGGCACCGGGGAAAAACAGCACGGTCTCGCGGTACTTGTGCTGGATGCCCGGCAGGACTTTGCCATTGAGAGTGACACCGTTGTGGGTCAACTGCCCGGCCGGATGCGGGTTCATGCGCCGCCAGATCGCCTCGATCCGATGCTTGATGGCCGCGTTGTCATCCTGCTCGATCAGCTGTTTGAGCGAGGCATATTCCTCAGGCAGCAGCATGTCCTTGTGGGGGAAGGTCATGCGGAAAACCGGATCGTCCGGGATATTGTTCCAGTCGATCAGCGTGCCCAGCACGTATTCGTTGGTGCGAAACGGCATGACCCGGGCTACCACGGTCATGGCCTCCTGCAATGCCGGGGTCAACTTGTCCCACCAGGGCGTGTCGCGAATGGTGCGTGCGTTATAGGGTTTGTAGCGTTCGTGCTCCGACAGTCCTTGCATGGCCGCGCTCCTTATGGTCGTTTACGCGATGGCCGGCGCTTTGCGCTCTATGTCCATCCACGCCCGGACGCTGTCGCGATCCCACTGGCGACACACATACGCCGCGAGCCGTGCCGGCACCGGATCACCGTTGGCAACCAGGCGGTTGAGCATGATTGCAAGGTCGGTGTCGGCAATGCTCCAGTCACCGAACAGATGCTCGGCGCCCTCTTCCAGCAATTGGTCGGCCACATGGAACAGACGGTCGGTAGCAGCCCGGGCTTCGTCGGACAGCGGCGTGTCCTTCTTGCCGAAATACACCAGATCAAACGGACGCTCTTTGCGCACCACCAGCAGATCGCTGCGCAGCCAGGCCTGCAGTTGACGGGCACGGGCACGCTGCTTGATGTCTTGCGGGTAAATTCTTTTTGAAGCAGGAGCGAGTTCTTCCAGATACTCGGCAATGGCTGAAGATTCCGACAGCGCAAAACCTTCGTGAACCAACACAGGAATTTTGCACGTCAGCGAAAGATTGCGGTAACTGTCCAGATAGTTTTCACGCGACTTCAAATCCAGCGTTACCAGATCAAAGGAAAGTTGCTTTTCCTTTAAAGCCACAAAAGCCGACATGGCAAAGGCACTGACATAGTCCGCCCCCAGATACAGCTTTAACTTCGTACTTCCCATAGAACACTCCCTTTGCACTAAACACATTAATCCGTTGCATGTGAAGTGATCGTAGTAAGTTGCTTAAGCGCTGAATAGATACAGAAATTATCTATTTCTATCGATACAGAAATCAGAGTGTTAAATCGCCAGAGGGTATTTTTCAGGTGCGTAAAAACCAAAAAAGGGAGTCAGCGTATGCGGACTCCCTGGTGTGCAGCACAAAGGAATTTACAGCGGGCGGGGGATCAGCCCAACGTTGTCGGCGTGGTTGGATAGCAATGCCATCTGCGGCATGTTGCTGAGGTTGAGCATTGCCAGCGGCTCGGTGGCGCTGGTGTTGACGAAGCCGTGACGGGTCCAGGCCGGTACCAGCAATACATCCCCGGGGCCGACGTTTACCTCGTCTGCATCGCCCAGTGACAAGGTGCCGCTGCCGGACTGGATAACGAACAGATGCCACCAGGCATGGGCATGACCTTCGAGTGTTGAACCCGGCACCAACCATTGCATGGACACCGCCATGCCGGGCGTCAGTTGGCAACCGTCGAGCGTATTATCGTGGGCCAGCGCAATAATATCGACGTCGCTGGCCTCAAGAGTCTGGCGCATATCGCTAAGTTCGGCACCTTTCCACACACGAGGTTTGGTCGGCTGCCGATCCAGACTCCGGCGAAAATCCTTATATGAAAAAAACGCACCCTGAACGTTATTCATCTTCTGTTTCCAACTTATTCTGCCGAATGGAGTTACCCGACCTTAGGCGAACCCTTCAACAGTGTAAAGCCGGACAACTTTATTTATAACACCGACGGCCGCAACGCCACGATCATATCAACTTCAATCGCCGCATTTTTCGGTAACTGATAAACACCGACTGTAGTGCGTGTATGTTTCCCGGCATCGCCCAGTACGTGACTGAAAACATCCGATGCGCCATTGGCGACTTCACTGAGGTCGACAAAATCTTCCGTGGATCTCACATACACCGTGACCCGAATCAACGATTTGATCTTGTCCAGCGAACCAATGGCATCAACGATCAGCGCCAATCCGCGCATCGCACTGATGCTGGCGGCCGCTTGCGCATCCGCCATGTCGAGGTCCAGTCCGACCCGCCCCGGATAGTGGATTTTGCCGTTCATGCGCGGCACCAGACCGCTGATATACAGTTCATCGTGATGACGAATCAGCGGCGCGTAATGTCCGCCAGCGGTGTTCTCGCCGTAGATGTCATAGTTGAATTCCCGTGCCAGAGCGATGAAGCGCTCATCACAGGTCATGTGTGCATTCATTTACGTAACCCTCTTGATCAATACTGCAAAAAACATCGATCGCTGCTGCTTGATCCACGACTCAGCCCACAGCCCTCGCCGGCGCTGCCAGGCTGGTGATCCCGACCCTTGATTCAATGGCCTCGGCCAGACGCGTCAGGTCCAGGCTGAGGCGTTCGTACTGCTCGTTGAACAACACGATGTGGCCGATGAACGAGAAGTTGTCTTTCACCAGTGCGCTGACCGAATCACCAATGCGCTTGGTCAGCACCGCTTCCACCAATTCGATGTTCAGCGACCGGGCCAGGGCCTGGATGTCCGGTACGTCCCGCAGGATGCCGCCGGTGTTCGCTCGCAACAGGCGTATGCCGCAGTAACCGCGTGGTACTGGATCATGGTTGGCGATGTAGCCTTCCACGGCCCAGCGGACCCAGCGCTCCCACGGATCGAAGTCGATGAACGCCTTACGGGCCAGGTCCCAGATGTGCATGCCACCGGGGCGCATGTTGGTTTCCACGGCCGAAGTGCGGTGATTGGCCCTGTGGAAAACTTCGTTGTGCCAGGCTCCGTTGTCCTGCGATACCAGCCCCGCCATGTGTCGGCCGGCGGCCATAAGCCGCGCCTGTGCGTCCGCCGCCAAGGGCGCTGGCACCACTTGCTGGATCTCGGCGCGGTAGGCGCCATCGGTGGTGGTTTTTTCGGTGATCCAGGTACTTCCCGCCACATAGTCCCAGCTGTATTCGCGGGCGTTCTGGATCAGTTCTTCAAGCAAGATGCCGCCCTCGCGATAGGGTTTGAGGGCCTGCCATGCCTCGTCGCATTCGGACGGGTGCCGAATGACCCGGCAGCCGCGGCTGGCACCTTCGCAGGCAGGCTTGATGAACGCCTTGCCGCCCAGTTCGATCACGCGCTGACGCAGTTCCGGCAGGCTCTCGATCCGGGTGGAAACGATCGGCCGGTAATCCTCGGGTGCCGCAGTGGCAGTCGCTTCGAGTTGGCGGAAAATCTGTTTGTCCAACCCCGCTCGCGCATCGGCCGGGGTAATGCCGGGCAGGCCGAAATGGTTGGCCAGCGCCGCACCGAGCAGCACGCCGCGATCCGAAAACGGCAGCACGCCGATCAGTTCCCAGCAATCGGCATTCAGGCAACCGACCACCAGTTCGAGAGAGGCCGGAACGTCTTTCTCGGCCAGCGATGTACTGCAAACGTGATCAGCGACCTGATCGTCCCGGGGCTGAATCTGCTCGACCAGCAGGATCAGCCTGGCGTTGTACAGCGACTTGCACAGATCGCGCAGCTTCTGGACATCGTGAACCCGACTGCCGTTGTACCCAACCACTACTACGCACGAAGTCGTACTCATAACCCCCCCCCGACTTGCAAAGTGAAAACCGAAACGGCGATGACTCAGTCATGCAGCGACGCGATTGATTTACGGTTGAGCCAGTACCAGACCAGAATCCCGCCAGCGCCAATGGCTGCCAGCACCAGCGCGTTGTAGGGAGGCGGCATGACCCGCATGATCAACACGGTCAATCCGGCGCCGACGCCCAAAGACACTTCCTTGACGAACATGTTGTTCTGCTTGACCGAGAAGTAATCGAGGTGACTGAACGCGCACTCGGCAATGGACAGCAGCGCCACCCAGACCAGTGCGCCGACCAGGGTTTCGACGTGGAACGCAGCCGGTGAAGACAGCACCGCAAAACCGCCGACGATGATCCCGATGACCGTCAACACCTTGAAGCGCCCGGTGCTCTCGATCAGTTTCATCACCGGCACTTGCGCGAATACCACCACGGCGCTGTTGAGGATCAGCATCAGGCCGTACCAGGCCGGCAGTTCGCCGGTCTGGAGCAGGATCGCTTGCGGCAGGATCGAGAACACCCCAAACAGCTTGATGCCCATGATGACGCCGGCGATCACCCACGGCAGTTTGTTGCGCCAGCCGCTGCCTTCCTGGCTGGCAGGGCGTGCCACCGCGGCTTCGGTGGTGAAGGTCGCGCCCATGGCGATGGGCAGGCACAGCAGGACAAAACTGGCGGCGCCGAGAAAAAACATGGTTGGGGTCAATAGCGGCGACAGCAGGATCAGGCCAGCCAACAGGCTGCCCATGTTCATGGCCACGCGGTTATAGGCCGCGCCCTCCTTGGTCTGCGCCGCTTCGCTCTTGATCAGGTAACCGGCAATCGCAATGCCGTAGGCAAACAGCGCCGCGGCAAACATGACGACGCCCTGGTTGCGGGTGACCGCCAGCAGCACCAAGCCCATGGCGGCACACAGCAGCGTGACACTCAAGGAGCGACGACCGAGTACCAGCAACGTCAGCGGCAGCAGTAACAACAAGGCCCGATAACCCAAGGCCAGAATGCTGTTGGTGGCGGTATCGAGCCAGACGTTGGCCTTGCCCAACACCGCGAACAGCGCCACGGCCGTGATGATTCGAATGGTGAACAACCGCAGGTTGATCACCGGTTTCGCCACGACGGCGGTCGTTTCTAAACTCATGCAGCACCTCATGAACCTTGGCGACTGAACGACCGGCAACAGGTCGACAATCCGAAAACACTCCAGAGCGATAGTAGAAAGAGATGTTTGTCTTGGTCAGAGCAAGTTCGTATAGAATCAAACGAACTTTACTGCCGGAGAGACCAGTAAAATGCAGGCTCAGCGCGCAGTGATCGCCGCTATCGAGTTCCAGCCGGGTGTGCCGCTGGTCCAGCAGATCGTCGATCAATTAACGGTGGCGATCAGTCAGGGCGGCCTGCCCCACGGCTCCAGGCTGCCGCCGATTCGCGAACTCTCCGACTTGATGCACGTGGGCAAGTCCACGGTGGTCGACGCCCTCGACCGTTTGCGGGCCAAGGGCCTGGTGGTTTCACGCCAGGGTTCCGGGCACTACGTGCACCGCTCCAGCACCACCCTGCCGGCCAACGCCGGGCCGGACCTGCTCCCGCAAGACACCCTCAGCGTGGTCCGCCGCGCGGTGCTGCTGGACAATGGTGCGCTGCGACCGGGGGCTGGTTTTTTGCCGTCCTCGTGGTTGCCTGCCGAAGAATTGCTCAAGGCCGTGCGCGGGACGCTTCGCGCGACAACCCTGCGCATGGGTGAATACGGCAACGCCAGCGGTTACCTGCCATTGCGCCAGGCTTTGCGGGTCAAGATGTCGACCTTGGGCATCGAGGCGCCGGTCGAACAGATCATCACCACCGCCAACACCGTACAAGCCATCGACATGCTGATGCGCCTGCTGGTCAAGCCCGGCGACACGGTGCTGCTCGACGACCCGTGTTACTTCACGATGCACACCAATCTGGCCTGGCATGGCGCCAAGGTCATCACCATCCGCCGCGACTGCGACGGCATGGACCTGGACGCGTTCGAGCAACTACTGATCGCCCATCGTCCCGTGCTCTACATGACCAACAATGCCCTGCACAACCCGACCGGGCACTCGTTCACCTCGGCGCAGGTTTACCGCTTGGTGGAGCTGAGCCATCGCTACAATTTCCACATTCTCGAAGACGATTTGTACTGCGACATGCAGCAACGCCGGACGCCACGCCTGGCCGCGAGCGGGCTGGACAATGTCTCTTACGTCTCCGGGTTCTCCAAGACCCTGACCGCCAACAGCCGCGTCAGCTTCGCGGTGCTGTCACCGCTACTGGCGGCGCGGATGGTGACGCTGAAAATGGCCTGCGGCGGCATGACCTCGGAAATGGCCGAGCAGATCATCTGCACCATGCTCAGCGACGGCAGCTACACCAAACACATGCGTCGCACGGTGGACCGGCTCTACGAGTCGAACAGCCGGGTGGCCGCGTGGCTGAGCGAGGCCGGGTGTTCGGTGTCGTCGTTGCCGGGGGAAGGGCTGTACATCTGGACGCGATTGCCGCAGGGGTTCAAAGCCGAGTGCCTGGCCAGAAAGGGTCTGGAAATCGACCTGGTACTGGCACCGGGAACCTTGCTCAGCAAAGCGGCGGATGCCAATCAGTTTCTACGATTCAATGTGGCGCACAGTGATCATGTGCAGGTGCGGGAGCGGTTTTTCCGGTTGCTGGACATGCCACAAAAATAACCGACCACCGCCTATCCCTGTGGGAGCGAGCCTGCTCGCGATGAGGCCGTCACATCCAGCATCAATGTCGCCTGACACACCGCTTTCGCGAGCAAGCCCGCTCCCACAGGGTCTGCGGTGTCCCGGCCATCCCCGGCCACCAGATCGCTACGATTGCCGACCTCATTCTTGCCGGCTAACTTCGCCCGGTCGCTGCCAATTCAGCGACCGGGCCTGATAACCCGGGTAAGATGTGCGCGCAACTGCGCCAACTCCACGATTGTCGGCGTTTTTTTTCGCCCGTTTTTTCGTGCAATGGCGGCTGTGCGTGGGAGACCTTCGGGTCTGCCGGGTCCTGCATCTCCGGTTTATCAGCCTGCGCACAGCTGCCACCCATTCGCCTGATAACGAACGGGACAGCTTCACTTATGCAGGAGTTACAAATGAACGCTATCGATCCGTCTGCTACACCAGTCATGCCCCTCCACCTCCGGCCCAACAGGAGGTGAAGCCCAATGACCAATCCCAAAGACCTCAAAACCATCGGCCTCACCCCGTTTTCCTACCACGCCAAAGAACCCCTGTTCCGCATCAATGCCGGCGTCCCGGTAACCGAAGCCCTCTACCACGCCTCCGACCTGCTCCACCTCGCCAAACTACTCGCCTCAGACGCCGCCATGGTCCGCGACTCCGACCGACACGCCTGGGCCTCGCATTTTTTGCAGGACATGAGCAAAGCAATCATCGATGACGTGGTGAAAGTGCTCGATGCACCGTGTAACAACCGCGCGTAAATGAAAAAGCCCCGCCATTCTCTCGAAGGGAGGGGCTTTACGCTGCAGGCCGTTCCAGCTGTTGGATCAAACGATGCGACTTCTTCGCTGCAACCAGGGTTCAGGAAAACATGGCGCGTTGCTCAGCTTCGTAATGCCGGGTCTGGAAAGGCATGAGGGCTTGGGCTTTCAGGCCGAGGCCCTCACTTAACCCCCAAGAGACAGCGAGCTCATCACGGCGTCGGCGCAATGGCATAACAGTTTGTAGCGTCACGGCTGGCACGGTAGTCGAATGTGCCAAAAGCTCGAGGGCATTAAGAGTCTCCGACACGCGCAGATCAGACAAGCAGGTAAATCGGGTGAATCGCTCAAGCAGATAACCAGCACGCCGAACCTCCACATCGTCAGCGTGACAATTCAAAAAAGCGGTTACTTCGGTTTCAAGATTTGAGTCCGAGTACCAGACGGCTTTGGCGGCGCTCACCAAGGCAACGTCATCCGCTTGATTCAAAGGTCTTTTTACCAGCGTGTCCAAGGCGGATGAGAGGACGTGGCCGCTATGGGGCTTCGTCATCTGTGCTCTCCAGATAATCATGCAAAATATTAGTGAGAACGGAGATTGGTGGCTCCTCAATATGAACGTGTTCTTGCGTACCAATATCAGTGGTCCGCACGTCTTCCACCGCATTGCGGCGCATGGCTTCGCGTTGAGCTCTCATTTCTTCAACGCCCTGGATCAACTCGTCAAATAGGTTACGTTCTCTCATTCAACCCCACTTTCCTGTCATCGAAGACGAATAGTTGCCGCTGTCTTGTGCCTCAACGATCTATCAATTGACGAGAGAGACCTTACCCAAGCAACGCAGGTGCTGGCGTTAGGACGTTTCCTAAATGCCATGTTCCGTTTTCCTCAATGACTCATGACACAGGGGTTGCGCCGAACCCGTTTGGCCAGACGACTATGGTTCGTGCCTGAAACACCGCGTCGCAGCCATCGCGAGCAGGCTCGCTCCCACAGGTGATCGGGGTTGCATTCAACATTGGCGGCGACGCAGATCCAATGTAGGAGTGAGCCTGCTCGCGATGGCGGCAACTCGGTCCAGCAGAAAGCACCCAACAAAAAGCCCCGCTCTTCTCTCGAAGACGGGGCTTTTCTTTACAGCATCCGACGCTTAAGGCGCGTACGTCAGCAGCAACTCGCTCGGCACTTTGAAGTCCAGGGACATCATCACGCTCAACGCGGTAATGGTGAAGATCGAGAACACGAACAGCTTGCGTGCCCAGACCGTGTCATCCACTGCCTTGTAGCCGGTCCAGGCCATGTACAGCCAGTACATGCCCATGGCCGCGGCGACGGCGAGGTAGCTCATGCCGGCGTAGCCGCTGAAGGTCAGCATCAAGGTCGCCACGAGGAAGGCCAGGATGTAGATCAGGATGTGCTTCTTGGCCACCTGGATGCCGCGCTTCACTGGCAGCACCGGAATCGATGCGGCCAGGTAATCGTTGAAGCGGAAGATCGCGATGGCGTAGGAATGCGGCATCTGCCACAGGCTGAACATCACCAGCAGGGTCAGTGCGGCCATGTCGAAGGTGTTGCTGACGGCGACGTAGCCAATCACCGGCGGCATGGCGCCCGACAGACTGCCCACCAGCGTGCCGTGAACCGACTTGCGCTTGAGGTACAGGCTGTAGAAGCCGACGTAGATCACGAAGCCGATGACTGCGAACAGCGCGGCCAACGGGTTGGCCACCTTGTACAACAGGGCAATGCCGGCGACACCCAGGACGGTCGCATAGATCAGGGCCAGTTTCAGGGAGATCAAGCCCTGGACCAGCACCCGGTTCTTGGTGCGTTCCATCTTCAGGTCGATGTCACGGTCGATGCAGTTGTTGAACACGCAACCGGAGGCAACCACCAGGGACGTGCCGATCATGGCGGCCAGGAAGATGGCCAGATCGACATGCCCTTTGGAGGCCAGGAAAAATCCGCCTGCCACAGAAAGCACGTTACCGAAAATGATCCCCGGTTTGGTGATTTGGATAAAGTGCTTGAGGGACATGCGGACTTACCTCACTTCGCCATCATGAACGTGTGGATGCTGAACATGATCCACAGCGACAGGCCAACCAGCAGGACGATCACGATCGCGGCGAAGACAAACGCAATCACGTTGTTACGCTGCGCGGCCGAACGGTCCAGATGGAGGAAGTACACCAGGTGCACCAGCACCTGGATGACTGCGAACGCGACGACGATCATCAGGGTGATCGACTTCGGCAGCGTCGGGTACATCACCAGACCGAACGGAATCAGGGTCAGGATCACCGACAGGATGAAACCGATGCCGTAGGACTTGACGCTGCCATGACTGGCGTCGTGGCTGTCATGGCCATGGCCATTTTGGGAATGAGCTGCGTTAGCCATTTACATAGTCCCCATCAGATAAACAACGGTGAATACGCAGATCCACACGACGTCCAGGAAGTGCCAGAACAGGCTCAGGCAGCTCAGACGGGTCTTGTTGGTCGCCGTCAGGCCGTTTTTCTGCACCTGATACATCATGATCGCCATCCAGATCAGACCGCTGGTCACGTGCAGACCGTGGGTGCCGACCAGGGTGAAGAACCCGGACAGGAAGCCGGAACGGCTAGGGCCGTAGCCCTCGGAGATCAACATATGGAACTCGTTGATCTCCATGCCGATGAAGCCGGCACCGAACATGAAGGTCAGGGCCAGCCAGCCCAGGACCTGCTTCTTGTTGCCACGGAAGAACGCCAGCATGGCGAAGCCGTAGGTGATCGAACTGAACAGCAGCAGAGCGGTTTCGCCCAGTACGTATGGCAGTTCGAAGATGTCGTGGCCCGACGGGCCACCCGCTACGTTGTTAACCAGTACCGCGTACGCCGCGAAGATCGACGCGAACAGAATGCAGTCGGTCATCAGGTAGAGCCAGAAACCGTATACGGTCATCTCGCCCGAGTCGTGGTGATGGTCATCATGCCCATGTCCATCGACATGGGTGTGTCCAGCATTGGTCACTAAGTTCGACATGGTTTAAGCCTGTTCCAACGAGGTTTCAACACGGGTGGCGGTGGCCGGGATTTTCCCTGCCGCTACCAGACGCTTGTGCTGCTCGGCTTCGATGCGCTCGATCACGTCGACCGGCACCATATAGCCTTGATCATCACGGGCCGCGTGGATCACGAAGTAGATCACGGTGCCGGCCAGACCAGCGATCGCCAGCCACCAGATGTGCCAGATCATCGCGAAACCGAACACGGTCAACAGTGCGCCCATGACCACACCGGTGGCGGTGTTGTTTGGCATGTGGATCGGCTCGTACTTGGCCGGGGCCTTGTACGCGGTGCCGTTTTCCTTGGCTTCGGTGAACGGATCAACAACATCGGCTTTCGGCAGCACGGCGAAGTTGTAGAACGGAGGTGGCGACGAGGTCGACCATTCCAGGGTGTGTGCATTCCACGGGTCGCCGTGTTCGCACATGTTTTCTGGCTTGTTGCGGTCACGCACACTGACGTACAGCTGGATCAGCTGGCAAGCGATACCCACGGCGATCATCACCGCACCGAACATGGCGACGTACAGGTACGGCACCCACTCAGGGTTGGTAGTGGCGTTCAGGCGACGGGTCATGCCCATGAAGCCCAGTACATAGAGCGGCATGAACGCGACGAAGAAGCCGGTGATCCAGAACCAGAACGCGGCCTTGCCCCAACCTTCGTGCAGCTTGAAGCCGAACGCTTTAGGGAAGTAGAAGCCGAAGCCTGCGATGTAGCCGAATACCGCACCGCCGATGATCACGTTATGGAAGTGCGCGATCACGAACAGGCTGTTGTGCAGAACGAAGTCGGCACCCGGGATGGCCAGCAGTACGCCGGTCATGCCGCCGATGGCGAAGGTCACCATGAAGCCCAGGGTCCACATCACCTGGCTGGTGAAGCGCAGACGGCCCTGGTAGATGGTGAACAGCCAGTTGAACAGCTTCACACCCGTCGGGACGGAAATCAGCATCGTCGCCAGACCGAAGAAGGCGTTGACGCTGGCACCCGAACCCATGGTGAAGAAGTGGTGCAGCCAAACCATGAAGCCCAGGATCGAGATCGCGCCCGATGCGTAGACCATCGAGTGGTGGCCGAACAGTTTCTTGCCGGTGAAGGTCGAGATGACTTCGGAGAAGATACCGAACGCTGGCAGGATCAGGATGTACACCTCGGGGTGACCCCATGCCCAGAACAGGTTCACGTACATCATCGGATTGCCACCAAGTTCATTGGTGAAAATGTGGAAATCCATGTAACGGTCAAGCGTCAGCAGTGCCAGGGTAGCGGTCAGGATCGGGAACGAAGCCACGATCAGGACGTTGGCCCAGGTGCAGGTCCAGGTGAAGATCGGCATGTCCATCATCTTCATGCCAGGGGTACGCATTTTCAGCACGGTGGCCAGGAAGTTGACCCCCGTCAGCGTTGTCCCAAGACCCGATAGCTGTAGCGCCCAGATGTAGTAATCCATCCCCACGCCAGGACTGTATTGCAGGCCCGACAGCGGCGGATAGGCAACCCAGCCGGTCTTGGCGAATTCGCCGACGCCCAGGGACAGGTTGATCAGCACTACGCCGGAAACCAGCAGCCAGAAGCTCAGGGAGTTCAGGAACGGGTAGGCAACGTCACGCGCGCCGATCTGCAGCGGCACTGCAAGGTTCATCAGGCCGGTGAAGAATGGCATCGCCATGAAGATGATCATGATCACACCGTGAGCGGTGAAGATCTGGTCATAGTGTTCAGGTGGCAGGTAGCCAGGCGAACCCTCGGTGGCCATGGCCAACTGGGTACGCATCATGATGGCGTCGGCAAAGCCGCGCAGCAGCATGACCATGGCGACGACGATGTACATCACGCCGATTTTCTTGTGGTCGACCGACGTCAGCCACTCGGTCCACAGGTAGGTCCACTTCTTGAAGTAGGTGATTGCGGCGAACAACGCCAGACCACCGAGCGCGATCATGGAGATGGTCACCATGACAATCGGCTCGTGGAACGGGATCGCTTCCCAACTTAATTTACCAAACATCGTTTACTCCTCTGCCCCGGCAGCTGAATGCGAACTCATGTCCATCCCTTCCATTTGGGCCACTTCTTTCTCTGCTTTCTCGTGCTTGACCTTAGGACCCGGTTTCATGCCTTCGTACTTGTCGACGATGGCCTGGAACATGCCTGGGGTAACCGAGGAGTAGAGCTCGACTGGGTTGTTCTGGCTTGGCTTGGAAAGGGCTGCGTATTCAGCTTGTTCAAGCTGTTTAGGTGCCTTTTTGACTTCACTTACCCAGGCGTCGAAATCTTCCTGGGAAGTTGCGATCGCTTTGAATTTCATACCGGTGAAACCAGCGCCGCTGTAGTTGGCGGAGATACCGTCCATTTCAGCGTTCTCGTTGGCGATCAGGTGCAGCTTGGTCTGCATGCCCGCCATCGCGTAGATCTGGCCACCCAGAGCAGGGATGAAGAACGAGTTCATCACGGCGTCGGAAGTGATCTTGAAGTTGACCGGGGTGTGCGCCGGGAACACGATCTTGTTGACCGTGGCGATGCCTTGTTCCGGGTAGATGAACAGCCACTTCCAGTCCAGCGCGACCACTTCGATGGTCACTGGCTTGACGTCGGATTCCAGCGGCTTGTACGGGTCCAGGGCGTGGGTCGACTTGTAGGTGACGTAACCCAGGGCAATGATGATCAGCACTGGAACAGCCCACACCGCGATCTCGATCTTGGTGGAGTGGTTCCATTTCGGGGTGTAGGTGGCGTTGGTGTTGGACGCGCGGTATTTCCAGGCGAACAGGAAGGTCATGACGATGACCGGCACCACGACCAACAGCATCAGCAGCGTTGCGGTGATGATCAGGTTTCGCTCGTCCAGACCAACCTGGCCCTTGGGATTGAGCAAGGTCATGTTGCAGCCTGACAGCAACAACGTGCCGATCAGCGGCAATAAGCCTAGTAGTCTGGGGTACCTGTTTTTACTCATCTCACGACCTCTAAAGCAGCTTGCGCAATGCAGTTGGGTTTTGATCGCCAACACTTCACCCTGCCAAGGGTTGGCATTTTTCTTGGATTGAATAAGGGCATGCCCGTCGTGCGTCAGACGCTTTACGACAAATCCCGGGCCTGCGGTGAGTTCTTATTCGAATTCGTGGTCAAAGGCCTTGTTACAGACCAATTCCATTTGGTGCGGGTAGTTGGAGACTCCGACACCTGGGCATCGCATGAAGCCACCAGACCTCTCGACACCCTGTTTCTGCTCACGTCTGGTTAAGATTTGAGCAGTGCCGGGGATTCAGTGCGGGCGATTGTAGATATGTAACGCCCTATAAACCATGTCTCATCCCGAAATAATTTTTATCCGAACCGGCAACAATCATTAACCGTTTTCGCAAAAGTGGCGCATCTTATCGAAATTGATTCTCAACAAAAACACCACAATAAGTAGGTCTTCCACCCACAGTTCAGACAGTATCGGCCCCCTCTTCACTGCCCTTTACCTTGCCCGAGGCCCGATATGACGGGGGCTCCGGCCGTTCGTCAGACCCTGTTAAAACTGCCTGCTCGCGTTCGGAATGGAAAAAACCGCAAGCCTGTAAAACAGCCCAATTTCGTTACGTTTCCATGCACCAATCCGGCTTCCTCGAACGCCCTGCGACACCGACTCTGTGACAACATGTCGCACATGTGTCGCACCCTTGGCTGTCGCACATCAGGGTCTTTTTATCCGGCCTCTGAAATGCGCTCGGCAGGACAAAAAAAGCCCCGGCCCTCCTGCGAGGACCGGGGCTTTTTTGTCCGACAATGCGTGCCGACAGATGACCTCAGCGCAGCGCTTTGCGGTTACGCGACGTTAGCAAAGGCACCAGCACCACGATCATCACGAAGGCGACCAGCGCCCACTGCGCCAGCGACAGACCAAGGATCGGCGGGTATGGCGTGGAGCAGAAACCGTCGACCTGGAACCCCAGCGGGAAGATCTTCGCCAGCGGCAAGTCGTCGACAATCGGTTGCAGCACATCGATGCCGCAGCTGACTGACGGATAGAACTGCGTGAAGACGTGATGCCCGGCGACGCCTGCACCGGCCAGCGCACAGATCACCACCAGGGTTTCGAACACCGTGATGCTGCGACGGCTGCGCATGGTCGCGCCGATGAAGGCAAAGATCGCGATCAGCAGCAATGCATAACGTTGCAGGATGCACAGCGGGCAAGGTGCCTCGCCCAGGACAATTTGCATGTACAGCGCGCCGCCGATCAACGCCAGGCAAATGATGCCCAACAACACCAGGTAGCGCCGTTCACGCCCCAACCGCATGGATTCATCGCTCATCGCGTTTCCCTTGAAGATTTCGAGTGCCCGCCAGTCTACACGCTGGCCCGGACCTTTGAGAGCCTGGAGCATGACAGGGGGATTCGGGGGAATAGACGATAAGGCGGTTAAGGAGGGATTAACTTTCTGACTTTTTTCAGTTCAGGACCGAGGTGAAGCATTCGCGAGCAGGCTCGCTCCCACATTATTTGATCTGCATACGACGCGGACCAATGTGGGAGCGAGCCTGCTCGCGATGAAAGCGACGCGGTGAGCCTGGCTCACCGCGCCAACCCCTTACTCCAGCGCCGCTGCCGGCCCGAAGAACTCATAGCGGCTTTGCTTTTCCGGCACGCCCAGTGCCTTGAGGTGGCGCTTGATGGACGCCATGAAACCTTTCGGCCCCAGGAAGTAAGCATCCAGGTCACGCTGCTCCGGCAGCCACTCATGCAACTGCTGCTGGCTCAACAAACCAACCTTGTGCGCCGCCGGGCTCACGCCGTCATCTTCGGCGTAGCAGTAGAAGCGCTTGAGTTGCGGGTGACGCTCGGCCAGGCCGTCGATCCAGTCGCGGAAGGCATGCACACTGCCATTGCGCGCGCAGTGGATGAAGTGCACCGGCCGCTGAGTCTCCAGCGCCGCTTCGAGCATCGCCAGGGTCGGGGTGATGCCGACGCCGCCGCTGATCAGCACCAGTGGCTTGTCGCTGGCGGTAAGGACGAACTCGCCCGATGGCGGGAACAACTGGATGCTGGCGCCGACCTGCAACTGGTCGTGCAGGAAGTTGGAAGCGCGGCCACCGTCCTCGCGTTTGACGCTGATGCGGTACTGGCCGTTGTTCGCCAGCGCCGACAGCGAGTAGTTGCGGCGGATCTCTTCGCCGTCGAGGATCAGTTTCATGCCGATGTACTGGCCGGGTTCCGCCACCAGAATCGGGCCTTTATCCGCCGGTTCGAAGTAGAACGAGGTGATCTCTGCGCTCTCCTCGACCTTGCCCGCCACGATGAATTCCCGCGCCCCGCGCCAGCCGCCGGGGGCCTGCTCCTTCTGATCGTAGATGCTGGTTTCGGCGCCGATCAGGATGTCCGCCAGTTGGCCATAAGCCGCGCCCCAGGCCGCAATCACTTCCGGGGTGGCGATCTCTTCGCCCAGCACTTCAGCGATGGCCCGCAGCAGGCAGCTGCCGACAATCGGATAGTGTTCCGGCAGGATCTGCAGGGCCACATGCTTGTTGATGATCTTGGCCACCAGGTCGCCCAACTGGTCGAGTTGGTCGATATGGCGCGCATACATCAATACGCCGTTGGCCAGGGCACGCGGCTGATCACCGCTGGTCTGGTGGGCCTGGTTGAACAGTGGGCGGACTTCCGGGTATTCGGAGAGCATCATGCGGTAGAAGTGGGTGATCAGCGCTTCACCACCGCTTTCGAGCAGTGGCACGGTGGATTTGACGATGGCACGATCTTGAACGCTCAGCATAAGGTGACTCCTGGTCTTCTTGGATTGCTAACGGATTACCCTATGCCTATCAGCTTCCATGCCAACTATTTAGTCTTTATAAATCAATGAGTTAATAACTTAATAGTCATTTAGACACTGCCTGACTTATAGTCATACCGACTACACGGAGTCACTATGACTGCAAAACCCCTGCTCACCGCCCTGCTGCCCCTGGTCTCCGACCTGTCCCGCGAACTGCCTGAAGGCGAGCGTTATCGCCGCCTGCTGGAAGCCATGCGCGCCCTGCTGCCATGCGACGCCGCCGCTCTGCTGCGTCTTGATGGTGAATGGTTGGTGCCGCTGGCCGTCGACGGCTTGAGTACCGATACCCTCGGTCGGCGCTTCAAGGTCAGCGAGCACCCGCGGTTCCAAGCGCTGCTCAGCAGCCCAGGCCCGACCCGCTTCGCTGCCGACAGCGACTTGCCTGACCCCTATGACGGCCTGGTCGATGGCCTGGATGATCATCTGGAAGTCCACGACTGCATGGGTTGCCCGTTATTCATCGACGAGCGCCCCTGGGGTCTGCTGACCCTCGACGCCCTCGATCCGGAGCGCTTCGAGCCCATCGAGCTGGATGCCCTGCAAGCCTTCGCCAGCCTCGCGGCCGCCACGGTCAACGCCGCCGAGCGTATCGAGCGCTTGAACAACCGGGTCGAAGATGAGCATCAGCGCGCCGAGGTCTACCGCCAGGCCAGCGGCCAGCAGACTCGCGAGATGATCGGCCAGAGCAAGGCCCACAAGCGTCTGGTCGAAGAGATCAGTCTGGTGGGCGGCAGCGACCTGACCGTGTTGATCACCGGCGAAACCGGGGTCGGCAAGGAGTTGGTGGCCCAGGCCATCCATGCCGCCTCGCCCCGCGCCGACAAACCGATCATCAGCCTCAACTGCGCCGCGTTGCCCGACACATTGGTGGAAAGCGAGTTGTTCGGCCATGTCCGCGGCGCCTTCACCGGAGCGATGAACGACCGCCGCGGCAAGTTCGAACTGGCCAATGGCGGCACGCTGTTTCTCGATGAAGTCGGTGAGTTGTCGCTGACCGTGCAGGCCAAGTTGCTGCGCGTGTTGCAGAGCGGTCAACTACAGCGACTGGGTTCGGACAAGGAGCATCAGGTCGACGTACGCCTGATCGCGGCGACCAACCGCGACCTCGCCGAAGAAGTGCGCAGCGGCCGTTACCGCGCCGACTTCTACCATCGCCTTAGCGTTTATCCGCTGCTGGTGCCGGCCCTGCGCGATCGCGGGCGCGATGTGCTGCTGCTCAGCGGTTACTTCCTGGAGCAGAACCGCTCGCGCATGGGCCTCAACAGCCTGCGCCTGAACAGCGACGCCCAGGCTGCATTGCTGGCCTACGACTGGCCCGGTAACGTGCGCGAGCTCGAACACTTGATCGGCCGCAGCGCCTTGAAAGCCCTGGGCAATTGCAAGGAACGGCCGAAGATTCTCAGCCTGAGCGCCGCCGACCTGGACTTGCCCAACGCCAGCGTTGAAGCCGCTGCCGAACAACCGGCTGCCAGCGTCACGCAACTGGTGACCGGCGATTTGCGCGAAGCTACCGAGCGTTATCAGCGTCAATTGATCGGTGCCTGCCTGGAGCGGCACAACCACAACTGGGCAAGCGCGGCCCGCGAGCTGGGCCTGGATCGGGCGAACCTGGGGCGGATGGCCAAAAGGCTCGGCATGAAGTGAAGGCCCCTTCGCGAGCAGGCTCGCTCCCACAAAGGCAGCGATAATCCCTGTGGGAGCGAGCCTGCTCGCGAAGGCGGCCTGACATTCAACGCAAATGCTAAAGCCTGCCCCCGACAAGTCGATAACCCGGCATCGAAGTCATTGGCGATCCCGGGATTGCCCGTCACCTTTTTCCAGAGAAGGTTCCTATGTCCTCCACCAAAGCCCGCGCAGACTCGCTTTCGCTTCTGCTGTTTACCTTGCGCAGCGGCAAGCTGATGGCGATCAACCTGCTCAAGGTCAGTGAAATCATTCCCTGCCCGCCACTGACCCGGCTGCCGGAGTCGCACCCCCACGTCAAAGGCATCGCCACCCTGCGCGGTGCCTCGTTGTCGGTGATCGACCTCAGCCGCGCGATTGGCGAGCGCCCGCTGGAAGACCCGAACGGCGGCTGCCTGATCGTCACCGACGTCAGCCGCTCCAAGCAGGGCCTGCACGTGCAGGCCGTGAGCAAGATCGTCCATTGCCTGACCACCGACATCCGCCCGCCGCCCTTCGGCTCCGGTGGTTTGCGCGCCTACATCACCGGCGTGACGTCGGTCGATGGCATCCTGGTTCAGGTGCTGGACATCGAAAAAGTCATCCACGGCATCGCCCCGGCCCAAATCGAAATGGCGCCGACCGAACTGAGCATGGAAGACGCCGAACTGCTCGGCAACGCGCGCATCCTGGTGGTCGATGACAGCCAGGTCGCCTTGCAGCAATCGGTGCACACCCTGCGCAACCTCGGCCTGCAATGCCATACGGCCCGCAGCGCCAAGGAAGCCATCGACTGCCTGCTGGACCTGCAAGGCACCGCGCAGCAGATCAACCTGATCGTCTCGGACATCGAAATGTCGGAGATGGACGGCTACGCTTTCACCCGCACCCTGCGGGAAACCCCGGATTTCGCGCATCTTTATGTACTGCTGCACACCTCGCTGGACAGTGCGATGAACGCAGAGAAAGCTCGACTGGCGGGGGCGAACGCGGTGCTGACCAAATTCTCTTCGCCAGAATTGACCCAGTGCCTGATCACCGCGGCCAAGGCTGTCGCCGAACAGGGTTATTGAGTGTTGACCGAAGATTACTGCTGGCTGATGCGACGCGACCTCACTGTAGTCGTGCCGCCCCCCGATTGGCCGGTCGGCCTGCAACTGAGCGAATACCGCCCCGAACTGGGCGCCGCCGTGCACCGGCTGATGGAGCTCGGTTATCTCGACGGCGGTGGGCGCGTAGCCACGCTGGACATGTGGCAACGGCAGTTCGAAACCGATCCGGAATATGACCCGGCCCTGTGCTTCATTGCCCAGGATGCCGAAGGTGTGGTGGGTGTGTGTCAGTGCTGGACCAGTGCCTACATCAAGAACCTGGTGGTGCATCCGCGGTTTCAGGGCCGTGGATTGGGGCGTGCCTTGCTGTTGCAAGCGTTCACGGTATTCCAGCAGCGGCGTGAAGGCTTCGTGGACCTGAAGGTACTGGAAGACAACCTTCGGGCGCGGCGCTTGTATGAAAGCGTCGGGATGCACGCAGTCCGCCGGGAGCCGGTTCCGCTCTGACATGCCGCCTTCGCTGGCGAGCCAGCTCCTACAGGAATCGCGCCCAACACATGTTTTGTAATCGGCTCGGTCACTGTAGGAGCTGGCTTGCCAGCGAAGAGGCCGGCACAACCACCACAAAACCTTCAGGCATACTCCTGCCTTGGCCACTCAGCCCAAGGAAGCCTGAACCATGAAAGCTGCGCCCCTGATTCTGCTCTGTCTCACCGCCCTTACCGTCCAGGCCCACGCCTCCAGCCCCGACGCCTGGGCAACCTACGACAAAGCCGTACTCGCCAGCTGCACCAAAGCCAGCAGCCTGAAGGACAGCAAACCCGTCGGCAACGCCGCGCAGTTCGATGACCGGGTCGGCTATACCGCGCTGCTGCTTCAGGGCCAGTACCCGCAAAAACACATGAAAGGCGCGCAAGGCACTGAATTGTGTCTCTACAACAAAAAGAGCAAAACCGCGGACGTCACCGAATGGGACTCCATCCGCCCGGCCGGCGAGGCCAACTGAGTGGCACATAATTTGCTTCGATAGCGGCTTTTGTGGCGGCATTCTGTCGCCGTTTCATGCCCTGTAATGCGAACGAACGCTCGATGAATACAACGTTTTCCTGTGTAAGCTGCGGCAAATGCTGCAACGACCACCATGTGCCCCTGACCCTGAGCGAGACCCGGATGTGGGCAGCCGACGGTGGTCAGGTGATCGTGCTGGTGGAAGCGTTTCTGGACAACGGCCTGGGCCTGCCGGTGCAACAACGGGAGCACGCCGAACGCCGTTCGGTGGCGGTGCGCAGCGGCGAATCCGACGCGTACGTGGCGATCACCTTCGCCGCCTACAATGTCGGACCCTGCCGAAATCTTGACGAAGACAACCGCTGCCGCATCTACGAACGCCGGCCGTTGGTGTGTCGCATCTATCCGATGGAAATCAATCCGCACATACCATTGAACACCGCCGTGAAGGAATGTCCGCCTGAGTCGTGGGAAAAAGGACCGGACCTGATTGTAGGTGGTGAGTTGGTCGACCGGGAATTGTCGGAATTGATCCAGCGCTCCCGTCAGGCGGATCGTGATGACATTCTGATGAAGGATGCGATTTGTGCGTTGCTGGGGATTCGCACGACGGCCCTGAAGGGTGACGGGTTTACCGCTTATCTTCCGGATATGGCGGAGTTCGCCAGGATCATCGACGAACTGACCGGGCAAATGTTGCCGCAGTGGGGCAGTGAGTGGCTGTTTCATGCGTCGGGGGACGATATCGCCGAGCAGATTGTTGCGGCCGGGGCGCAAGTGGCGGTGGATGCGCCGACGAACTTTGCGTTCATTTCGTTGCGCACGGCTTGAGAGGTCAGGTGCGCAGCTTCGCGAGCTGCGCACGCGCCTTCAGACAGGTAAAGATTTAAAGCGTCGTGACCGCCAGACACTCCACTTCCACCCCTGCGTCCAGTACAAGCTTGCCAGCGAATGTCGTACGAGCGGGTAACCGATCCGCCGGAAAGTACCGAGGAACCTCGAGAGCCGGCGTCGGCAAGTAGCGCTGGGTAATTGCTTGCAGCTGACCATTTTGTTTCAACCGCTCAAGAGCAGCATTCAGGTTATTGCGCAGCCGGGTGTCGTTTTTGCGAACCGCCATGGCCACGCCGCTGCCCAGCATGGGATCGCTGATCGCCGGGCCGGCGAAGTCAAAACCTTGCCCCTGCGGTTTACTCAATAGCGCGTAGGTAATCTCGATCGAGTCTTGCAAAGTCGCATCCAGCTCTCCCGCCAGCAGGCTGGCGACCAATTGATCGTTGAGGTTGAAGCTGCGTACTGTCACCCCCGCCTGCGCCCAACGCGCCTTGGCGAACGCCTCGCGACTGGTACCGGCCAGCACGCCGACACGCTTGCCCCGGAGCGATTGAGCATCGGGTTGCAGATTCGCCCCCTTGGGAGCCACCAACCTGCTGCTCAGGGGATACAGGTTTTCGGTGAAATCGACACGCTCGCGACGCAACGATGTGGCTGTCATCGGCATGATTGCGTCGAAACGACCACCTTCGAGCGCATCGATGTTGGTGGCGTAATCCTGCTCAACCCAGACACAACGGGACTTGAGTTCGGCACACAGCGCATTGCCCAACTCGATATTGAGCCCTTGCAGTTCGCCATTCTCGTTACGGAATTCAAACGGCGGTACAAGCGGCTCGACACCGAAACGGATCTGTGGATCGACGACAGCTGTCGTACAACCCGCGGCCAGAAGCACTATCAGGGGTGCAGAGAAAAACTTGAGCAGACGCATGAGAAAACCTTCATCAAGATTCATGGAAATGAATCCTCGACGAATGGCCTTCGACATTCCCAGAGGGCGAATCGCCAACCGGTGTAAGAACGCTCTGACTTACAGCAAGGAATACGGGCGACTGAAAATGCCTGAACCTTAACGCTTACCCATCGATCGACGAGTTCCCGGCGGCGCCATGCCCGGTGTCTTGGTGTGGCCGTTCTTGGCGCCGTTCTTGTACCACGGCTGGTTGGAGCCCTTGGCGGCCGCCAGTTCGCCCGGTTTGAACGGGAACTTGAAGGCCGGGATTTCGGCTTTGGTTTCGCTGTCGGCGTTGGAGTCGACGCTGTCTGGCAGCTCTGCCTGCACATCGCTCAAGGCGTCGGCGACCGGCGGTTGTTTCGGGGAAGTCATGAAAGCTCCGGGTGGTGCATGAAGTGTCGGGCCCGGTAAGCGAGCCGCATGCCACAGTATAAGAAGTGCGGCAGTATAGCTGGATGAAGCACCGCAAGCTGCAAGCTTGCATTGACCGCCTGACGACTCGCACAAATCCCGCGAAGAATGTTAGCGTGCTCATCATTCTTCACCGCCCGACGAGCCCACCTCCCATGAAAAAGACTGTCCTGGCCTTCAGCCGCGTCACCCCGGAAATGGTCGAACGCCTGCAACAAGACTTCGATGTCATCGTGCCGAATCCGAAAAACGGCGACATCAACGCCCAATTCAATGAAGCCCTGCCCCACGCCCACGGCCTGATCGGCGTCGGTCGCAAACTCGGCCGCGCCCAGTTGGAAAACGCCGCCAGGCTGGAAGTGGTCTCCAGCGTCTCCGTGGGCTACGACAACTACGACCTGGCCTACTTCAACGAACGCGGGATCATGCTGACCAACACGCCGGATGTGCTCACCGAAAGCACCGCCGACCTGGCGTTTGCACTGTTGATGAGCAGTGCCCGCCGCGTCGCCGAACTGGATGCCTGGACCAAGGCCGGGCAATGGCAAGCCAGCATCGGTGCGTCGTTGTTCGGTTGTGATGTGCATGGCAAGACATTGGGCATTGTCGGCATGGGCAACATCGGTGCCGCCATTGCCCGGCGTGGCCGCCTGGGCTTCAACATGCCGGTCATCTACAGCGGTAACAGCCGCAAGACCGAACTGGAACAGGAACTCGGCGCACAGTTACGCAGCCTCGACCAATTGCTGGTCGAAGCTGATTTCGTCTGCCTGGTGGTGCCGCTCAGCGAGAAAACCAAACACTTGATCAGCCATCGTGAACTGGCGCTGATGAAGCCAAGTGCCATTCTGGTGAACATTTCCCGTGGTCCGGTGGTGGATGAACCGGCGCTGATCGACGCGTTGCAAAACAACCGTATTCGGGGTGCAGGGCTGGACGTGTACGAAAAAGAACCGCTGGCCGAGTCGCCACTGTTCCAGCTGAAAAATGCCGTGACCTTGCCGCACATCGGCTCGGCCACCCATGAGACCCGCGATGCCATGGCCAACCGTGCCCTGGCCAACTTGCGCAGTGCCCTGCTGGGCGAGCGGCCGCAGGACCTGGTCAACCCGCAAGTCTGGAAGGGTTAACGCAAAACGGGCAGACGTGACAAGCGCCTGCCCGTTTGAAACAAAAAAGTCACTCTCAACTTATTAAACAACTCTCTGAATACACACCCTGCAATTCAGTCAACAACCAAACAATGATACCAAGCTATAGACTCTCTTACTTGCCCAGACACCACGGGGAACAATAAAGAGGCTCACTAATTTGAACAGACTCACAACAAGTCAAGTCATTCGACTCAGCAAAGCCACACTGATGCTATTTATTAGCCTCTTTGGATTGCTGATGCTACACAACCACTTCACGGATTACTCGACCAACTATGAATACATTGCCCATATCCTGAGCATGGACACCACCAATGATCAACACAAATACAGACACAGGGCTATCACTTCAACCATACTGCACCACCGCATTTACTGGCTGATCATTACACTTGAAGTGGTCTACACCCTATGCTGCCTACTTGGAACCTATTACCTTTACAAAAACATCAACTCCAACCGCGAACAATTTCACGAAGCTAAAAAACCTGCACTTATAGGATTACTGATCGCCCTTTTTCTGTATTACGTTGGTTTTCAAGTAATCGGTGCCGAGTGGTTCAACATGGACGAGTCGAAAACCTGGAACTACCAGGACAGGTCTCGGTATATTATTGATTTCATCTTTCCGCTCTTGATATACATCGCGATGAAAATCGAGCGCTGAGTCACTCAGCACTCGCCCCCTCAAGCCAGCTTGCCGGTGCCCAGCACTTGCGGCGCCTTGGGTTTGCGAAACACCAGTACGTTCCCCGACATCACCAACACCAGCCCCAACAGCGCCGGCACCGTCCATTGATAGCCTTCGGCGAACGCTGACACGTTGAGCGCTACCACCGGAAATAGCACCGTGCAGTACGCAGCCCGCTCAGGCCCCATGCGGCCGACCAGCGTCAAGTAGGCGGTGAAACCGATCACCGACCCCGGAATCACCAGGTACAACAGTGACCCGATGTAACGCGCGCTCATTTCCATGTCGAAGGGAATGCCCTTGACCAGACACCACACCGAGAGCATCGCCGCCCCGTAAGCCATGCCCCAGGCATTGGTGGTCAGCGGTTTGAGCCCGGCCTTCTGTTGCAGGCTCGAGAGCATGTTGCCCGCCGAGAAACACAAGGTGCCGCACAGGGCCAGACCGAGACCGAGCAGGGTTTGCGGGCTGGCGGTATGCCCGGCCAATTCCGGCCAGAACAACAGGCCCAGCCCAAGCAGGCCCAGCGCGCCGCCCATCAGCACATTGCGGGCGATTTTCTGACCGAAGAACACCCGCGCGTTGAGGACATTCCACAGGGTCGCGGTGGAAAACACCACAGCCACCAGGCCGCTGGGGATCCACTGGCTCGCGGTGAGGAAGCACATGAAGTTGACGCAGAACAGGCACAATCCCTGGGCCAGGCAGATCAGGTGCCCGCGACGGTTCATCACTTGCAAGCGTCGGCTGAGCAGCAGGATCACGAACAGCATCAGCGCAGCGAGACCGAAGCGATAGACGATCGACACGGGAATGGCCACCACGCCGAGTTGCCATTTCAAGGCAATCCAGGTGGTGCCCCATATCAGCACAGTCAGCAAGTACAAAGAAAGGTTCATGACAAAGGCTCCTCGATAGGTGCCCAGTGTCCGGCGTCACGTCCAGGCGCACTTGCATAAACTTGCGCTTTTGTCTGGCGACAGGCTGGCAGGCACGCCTCTACGGAGTAGGATGCAGGGCGTTGGATGCAGGTGTTAGAGAGCAACGATCATGGCTGCACTGGATACCCTACAAGTCTTTCAAGCCCTCAACCGCTCGCCGAATGCTCGCCTCGAGCACAGCGCCGAGCTCGGTGACGGCTTGTCTGCAGCCTTGTGGAGCAATCACCACGATGCACAGGAATACGAAGCGCCCAGCCACCACACGTTGTCCTGTTACATCGCCGGCGGCACCGGCACCTTTCGCCGCGACCAGCCCGGCAACAAAGGGGGGCCGGATAAACTGTGCATCCTGCCGGCCGACCACCAGTCAGGCTGGGTGATCAATGGCGATATTCGCCTGGCGCACCTGTATTTCAGCCCCGAACAATTTGCCCTCGGTTGCGTCACCCTGCTCGATCGCGAGCCACGGGAAATGCAACTGCGCGAGCAGACCTTTCTCGATGATCCGCAGCAGGCGCTGCGCTTTCGACAATTGATCACCCTGAACTGGGACGAGCCGGGCGAGCGCCTGCTCACCAGCAGCCTGGCCCACGAACTGCTCAGCCATGCCCTGCTCAGCCAGGTGAATGCCCGGCACGGCCTGCGCCTTAAAGGTGGGTTGGCCGCGCATCAGCGCCGACATCTGGTGGAGTACATCGACAGCCATCCGGACGAGGCCATCAGTCTCGGTCAGTTGGCGGCGTTGTGCGCGTTGTCCGAATACCATTTCGCGCGGATGTTCCGCGAAAGCTTCGGCTTGCCACCCCACCAGTATGTGCTGGCACGACGCCTGAACCGGGCGCAGGAGTTGCTGCGCGCGACCTCGCAGCCACTGGGGGAGATTGCGCTGGCTTGTGGTTTTTCCAGTGCCAGCCATTTCACCAACCGGTTTCGCCAGTCACTTGGCGGGACGCCCGGCGAGTATCGACAGGCGCTTTTGCGCTAGGCGCGGGATATTCGGCGCTTCAATTGCCGGCTCCAGGCGGCGTTCCGACGATGAACGATGACGCGGTCTATGGTCAGAACTCCAAGGTGCTCGACAACGTCACCTGCCGCGAATCCCCCATCGACACAAAGAACCGACTCGCCGCCGAGGTGTAGTAAGTACGGTCAAACAGGTTCTTCACGTTGAGCTGGAACTTGACCTTCTGCCCTTCGACTTTGGTGTCGTAGGTGGCGAACGCGTCGGCCACGGTGTAGCCCGGCAGGTCGAAATCGTTCACCGCGTTGCCCGCGCGCTCCCCCACATAACGCGCCCCGGCGCCGACCCGCAGTTGGTCGCCGCCGACGATGGTGCCGAAGTCATAGACGGCCGACAGCGAGCCGCTGTTCTTTGCCACGTTTTGCAGTTGATTGCCCTTGTAAACAGGGTCTTCGGTGACTTCGGCATCGGTGTAGGCGTAGCTGCCGATCATGCTCCAGCGATCGGTCAGCTGACCGCTCAAGTCCACTTCCAAGCCACGGGAACGCACTTCGCCGGCGGCACTGTAAATCGTCGTCGGGCCTTCGGCGTTGGCCACCAGCACGTTGCGTTTCTTGATGTCGAACAGCGCGATGTTGCCAGTGACGCGGCCCGGCAGATCGAGCTTGGCACCCAGCTCCCAGGACTTGGCTTCTTCCGGCGCGATGCCGCCGTCAAGCACGGTGCTGCTGCCGCTCAACGGTGCGATGGTCGAGTTGGGTTTGAACGACTCGGTGTAGCTGCCGTAGAACGACAAGGCATCGGTGTATTTGTACACAAGACCCACGCGCGGCACCCACTTCTGCCCGTTGCCGTCGGTGTTGGCGTGGAACGGCACGCCTTTGCCGGCGTACTGGTCGTACGCCTGGAAGCGCGCGCCGGCCACCAGAATCCATTGGTCGTTGAGGTGGATGGAATCCTGCAGGAACACCGAATCGCTACGCAGTTCATCGGTCTGCGCGCTGTCGGCGGCGCTGACAGTGGTACCCGGCACTTCCTGGCCATAGATCGGGTTCACGTAGCTGAACGTGGTGCGGCTTTTCTGGCGGATCAGGTCTTCGCGGAAAATCTTGCGGTATTCGTCATCGACGCCGAACAGCAGGTCATGCTGCATGCCGAACACATCCACGTTGCCTTCGAGGCTGGCGGTGGTGAAGCGGTCGGTGCTGATCGCATTCCGGGTGCCGTCCATGCTGCGGGTCAGGGTGCCCTTATTGGTGTCGATTGCAGTCACGCGCACCTGGCTGGCGTCGTAGGTTTCGCGGTTCCAGCTGTAGCCGAAATGGGCCTTCCAGTTGTCGTTGAGCTCGTGATCGGCCTCGAAGTGATAGAGGTCCGAACGCCCTTGCATGTTGTTGAACGGCTCGTCGAGACGCTCGTTGCGCGAGATGTCCAGTGGATGGTTGGTCCGTGGATCGATCAGCGTGCCACGGTCGAACGGCGTGAGGAATTCGCGGTGCTCATAGGCGAACAACAGCTTGGTGCTTTCGCCGTACCAGGCCAGCGACGGTGCGATGAGGCTCTCGCGATGCACACCGAAGTTGCGCCAGTAATCTTCGTCTTCGTAGTCCAGTACCATGCGGTAGGCCAGCCCGGAATCGCCGAGGGCACCGGTGCTGTCGAGTCTGCCGCCGCTGCCGTTCTTGCCGTCGCCATAGCTGGAACCGCGCACGGTCAAGGCGTTGTACTGCTCAAGCTCGGGCTTCTTGCTGACCATGTTGACCACGCCGCCCGGATCCTGGATGCCATAGAGCAACGAGGCAGGCCCCTTGAGCACTTCGACCCGGTCGACGCTGGCGTTGAGACCACGACCCTGCACGATCGGCATGCCATCGCGCATGATCGAGCCGTTACGGTTGTCGCCAAAGCCGCGGACCATCACCGAGTCCTGGGTGCTGCCAAGGGTGTTGGCCTGGGTGATGCCGCTGACATTGGCCAGGGCGTCATCGAGATTGCGCGGCGCCTGGTCGCGAATGACCTGGGCCGGGACGACATTGATGGTCTGCGGGATTTCCTGAATCGGGGCCGAGGAGCGCATCACCGAAGAAGTCGGTGGCGGCTGGTAACTCATGGACTCATCCATCACCGAGGTAATGGTGGTCGCGCCCAGGTTCAACGCGCCTTCGGTGGGCTTCGGTTCCAGGGCCATGGTGTGGCCGTCGGTGCGGCGGAAGCTCAAACCCGAACCGCTGAGCAGACGTTGCAAGGCCTGTTCGGCGCTCATCTGGCCATTGACCGCCGGCGCATTGAGGCCGTACGGCGCTTCATCGGTGTAGACGACACTGATACCGGTCACCCGGCTGAAATCACTCAAGGCCTGGGGCAGCGGTTTGGCGGCCAGGGAAAAACTGAACTGCGCGAGTTGCTGGCTGTTGCCGGCCTCAGCGGCCAGCGCCACGCTCAGCGGCAACAACGCCAATGCCGAAAAGATCAACGCAGACACACCCAACCATTGTTTGACCGACCCCGATTTTGCCCTGGACTTCATGACTCATGACCTGTGTAGAACCGCAACGGATGCGAATGACTCGCAGTTTCAGTCACTACACGAATGCCAGTCGGGTTTACCTCAGCAAAAGTTTGAAAATATTTTTATTCAAGGTGATGTGGTGTTTGAACTGACCCCTTCGCGGGCAAGCCCGCTCCCACAGGGTCCAATGCAAATTTCGCAAACACCACAAATCACTGTAGGAGCGGGCTTGCTCCGGGCGGCGATCCGACGAAGGGGCCAGCAGCTTTAACGCAAAATAATCAGCTGCCCCAAAACCTGATGCTGCTCAAACCCCAACACTCCCTGCAACGAACTCAACACCGCCTGCGGGTTCCTGCTCGGAAAGCTGCCACTGACCCGGCGTGCCGCCAGTTCATCATTGAGCAGCACGATCCGTCCTGGGTAATAGCGCCCCAAATCCAGCACCACATCGGCCAACGTCGCTTTGTAGTAATTGAGCCAGCCCTGGCGCCATGCCAACTGCGCTTCGCTGTCCACGGCGTGGAGTTTTTCTGCTGTGCCTTCGCCGTAGGCCACTTGCTGGCCAGCGGCGAGAATTTGCTGTTTGGTGCTCTGGTCCGCCGTCACGCCAACCCGTCCCGACAGCACCGTGACCTGTGCACCGCGGGGCTGCAAACGGACTTCGAACTGCGTACCCAGGACCCGCGTCTGCCCCTTCTCGGCATCCACCACAAATGGCTCGCCGTTATGGGTGACGCTGAAAAATCCGGCGCCGCGGCGCAGTTGCACATGCCGCTCACCGCGACTGAAATCCACGGCGATGGCGCTATCGGCATCCAGTGTCACCTGCGACTGATCCGCCAGGGTGACGGTGCGGATCTCTCCTGGCGCCGAGACGTAGTCCGCCCCCAGGTCATCAATCCAGCGCATCGGCTGCCAGCCTGTGCCGAGACTGATCATCAACAGCAGGCACGCGGCCATCGCCAGCACACCGGACCAGCGCCCGACCCTGCTGCGTCGTGACTTGTCCATGGCATTGAGATACCCCTGCAAGGCAAAGGCGTCTTCATGGGCGAGGGTGCGCGCCGGCACTTCGCTCAACTCCCACAGCACTTGCGCCTGGGCATACGCCTCGGCATGGGCGGGGTCGGCTTGCAACCACTGGCTGAACGTCGCCTGGTCACCACTGCTGGGCTGGTCATGCAACAGGCTCAGCCAGGTCAACGCGGCCTGCTCCTGAGCGGGCGTCGGAATGACGCGTTCGAAGTGGTTCACGGTGCTTTCCCTGGCGTACGCGATTCTGGTTCCCGAAGGCTGGCCTTGCAGGCTTCGAGGGCGCGCATCATATGTTTTTCCACGGCACTTTGGGACAAACCCATGGCCTTGGCGATCTCGGCATACTTGCGGCCATGAATGCGATTGAGCAAAAAGATCTGCCGCGTGCGCTCCGGTAATGCGCGCAACGCCGCTTCAACGTGGCGCAAATCGTTGCCCGCCTCCAGCGCCGCTTGCGGTCCGCTGCCATGGCTGTCCGGTGGTTCCACCATCAAGCCTTCGCTGGCCCGGACCCGCGTGCCTTCACTGCGCAAATGGTCGATGGCGATATTGCCGGCGCAGCGCAGCAGATAAGTGCCGAGCTCCTCGACCTGCACCAGCGGCCGCCGCCAGAAACGCAGGAACAAGTCCTGCACCAGGTCGGCCGCCGTCGCCCGGCAACCGACGCGCCGGCTCACCAGCGCCTCCATTTGTGAACGCCGGGAGAGAAACACCTGGAGAAAATGCGCACGGTCGACGCGCTGTTCGTCGCGTTCGATATCGTGGGGGTCAGGGGGCAGAGTGATCATCGTTCATGTTTCGACCTGAAAACCGGGGGAGGCCACGACAGCGTCAGGGGGGGGGGCCGGCAAGGCCGCAATATTAATGATAAATATTCTCAAATGCAAAAGGATCAGCCCATGCCCCATGGAATCCAAAAGCCACCGAAAACAAAACGGGCCTGCAATGCAGGCCCGTTTTCATGGGAAGGTAAAAAAGTGAATCAGGTGTCAGCCGTTAAGCGCTGCCTGTTCGTTCTCAAGAAACTCTTCTTCCAGTAGATGGTCGGCATGGGCGCCACTCTCGATGGGCACCACATTGGCGCGTTTGCCGCGCAATTTGCCGAACATATGCTCCAGCGCATGTTCAAGTTTGACGGCTGCACCGTCGATAGCCTGCTCCATGGTGGAGGCTTTATGGGTGACGGAAACCGGTTGATGGCCTTTTGGCCGCGCCTCCAGTTGGCAGCGCATGTCGTGGGGACCCGGCTTGTCGCCGTTCTCGTCCCGCAAGTGAACCTCGACCCGTGTCAGGTCCTCTTCGTAGCGTTCGAGCGTGCTCTCAATGGTCGTACGTACCCACTCCTCCAGTCGTTTACTGCCTTGAATATGGTTATCGCTATTGACTTGGATTTGCATAGTTCATCCCTTATTTCAGCTAGCTCGCGAGAGGCCGGTCAGCTAAGCCCTTGGGCGTCATCACCGTGACCTCTTGCTTACACAATCGGTCTGTACGCTGAACAATTCAACCCCTGAAAAAAGATAAATATTCATACGCAAAAAAAACCGGACAATGAGCAAAAGCACTGTTACTGTCGGGAGTTGGGTCGCCCTGCTTACCGGTCAAAATTCCTTACATCTGCCGCTCCCCCAACGGGTGCAGGCTGCGAAAAATCCCCGCCTCTTCCACCAGCCAGTCATGTACCGCACGCACGCCGGGATGGCTCAACGCCCCTGGTGCGTAAAGCAGCATGTAGCGCTTGTGATTGGGCACCGCCAGGCCGAACGGCACGATCAACGCCCCACGCTCCAGCTCATCGTTGAGCAGTGTCCGTCGGGCAATCGCCACCCCCATCCCGGCGATGGCCGCTTCGATCGTCAGGTGATTGCGATTGAAGGTATGCCCGCGTCGCACATCCGCCCCCTCGAAGCCGATGGCGTTGAGGTAAAACTCCCATTCCGCGTACTCATAGCTGCCGCGCCAGGCGGTGATGTCGTGCAGCAAGGGAAAGTGCATCAGGTCTGCCGGACCGTGCAGCGGCGGACGACCGCGCAACAGGCTCGGCGCGCACACCGGAAAAATCTGCTCATCGAGCAAGGCTGTGGATAACAGACCGGGGTAGCTGCCGTCGTTCAGGTCGATCGCCAGATCGAAGTCGCC
Source organism: Pseudomonas sp. GL-R-19 (assembly GCF_019956375.1). Classification (NCBI taxonomy): domain Bacteria; kingdom Pseudomonadati; phylum Pseudomonadota; class Gammaproteobacteria; order Pseudomonadales; family Pseudomonadaceae; genus Pseudomonas; species Pseudomonas sp. GL-R-19. The sequence continues at coordinate 88,808 of NZ_JAHBDJ010000088.1, read as the reverse complement.
TTCATGCAACGGCACGCTGCTGTCCTCGGCTACCAGGCGCAACTGAATATCCGGAAAACGCTGCTGCAATCGCGGCAGGCGCGGCGTCAGCCATTTGCTCAGGAACGACGGAATCGAACGTACCCGCAGAATCCCGCTGATCATGCCCGCATCCAGTCGCCGCAATTCCGCGTCGATGCTGCCGAAGGCCTCGTTGACGGTAACGGCCAGGCGCTGGCCCTCGGCGCTCAGCTCGACTCCGCGGGCACGGCGGTGAAACAGGCGAAAACCCAGGCGTTCTTCCAGCTGACGGATCTGCTGGCTGACGGCTCCCGGTGTGATGTGCAGCTCTTCGGCGCAGCGGGTGAACGACAGGTGCCGCGCGGCACAGGCAAACACGTTCAACCAGACATAGGTCTGGGCGTGCAATTGACGACTCATCGTTTAGTCCTGCTAAAGGATGTCTTAGGAATTTTCGTTGGTCACGTAGGACCTTGAAGGGCAGTATCGCCGACATTGCGCTTGTCCTACAAAAATGGCGGCGACTCCTCTTCCATTTCATGTACAGGCTTTAGCATGGCTATCAGTGTTTTCGATCTTTTCAAAGTCGGCATCGGCCCGTCCAGCTCCCATACCGTCGGTCCGATGCGCGCCGCCGCAACCTTTGCCCAGGCACTGGTCGATCAGGGTTTTCTGGCTGATGTGCGTCGCGTGGAAATTCGTCTCTACGGCTCTCTTTCAGCGACCGGCGTCGGCCACGCAACGGACCGCGCCTGCGTCATGGGCCTGATGGGCGAATGGCCCGACCGCATTGATCCCACCACCATCGACAGCCGCATTCACACCCTGCGCGAAACCGGCAAACTGTGCCTGGCAGGCGTTGCGCAAATTGCCTTCGACTGGCAACGCGATCTCCTGCTGCTAAACGAGAGCCTGCCCTACCACCCCAATGCCATGTCCCTGACAGCCTTCGGTGAATCCGGTGAACTGTTCGAGCAGACCTACTATTCGGTGGGCGGTGGTTTCATCATTGAAGCGGCCGAAGCCGAATCCGGTATCGCACCGGCTGGCGATGTGGTGCTGCCTTACGATTTCTCCAGCGCCGCCGAACTGCTCAAACTGTGCAACGAGCACGGGCTGCGGGTGAGCGAACTGATGATGGCCAACGAACGGGCATGGCGCGGTGATGCCGAGATCCGCCAGGGCTTGCTGAATATCTGGTCGGTGATGCGTGAATGCGTCGAGCAAGGCTTGCGCCACGAAGGTGTCCTGCCCGGCGGTCTGAATGTTCCACGCCGAGCGGCGAAACTGCATCGCAGCCTGCAGGAAATCGGCAAGCCGAATGTCATTACATCCACTTTGTCGGCAATGGAATGGGTCAACCTGTATGCCCTTGCCGTGAACGAAGAAAACGCAGCCGGCGGGCGCATGGTCACGGCGCCGACCAACGGCGCGGCGGGGATCATTCCGGCGGTGCTGCACTACTACATGAAATTCAATGCCGATGCGTCTGACGATGACGTAGTCGCGTTCTTCCTGGGTGCAGCGGCCGTCGGCATCCTGTGCAAGAAAAACGCTTCGATCTCCGGGGCCGAAGTCGGCTGCCAGGGTGAAGTCGGCTCCGCCTGCGCCATGGCTGCCGCGGGCCTTGCAGAGGTACTGGGTGCGACCCCGGAGCAGCTGGAAAACGCCGCCGAAATCGGTCTGGAACACAACCTCGGCCTCACCTGCGACCCGGTTGGCGGACTGGTGCAAGTGCCGTGCATCGAGCGCAACGCAATCGCCGCAGTGAAAGCCATCAACGCCACACAAATGGCCCTGCGTGGCGACGGCCAGCACTTCATTTCCCTGGACCGGGTGATTCGCACCATGCGCGACACCGGCGCCGACATGCACGACAAATACAAAGAGACGTCGCGGGGCGGACTGGCGGTGAACTGGGTGGAATGTTGATCGCTTTGGAGGCACGTCGAGGTTTATTGCCCTGAAACGTGCAGAAAACGCGGCCCCTGTAGGAGCGAGCTTGCTCGCGAAAAACCCTCAGGCGCCGCAAACCATCTGGTTTTACGCGTTATCGTTCACGACCATCGCGAGCAGGCTCGCTCCTACAGAATGTGTTTTCTGTCCAACAATTTTGTCGGCATGCCCCTTGCTACATCCTTGCTGGAACAATGATGGCGAGATGGCCGGTGGTCAGGCATTGCGAACCAACCCGATCACGGCCGGTCAACAACTGCACGTTCAATCAGGCGGTGACGCATCATGGACAACCCTTTCCAGCTCATTACCGATGCCTTTGCAGCGGATTACCAGATCAACCTGAGCATTCAGGGCCTGGACGGCAGCATCATGCTGACGCTTTCCAACAGTGGCCGCGTGGTGGCCAAACGCATGATCAGCGCCGAACAACGCAATGACCCCCAGCGTCTCAAGCGTCTGGTTCAAAGCATTCAATTCGGCATTGCAATCGAACAAGGCGACAGTGCCGTGGCCATCCTCGAATCCATGACCGATGGCGGCACACGCAACTTGCCGCCACCAGCCAAAGGGCGGCCCCGACCCGCCATGGGGCTTTAAAGCTCGCCCTTTTCTACTTCCGGATGCTCACTGGAGCCCACACCTGACTTGCGGTGTGGGTTCTCGATCTTCACCGAAGGAAATTGCGACGAAGCGTAACGCACCACCAGAATCGCAAACGCCAGCAGCAGAATCCCGCCGCACAGGTAGATGATCCCCAGGTCCGGCGGGTTGTGGTGCGAAACGTTGGAGATCAGCAGCCGCGTCAGCGCGGTGATCGCCACGTAAATCAGGAAGCGCACCGGCATGTGATTGGTCTTGAAGTAAATCCCGACCATCGCTCCCAGTTCCAGATAGATGAACAGCAGCAAGATGTCATCGATCTTGATGTGCCCCTCTTCGATCATCCCAAGGAATTCCATCACCGCCGCCCACGCGGTCACCGCACCAATGGCGAACAGCGCCAGGTAGTGGAAGGTTTCGACGAACAGATTGCCCAGGGACTCGGCCAGTCCATGCACGTTCTGCCGCAGTTTTTCGGCCCAGTTGATTTTCACGATGCTGCTTCCTTAGGTCGGCTCGACCGGATGATGCGGGTTGGACGTGACGGTTTTTCTGCATGCAGAAAAAAGGCCAGAGGCTGTTGAGTGAGATGAGGATGGTCTGCTGCTGGACACTTTTGTGGCAATTTCACCGGCCTCTTCGTCGGAACGCCGCCCGGACCAAGCCTGCTCCCACAGGGAACAATGCAAATCCGGATATCCGGTCTACATTAAAAAGCCACTACCCAAAAGACAGGGATTCGCTTATCCTTTTAGCTGTATAAAAATACAGTAGTCGAAATCGACAACCAATGTGAAGGCATGTGAGGTGGTGAATGGCCGTCGAAGTGGTATACCGCAGCAGCCGAGATCTGGAGCGCTTGTTCATGGATAAAGCCGAAGCTGACCGTCATGACAAAATGCTCGAGCTGGCCGAATTGCTGGCTGAAGTATTGCAAAAAGCCGTTCCGTCCCTGACCGAGCAGCAAGTGGAAGAAGCCGGGATCTACATGGCGAAGAATCGCGACGTGTTCGCCAAGGCGTTCAAGAGCCAGCCGGACGCTCTGTCCGAATTGCTCAGTGCACCGGTTGAAGTCGTAGAACCTGTCGCAGCGCTCGAGGTCGTTGAAGCCGCTGAGCCGATCGCCCCGGCCAAGCCTGCCAAGGCCCCCAAAGCCGCCAAGTAGGCACAGCCCGAATTGAACAGGCCCTGAGTCGAATGACCCAGGGCCTTTTTCATGCCCGGTATAAAAAAGATCGCCCGAGCTTCTATCGGTACAACACTTTCTCCGCCAACTCATCGGCCACCCGTGCGGGAGAGCGCTTTTCCGCCTGGGCGTGGGCGAACACTTCAGTCAGGCGCGAGCTGATTTTCGACAGGTGCGCGGTGATGGTCGACAGTTGTTCGCCGCGGTGCTTGAGCGACACGTAAATCAGCCCGCCAGCGTTGATCACGTAATCCGGCGCATACAGGATGCCACGGCGCTCCAGTTGGTCGGCGACGTCCAGATGCGTCAGCTGATTGTTCGCCGAACCGGCCACCGCCGAGCAGCGCAATTGCGTCACGGTATGGCTGTTGAGTACACCGCCCAGGCCGCAGGGCGCGAGGATATCGCAAGGTGTGCTAAGCAGCGCTTCGTTGGCGATCGGGTGCGCACCGAGTTGCTCCATGGCCAATTGCACCTTGCCGTGATCGATATCGCTGACCAGAAGTTCAGCACCGGCGGCGTGCAACTGCTCCGCCAGGGCATAGCCGACATTGCCCAAGCCTTGAATCGCTACGCGCAAACCTTCGAGATTATCGCTACCCAACCGCGCCATGGCAGTGGCGCGAATGCCGGCGAATACGCCCATCGCCGCATGGGGCGCCGGGTCTCCCGCCGACGTGGTGCTGGTGACGTACTGGGTATGTTGGGCGATGCAATCCATGTCCGCTACCGAAGTGCCGCTGTCGATGGCGGTGATGTAGCGACCATCAAGCTGATTGATGCAGCGCCCGAAGGCTTCGAACAGCGCGCTGCGGTTTGCAACATGGGCCGGGCGGACAATGACTGCCACACCTCCCCCCTGCGCCAGCCCGGCCAGCGCAGCCTTGTAGCTCATGCCCTGGGCCAGGCGCACGGCATCCTCGATCGCTGATTCGTCGCTGGGGTAGGCAAGGTAACGACAACCACCCAGGGCAGGCCCCAGCCGGCTGTTATGAATGGCAATGACCGCCTTCAACCCGGTGACCGAGTCGACGCTCAGATGCAGCGATTCAAGGCGGGTGCTTTGCATGAGAGCGAACATCGTAAGGCTCCCGAATCACTTCTTGTAGACGCCAGTATAGGCTTGCGCCCAAAAATTGCAGAAGCGCACCGGAATAAGCACGTTCACGATCCAAGCTTTAGGAAATAACCTGCATCCGACCTTGTACGGCACTGGACGAACGCCAGAGAGGGGGCTAAAACGAGGCATTGCCCGGAGATTTTGATGACCCCGCGCCAATCGTTTTTCGCCTGCCTGCAACGTTCACCGCCCGCGCTGTTCGAGGCGGCACTGTGGATTGCGGTCGAGCACGACAGCGAGGTGGAGCCACAAGCACTGCTGGCCGATTTCCAGGTGTTGCAGCAACGGGTCAGTGGCGGCTTGCCGATGCTGCCGGTCAGTGAACTGGCCCAGCCGCTGCTGCGGCGCATGAACGACCTTGGCTTTGCCCAGGACGATTTCACGCCGTTGCGCCCGCAAGTGGCCCTGTTGGACAAGGTACTGGAACGCCGAAGAGGGCAACCCTTGACGCTGGGGCTGATTGCGCTGGAGTTGGCCAGGGGCCTGGAAATCCCCCTGGTCGGGGTCAACTTCCCCGGGCATTTCCTACTGCGGGTGCCGGGTGCCGATCATTTGCTCGATCCCTGCGGCGGTCGTCGTCTTTATCCAAACGATTGTCGGGAGTTGTTACAGCGCCAGTACGGCCCGAACATGAAGCTCAGCGCCGAGCACCTGGTAACCGCCGAGCCGGTGCAGATGCTGCAACGGCTGTCGCGCAACCTGCGCCAGTTGTACCTGTCCCACGACGATTTCATCAATGCCTTGATCGACGCCGATCGCGTCCTGGAACTGGGCGACGCCAGTGCCTCCGACTATCTGGCCCGGGCCAGCCTGTACCAGCGGCTGGACTGCCCGAACGCCGAGCGTTTTGACCTGGAGCACGCGCTGCTGCTCAGCGACGATCCGATCCAGCGGATTCGCCTGACGGAACGGTTGGGACATTTGCCGCCGAACGCCATCGTTCACTGATCACAAATCATTGTGGGAGCGAGCCTGCTCGCGAAGAGAGGGTGTCAGTCAAATCAATGTGACTGACATACCGCTATCGCGAGCAGGTCGGACCGCCGCACCGTCGCTCCCACATTGGGACGGTGTGAGGCGTCAAGGCGTATCTGGCTGGTTCGCCGGATGCGCCTTGATGAACGCCGGGTGCGTCGCGGCCAATGCCGCCACTCGCCGGATTCGCGGGTAAGCTTCAAGAGAAACATTGAAACGCTCGGCCGCGTACAGCTGCGGGATCAAGTAGACGTCCGCCAACCCAGGCTCGGGGCCGAAGCAGTAACCGTCATCACCAATCAACTGCTCAACCGTGGCCAACCCTTGGCCGATCCAGTGGCCGATCCACTCCACCACCTGCGGTTCGTCGTGGCCCGACTGGCGCAGCCGATTGAGCACGCTGACGTTATGCAATGGGTGCACATCGCAACCAATCACTGCCGCCACGCCGCGTTCGTGAGCACGGGCAGTCAGGTCCCTGGACAGCAGTGGCACCTGTGGATAACGCTCCTCCAGGTATTCGATGATCGCAGGAGACTGGATCAGCAGTTCGCCTTCATCCGTGCGCAAGGCCGGCACGCGCCCCTGCGGGTTGATACCCAGATAAGGTGGCTGCCGATGCTCACCACCCTGCGGTGCGATCAGGTTGACTGGCAAGGATTGATAATCCAGGCCCTTGAGCGCCAAAGCGATACGCACCCGGTACGAAGACGTCGAACGGTAGTAGGTATAGAGTTCCATGCCCCGCTCCTCTCAGCGTGCCGGCAGCACTTTGCCGCGGCATTCGCCAAAGCCAATGGACGCAAAACCGTCACGACGGCAACGTCCGCGCAGGATGATTTCGTCGCCGTCTTCGAGGAATTTACGCACCTCGCCCGACGCCAGCTCGATCGGTTTTTTACCACCCTCGGTAATTTCCAGCAGGCTGCCGAACTGACCGTTCTCAGGACCCGACAACGTGCCCGAACCGAACAGATCACCGGCCTGCAGTTGGCAACCGTTGACGCTGTGGTGCGCGACCATTTGCGCCACGGTCCAGTACATGTGCTGGGTGTTGCTCAGGGTCAGGCGATGGGCCGGCAGGTTCTGCTCTCGCATGGCCTCGGTGAGCAGCAGCACTTCCAGTTCGATGTCGAACGCGCCAGCGGCCTGATCGCGCTTGTCGAGCAAGTACGGCAGCGGCTGCGGATCGCCCTGCGGACGCGCAGGCTGGGCGCGACGGAATGGTTCCAGTGCTTCGGCGGTGACGACCCACGGCGAGATGCTGGTGATGAAGCTCTTCGACAGGAACGGCCCCAGCGGCTGGTATTCCCAGGCCTGGATGTCCCGTGCCGACCAGTCGTTGAGCAGGCAGAAACCGGCGATGTGATCGGCGGCGTCGCCAATGGCAATCGAGTCGCCCATGTCGTTGCCCTGACCGATCCAGATGCCCAGTTCCAGCTCGTAGTCCAGGCGCGCGCAAGGGCCAAAGGTTGGCTCGGTTTGACCGGCCGGCAACGTCTGGCCTTTCGGGCGGCGGACGTCGGTACCGGATGGGCGAATGGTCGACGCGCGACCGTGGTAGCCGATTGGCACGTACTTGTAGTTCGGCAGCAGCGGGTTGTCGGGACGGAACAGTTTGCCGACGTTCTGCGCGTGCTCGATGCCGACGTAGAAATCGGTGTAATCGTTGATTTTCGCCGGCAGGTGCATTTCGCAATCCACCGCCAGAGGCAGCAGTTTTGCGCCCTGGGCTTCGATCTTGCCGTGCAGGGTGCTGCCCTCGGCGAACAGTTCCAGCAAACGCTCGCGCAACGCGACGCGAGCCTCGCGGCCCAGTTCGAAGAACGCATTCAGCTGGCCGCCACAGGTTGCTTCGACCGCTGTTTTCGCAGCGCCATCGAACAACCCCGCCTCCAGGGCCGCTTGCAGATCAAAGATATGCTCGCCGATGGCCACGCCACTGCGCGGTGCCGAGCCTTTGAGGCTGAATACGCCCAGCGGTAGGTTTTGCAGGGGGAAATCAGCATGGCCGTTGGCGGATGCAACCCAGCTGCGAGTGATGGAAGTCTGCGTCATGGGTTATCTCCGGGTCGGGTCGAAAGTGGCGGGCAGCGTAGCCCAGCAGGCATCGTAAGTGTTTTGCAGTTGTGGACAATCGAGGGCGAAACGGCTTGGGCGCAACACCTGGCTGGTCTCGAACATGAACGCCATGGTGTTTTCGATTTTCGCCGGCTTGAGGTCAGCGTTGATCGCTTTGGTGCAAGTCTCACCGTCGGGACCGTGGGCACTCATACAGCTGTGCAACGAAGCACCACCGGGCACAAAACCTTCAGCCTTGGCGTCGTATTCGCCCTGGATCAAACCCATGAATTCGTTCATCAGGTTGCGATGGAACCATGGCGGACGGAAGGTTTTCTCGGCCACCATCCAGCGCGGCGGGAAGATCACGAAGTCGAGGTTGGCCAGGCCGTGGACGCTGGTTGGCGAGGTCAATACCGTGAAGATCGACGGATCAGGGTGATCGAAACTGACGGTGCCGATGGTGTTGAAACAGCGCAGGTCATATTTGTACGGCACGTTATTACCGTGCCAGGCGACCACGTTGAGCGGTGAATGATTGAGTTCGCACGCCCACAACTGGCCGAGGAATTTCTGCACCAGGGTGGTGGGTTGTTGCAGGTTTTCGTAGGCCGCCACCGGGGTCAGGAAGTCCCGTGGATTGGCCAGGCCATTGCTGCCAATCGGCCCCAGGTCCGGCAGACGCAGCGGCGCACCATGGTTTTCGGCGACGTAGCCGCGGGCTTGCGGGTCGAGCAGTTCGATGCGGAATTTAAGACCACGTGGCAGTACGGCAATTTCCAGCGGCTCCAGTTCAAGCACACCGAGTTCGGTGGCAATGCGCAGGCGCCCCAGTTCAGGCACCAGCAACATCTCGCCGTCGGCGTTGAAGAACACACGCTCCATGGAACGGTTGGCGCAGTAGTTGTAGATGCTGATCCCGGCCGGTTTTTCCGCGCCCGAGTTGGCCGCCATGCTCACCAGACCGTCGATGAAATCGGTCGGCTCTGCGGGAATCTCCAACGGGTTCCAGCGCAGGCGATTGGGGGTCACGTCACCCAGCGGACCGCCGGCCAGTTGCCGGTCAAGCTTGACGAATGCCGGGTGATTGGCCGACGGCTGAATGCGGTACATCCAGGTGCGCCGCGCCTCGCTGCGCGGCATGGTGAACGCCGTGCCGGAGAACAGTTCGGTGTAGAGGCCGTACGGGGCTTTTTGCGGGGAGTTCTGGCCGGCGGGCAGTGCGCCGGGCAACGCTTCGCTGCTGAATTCGTTACCGAAGCCTGACAGGTAGGCCAGCGCTGGCGTCGTTGAATCGGGGTTCATGGAGCCTCCTGAACAGGGAGTCGGCAATGCCGGTCACCCTTTGGAAGAGTGACTGGCCTGCCTTGGTTATTTTTATCGTAATTAGATTACGCATAACGTAATTTGATTGGTATTGACCGTCAAGCTATAAAGACGCCCATTCGTTACAGGATCAAACCGCCACCATGGAAAAACCTACCAGCGACAGCAACGGCAAACAGAAAGTCCGCTCGGCCGAGGTTGGCACCGACATCCTCAAGGCTCTGGCCGAGTTGTCGCCCTCGACTTCGCTGTCGCGCCTGGCTGAACACGTGCAGATGCCGGCGAGCAAGGTTCACCGCTATTTGCAGGCCTTGATCGCCAGCGGTTTTGCCGAACAGAACGCCGCCACCAACCATTACGGCCTGGGCCGCGAAGCCTTGCGCGTAGGGTTGGCGGCACTCAACAGTATGGACGTGCTGAAAGTCGCCGCCCTGCCCTTGGCCGAGTTGCGTGACGACTTGAACGAAACCTGTTTTCTGGCGGTATGGGGTAACCAGGGCGCGACCGTGGTGCATATCGAACCGGCGGTGCGTGCGGTGACGGTGGTGACACAACTGGGCTCGGTGTTGCCATTGCTCAGTTCTTCGACGGGACTGGTATTTGGCGCCTACCTGCCCAGGCGTGAAACCGTGGACCTGCGCGACCAGGAATTGCAGGGCAGCGCCACCCACAGTTTGGCGGACGATCAGGCGTACACGACGATGTGCGAACAGATCCGCCAACGGGGCCTGCATCATGTGCATGGATTGTTGATGCCCGGTGTGGATGCCTTGTCGGCACCGGTATTCAACGCCATGGGCAAGATTGCGGCAGTACTGACCGTGGTCGGGCCGACCTCGCTGTTCCATGCCGATGAAAACGGTCCCGCGGCGCAGCGTTTGCTGTCTGCCACACGAGCAGTGAGTTGGCGCATGGGCTACCAGCCAGACGCATTGACAACCTGAACGCAACGGCGCTGATCAGACGGGCAGGATCAGCCCCAGCTTCTTGCCCATCGCCACGGCTTGCGTCCGACGCTCAACCCCCAATTTACTGTGGATTCTCCGTGCGTGGGTTTTCACCGTATGCAAGGAGATGAACAGTCGCTCGGCAATTTGCTGATTGGAACCGCCTTGGGCAATGAGACCCAGCACCTCAATCTCCCGGGTACTCAGCGGGCTGACATCGGCGAGCATGGCCGTCACCGACTCTTCCCCACGCAAACGGCTGAGCAAGTTCGGCTGGCGCAGCCCCAGTTCACGCAACGCCTGTTGCCCATTACAGCGCTCCACCAGCGCCAGGCCCGCCTCCAAAGCCGCCTTGGCCAGCCTGGGCTCAGCGGTCAGGTCCGCCACTTCGCTGATCACCAAATGCAATTCCGTTTCCAGCGCCAGCATGGCATGCCGTTGCGCGTGATCGAGCAACGCTTGCAGCCGATCCAGCGGCTTTTGCGTCTGTTGCAAATGCATCTGCGCCAACACCAATTGGTACTCGATACGGGCAATCAGCTGAAGCGTGGCCGGTGGCGCGTGGCGTGCGCGAGGCCCGCGATAGTGACGCAAGACACGGGTCAGCGCTTCACAGGCCAACTCCGGTCGCCCTTGCTGCAACCAGAAATGGCTGCTGACTTGCAGCAGCACCCCGCGATACACCGTATCGGGAATCTGCCGCTGCTGCATCACGCGTTCGGCTTCGCGCAAACGATCAAACGCAAGGGCGTAATCGCGCTGATTGGCGGCCATCTGCGCTTGCCCGAGAAAGCCATACAGCGCGTGCTTGTCCTGGCTTTGCAGGCAGTCTTCCAGGCCGGACTGGAAGAAACCGGCGGCCAACTCATCTTGTCCCTGACAGAGGGCCAACCGTCCTCGCCGCAAGGCAATTCGCCCCAATAACGGCGTCGGTCGATCAGCCTGTCGGGACAACAAGGCAAAAACCTCAGCCAACAAGCTCTCGGCGCGCCGGGGCGCTCCGCGCATCTCCAGCAACTGCGCGTGATCGAGTTCAAGCAGCCCTTCGAACAATAGCGAGCCTTGGGCGCGCGCCAGACACAGCGCCTCACGATTGAACGTCTGCGCCGCATCGAGTTCGGCGTTGAGCAAGGCCTGCTGGGTCAAACCCGACAAGCACAACAATCGCACCGGCCAGGCATCGACGCTCAACTCGGCCAGCGCGTCGAGAAAGTGCGCGCGGGCCGCCCCCATGCGACCTTGCAAATGCAGCAACCAGCCCTGTTGTGCCTGCCAGCGTGCCAGCAGTTGCCGTTGCAGCGCCTGCGTAGGCTGTGGGGCAAATCGTGCCAATTGCTCGATGCACGCGGCGGCATGATCGAAGCGCCCGGCAAACAACAATGCCGCGCTAACCAGTCCCACCAATTGCGGTGTAACGAGGGTCAGCTCAGCCTGCTGACGCTCGTGTAGATTCAACAACAGACAGGCATTTTCGCGCAGGAACAAATGTTCGAGGCTGAAGTGCTGCAGCAGGCTGACCGCAACTTCGAACTCCTGCGCCAACAGAGCCTGCTCGAACGCACCTTGCCAGTCTTCTTCGGTGCTGAACCATTGGCACGCGCGGCGATGCCAGGATCGCCCGGCCGGGGTCGGCTCTTCACGCATCGCCCGGGCTAATGGCTCAAAGATCCGCAACCACTCGACGGAGTCTTCCCAGGGCTCAATGAAGCAACCCATTTCCTGCAACACATGCAGCCACTGGGCGCCCTCACCCGTACCGAAAAGATGCTCGCACAGGCTGGCGTTGAAGCGTGGCAGATGAACCAACACTTGCCAGACCTCGACCAATTCCGGCGGCAAGGTGTTGAACAACTCATGCTGCAGATAATCGCGCAGCGTCGCCGAACGCCCCTGCTCACCCGACCACGGACAACCATTGAGCAACGCGATCCGCACGCCAGCGCACCAGCCACCGCTGCGCTCAACTACCCTTTTGGCGGTTTGTGCCGCCAGGGTCGGTTCGACATGACTGAGCAACTGCCCGACTTCGGCCTCGGTAAATGCCAGCGTCCGGCCTTCGCACTCGTACAACTCATCATCCAGCAGCAGCCGCGGCCAGTTGCAGGAGGGTCGTCGACGGGAGCTCAGCCACCAGGTCAGCATCGGGCTGGCGACGGCCAACAGGCGATCGAGCATCCGGTCGAGTTCCGGGTTGGGTGCGCGGCAGAAATCGTCGAGAAACAGCCAGGTGGGCGTCTGCAATCGCGCCAGATGCGCCAGCAGCCCTGGCTCATCCGCCGAGGGCAACCCCAACGCTTGCGCCAGGCGCAACAGAAAATCGGCTGCACTCAACGAAGTCCCCGCAAGCGGCAGCCAACAGACCCGATAGTTCTGGGGTGCACGCATCAGGCATTCGCTGAGCAACGCGCTCTTGCCACTACCGGCCGGTGCGCAGAGCAACTTCACCCGCGCAGTCGAGACCAGCATGGGCTCGATCAACCGCTCGCGGGACAGATGATGGGACGACAGTCGGGGCAGGAAACCGGGGCGGTCCAGACAGTGCGTCATTACAGTCATAGTGATGCGCCTTTTTTATAATTCTGGCGCCACCCTAGACCTCTCCCGAGCGCTTGTTGAAGAAGTATTCAACACACTGATCCCCCCCTATAAAAAAGGTGACCGTGAAGTCACCTTTTTGTGCAGGAGACTGTAGGAAACCTACCGAACCCCTGTACTACGCAAAGCTGCCGGCGTGTAGTCCCCCGCTTTTGCATCGATGTTGAACTCGAAGCTGCGCTTCTCTTCGTTCTTCATTCCCAGGGCAATATAGCGACCGGCGATCAGGTCATACAGCGCTTCGACGGTGTAGGCCGGCACCTGGTGATCGTAGTAGAACTGGGCATGCCCTTCGGCGACGCGCCAGAGCTGACCACGCCCGTCGTAGTGGTCGGCCAGCGCCACTTGCCAGCTGTCTTCGTCGATGTACATGTGGCGCTTGGCGTACACGTGCCGCTCGTTCGGCTTGACCGTGGCGACGACTTCCCAGACCCGGTGCAGCTCATAGCGGGTCAGGTCCTGATTGATGTGCCCGGCCTTGATCACATCGGTGTACTTGAGATCTGGCGAGTCGAGCTTGTAGCTGTTGTAGGGGATGTACATCTCCTTCTTGCCGACCAGTTTCCAGTCGTAGCGATCCGGTGCGCCGGAAAACATGTCGAAATTGTCGGTGGTGCGCAGGCCATCGGACGAGGTGCCGACGCCGTCATAGGCCACCTGCGGCGCACGCCGTACCCGCCGCTGGCCAGCATTGTAGATCCAGGCCTTGCGCGGTTCCCGGACCTGGTCGAGGGTCTCGTGAACCAGCAACACGTTACCCGCCAGCCGGGCCGGGGCGGTCACTTCCTGCTTGAAGTAGTTGAGGACGTTTTCATCGGCGCCCGGTTTCAGATCGCCGAGCAACGAAGGCACGGCGACCTCGTCCTTGAAGCGGATCACGGTGAAATCGCCATTGGACTGCGGTGTCGCCTGGGTGACGGTGCGCCGCAGATTGCCGCCGTGGTAACGAGTGACGTGGTTCCAGATCACCTCCACACCATTCTTCGGAATCGGGAACGCGTAGTAGCGATTGCCGGTGAAATTGGCCAGACCGTTACCGTCGTTGATCGGTGTTACGTTCAGAGCGCTGCGTTTGGCCGACTCATAGATTTCCGCCGGTAACGCCACGGTGCGATGGCTCGGGTAGACCGGAATTTTGTAGGTCTCGGGATAGCGCTTGAACATTGCGATCTGGCCGTCGGAGAGCGTGTCCTTGTACTTGTCGACGGTCGCCGCGGTGATCACGAACAACGGCTTTTCGTTGGCGAACGGGTCAGCCAGGAAACCTTTGCTGTCCACCGCACCAGCGTTTTTCGGGATGCCGCCGGTCCAGGCCGGAATCGAGCCATCGGCATTACCGGCCTTCTCGGCACCGAGCGGTGTAAGGCTGGTGCCGAGCTTGCCAGCTTCTTGCGGCGACACCGCAGCCATCACGTTGGCAGCCAGCAGACTCAGAGTCAGAACGGCGCCCAATTGCAGAATCATCTTGCGCATTGAATTCATCCTTTTCAGCCAGATCAGAAGTTCACACCAAAGCTCAACGCCACGAAGTCACGGTCAGTGAGGACGTTGTAGTCCCCGCCGAAAAAGTCGGTGTAACTCAGGCTCGCGGTGTAGGTGTTGCGATAGTCCGCGTCGACACCGAGGCTGATGGCCTTGGCGCCTTCGTTGAACAGACCGTTGGGGCCAAAGCCTGCGACGTCGTGGGACCACGAGAGGTTGGGTCTGAAATTGATCCCGGCGATGAGGTTGTTGTAGTCGAGGATGGCCCGGGCGCGATAACCCCACGACGTCGAGGTCACGAAGCCATTGGTATCACCGCCGAAACCATACTGACCGAACACCGAGTCGCGGCCGTAGCGCAGTTTGGTGCGAGGCTCCAGCCCACCGACCCGAACCACCGCCGCCTCGCCCACCAGGGTCAGGCGATCCGCACCCGCAACCTGATCGATGAAATGCGTCAGGGTGCTCTGGATTTGAGTCACCTCCTTGCGGCGGTAGCCTTTGTTGTCGGCCCCCGGTGAAGTGGCGATGGGCGATGCCGCCCCCCCTGCAATCGGATTGAGCATGGCCAGGGTCAGGTCATTGGTGTTGACCTGCACCGGGAGGTTGGGGCGGTAGCTGATTTCCCCGCTCCACGCGGTGCCGGTGGATAACGTGGTAGCGAAGCTCGCACCGTAGAGGCGGATGTCCTCCGGATATTCGAGGTAATACTGGCCGCGACCGAGCATCACACTTTGGGCCAGGCCCGAACCACTGCCGGGGGCGATGCGATTGGCGGCGGCAACGATCCCCGGAAGGCTTGCCAGCGTACCGGGCCCGGCGGTGGTAGTCCCGACGTTCGGGCTGCGGCTGTGGTAGTTCATGAAGTACAGGCCGTATTCGGTGTCGTCCCCCAGCCAGCGCAATGCCGTGCCCCACTGCCCGGAGTCCCGGGCATCGCGGTCGCCACCACGGGGAACGATCACCCCCTCCTTGCTGACTTTGAAGCCCTGGCCAAAGGCAGCAGCAATCGGCTGCAGCGGTGCAATGGCCGGGCTGGCGACGGTGTAGCCCTTGTTGCAGCCGTCCGCCACTACATCGACGCCAAAGAAAGTGCCGCAGTTATCGACAACCGTCTGATCCCATTCCAGTTGATAGAAGCCTTCGACCGTCAACTTGTCCGTCAGCCCCTGGGAGGCAAACAGCATGTTGACCGGAATCAGGCCTTCCTTGATCTCGGCCCCCGGTCGACGGAACGCGGACACGTCGACCGGGTTGATGCTGTTGATCGAGTTGCCGATGAAAGTGCTTTCGCCCCAACTGACCACCTGCTTGCCGGCGCGCACAGTGCCCGGCAAATCGGCGAGGGAGTAGTTGTGATAGACGAAAGCGTCGAGGATTTGTCCGCCTGAAGACTTGGCGCCTTCTTTGCGATTGTGATCGCTGATGTCCTTGAACGGCCGGCTTTCATCCTTCAGTTCAAAGTCGTACCAGTACTTGCCACGCACAAACGCACCGGTGTCGCCGTACTTCAGCTCGAGGTCGTGAATGCCCTTGAAGATCTTCGAGAAGGTTTCGCCCTTCTTGAAATTCAATCGCCCGTCGTCACCGGTCGAAGACTGGCCGGAACCGCCGTTGACAATGCCCACCAGGGCGTTATCCGCATCACGCACGCCCCAACTCGCGCCGACCGACAGCGAGGAGTCGAACGTCCCCTCGATTTCCCCAATGTTGAACGAAATGGCCTGCGCCTGGGCACAGCAACCCAATGCAACCGCAGCCGCCAGCGCCTGTGGTGTGAAGATGGCGCGCATTGTTGTTTTTGTCATGCGTCTTCCCCGGTGAGTGACAGAAGGCCTCACCCTACTGCCGGGCACCGGGGTCGATAAGCGCACCAAGGAGGTATTCGTGGTGTACCTCTAAAGGATGACTGACACAGGGTCATCACCCAGAGGACGAGCAGCGCAATACTGACTGTTGCCGTGGTTGCAACAGTGCATGTCCGTAATTGGTATTTTTCCTACGACACCAAGGGCTTATTCTTACGTGGCTGTCACGGTAAACCATTCCAGGCACGATGTGCCGGCCTGCGCCGTGATGAAAGACTTCAGATGAATTGAGGATTCGGTTCATCGCCCCGTGTTCACTGACGTTGATTTGTAGCTCCTGATCCAACGTCTTACCTTGGCCGCTGCGTTTGCAGCGGCCTTTTTTATGGTTCTTCACGCAATCCCGGGAAACTGTAGGAGCCAGCTTGCTGGCGAGGGACTCAAGTACACCGCATTTATCCGGTTCACACGCGTTATCGTTATCGACCATCGCCGCACCGCAGCTCCTACAAGAGAGCGTGCCCACGCTTTTTTATGGGCGATGGTTTTTTGATGAGTAACAGCCGCCAGTCGGTAACCCCTGACCATCCAGGCAAGACTTCGAATACCTACATTTCTTTCAGAAAGCCCCTACAAGCATAGGTAAACACCAAAAGCACTCGAGCCATTAAGTTGAACAGCAAGTCGACGCACGACTTTTATCTTCGTCCGGCGTCAAACTTACTTAATGCGAGTGCAATTATGAAACCCATCAACTACAACCAGTATCGCTCAATCAGAAGTTTCAACAGTCGAATTCGTTTTCTGGTTCTTCACTACACGGCCGCAAACTTTTCAAGTTCTGTCAGTGCCCTGACCGGCCCGTATGTCAGCGCGCACTATCTGATTCCAGATATCACTGACCCCAGTTACCTGAAAGCCGGCCATACCGTGCAGGAAGTTTTCAGCCTGGTGGATGAAACCTGTCGCGCCTGGCACGCAGGTGTCAGTCAGTGGGGTAACCGTAGCAATCTGAATGACACGTCCATCGGCATTGAAGTCGTCAACCTGGCGACGGACAACAAAGGCGAATTCACCTTCCCGCCGTATCACCCCGAGCAGATTGCTGCGATTGAACAATTGGCGCTGAACATCCTCAAGCGCTACCCGGATATCACACCGACGCAGGTTTTGGGCCACTCCGATGTTTCGATCGGCCGCAAGAGTGACCCGGGGCCGATGTTTCCCTGGCAGGCGCTGTACTTGAAAGGCGTCGGCGCCTGGTTCGATGAAAGCACTCGAGATGAGTATCTGCGCCAATACAACACTTCGGGCGTTCCAGCCCGAAGCGAATTGCTGGGGTTGTTCAAATCCTATGGATATGATGTTTCGGGCGCGTCAACGGACGGCGGCTTTCAACAGTTGGTGCGGGCATTCCAGATGCATTTTCGCCCGGACAACTTCGACGGAAAAATGGACGTGCAAACAGCCGCCAATCTGAAGGCACTGGTAGTCAAATACTTTCCCGGCTGATCGGTAACAAGCGGTTTCCAGCCGACAAATGCAACAACCGGCAAGGTCAGTCAATGTGACCTTGCCGGCGCTTTCAGAGCGTATACCTCTGCAAATTCCCCATCATTTCCTTCAACGCTTCGATGTTGTCTTTCGGATGCGCCGCGCCTTCGAAGTCGCAAATCTGCTGCCAGTGCGCCGCCACGTCTTCCGGGGAGAAACCCGTCCGTGGATCGAACCCGGCACCGAGGCTGCGCTCCCAGCGGACCTTGCCCATCCAGCCGCCGCCGACTTCAAACAGACCGGAGGTTTCCTGGCAGTTCTCGCTGGCCAGGTACACCACTAGCGGGCTGACCAGTTCCGGCTTGAGCTGTTCGAAGACTTGCGGCGGGATCAGGCCTTCGGTCATGCGTGTGCCGCCGGTGGGGGCGATGGCGTTGACCAGGATGTTGTTCTTGCGGCCTTCGATGGCCAGGGTGCGGGTCAGGCCATAGAGACCGAGCTTGGCCATGCCGTAGTTGGACTGGCCGAAGTTGCCATAGATGCCCGAGGTCGACGCGGTGAAAATCACCCGGCCGTAGTTTTGCTCGCGCATGTGAGGCCAGGCGGCGCGGGTGACTTTGTAGGCACCTTCGACGTGGACGCGGTAAACCAGGTCCCAGTCGGCGTCATCCATTTTGTGGAAGGTCTTGTCACGCAAGATCCCGGCATTGTTGACCACTACGTCGACTCGACCGAAGACGTCCAGGGCGTGCTGGACCAGTTTGTCACCGTCAGTGACCGAGTCGTGGTTGGCCTCGGCGATGCCACCCGCCTGGCGAATGTCCGCCACCACGCGGTCGGCGGCCGAGGCGTTGGCGCCCTCACCCTGGGCCGAGCCGCCAAGATCGTTGACCAGCACCCTGGCGCCCTGTTTGGCGAACAGCAGTGCATGCGCCCGTCCCAGGCCGCCACCGGCTCCGGTGATGATCACGACTTTATCTTCGAAGCGCACAGACTCATTCATGGAGGACTCCAGCAGGCCAGGGGACAATGAGTCCGAGTTTCCGGCACCGCGCGGCAGGTCACAATGAACACGGGGGAGGCTGAATAGTGCGCGATAAGGCTGGGGGATGATTGATAGAGAAATGGACATGGACCCTGTGGCGAGGGGGCTTGCCCCCTCACCACAAAAAAGGCACAGCAGATTCAACGCTGCGAATCAGGAACACGCCACCTTGCGCGGTGGCAACAGCAGTTGATCGCGAAACGCCAGGTAGTGCTTGAGCACCTCGCAGGGCGCCTCGATCTGTGGGTAGTGGCCAATGTCGGGCAACACCACCGTGTCCGCCTCCGGGATCAGCTCCCGGTAACGCTCGACCATGTGCGCGCCGGAAACCGGATCGACCCCGCCATCGATCACCCGCAGCGGCACTTCACCGCGTTGCATCGCGCTCACCCAGCGGTTGCGCCAGACGCGTCGCTCCGGGATGTAGGCGATCAATTTATGCATGATCCGTGGTCCGCGATGGCTTTCGACCAGGCTCCAGAAGTCATCCATCTGGCTTTCACTGGGGCGGGTTTGCGGACCGAAAATCTGCCGGAAGCTTCTCACCAGACCATCACGGCTGAAGGCGCGGCCAATCATCCAGCCCAAAGGGCTGAGCAAGAGTTTTTGCATCAATACCGGGCGATGGGTTTCCGCAAACAAACCACCATTGAGAAACACGCAACTGGCCAGTTCCACCCGCGACTCGTAATGCCGGGCCAGCAGTTCCTGGGCCACGCTGTCGCCGTAATCGTGGGCAAACAGGTGCACCGGCTGTTCGACATTCAGGTGTTCAAGCAGTGCCTGTTGCAGATCCGCTTGCTCCAGCAGGCTGTATTCGTGATTCGCAGGTTTGGCCGAATCGCCGAAGCCCAGCATGTCGCAAGCGATCACGCGAAACCGCTGACTCAAAGGCTGCCACAAGTAATGCCAGTCCCAACTGGCGGACGGGAAGCCGTGAATGAGCAACAGCGGCTCACCCTGCCCTGCTGTCCAGTAACGGATGCTTTGATCACGGAATACGAACGTCTGGCTGCGTTTGCGCCAGACACACAGGGGGATCTCGGCGAGTTCCATCAGAGTTTATAGCCCGGGTCCAGTTTATCGAGTTTGCGCAGCAGCGCCGGCCATGCCAGCGCTCCGCCCATGCCTTGAGCACTTCGGGTGACACCCGCGATCATGGCTTTGGCGCCAGCCAGAATCTGCGGTTCGATGGCAATCAGTTCAGCGGCACCGTTTTGCGCCATGACCTGAATGTCGCAGGCACGCGCAAAGGTGAACATCATCAGGAACGTATCGGCGATGGTGCTGCCGCAGGTCAGCAGACCGTGGTTATGCAGCATCAGGAAATTGTTTTCACCGAGGTCGGCCTGCAGCCGCACTTTCTCATCATGGTTAAGCGCCACGCCTTCGTAGGCGTGGTAGGCCAGGCTGGAAAGCACGAACAACGACTGTTGGCTGATCGGCAAAACGCCCTGCTTCTGTGCCGACACCGCCACCCCTGAAGCCGTGTGGGTGTGGAGCACGCAGACGACATCGTGACGAACTTCATGCACGGCGCTGTGGATGGTGTAACCCGCCGGATTGATCTCGTAAGGACTGTCCATCAGCTTGTTGCCGGCCTGATCCACCTTGACCAGGTTCGACGCGGTAATTTCATGAAACATCAACCCGAACGGATTGATCAGGAAGTCTTCGGTGCCGGGCACCTTGGCGGAGATATGGGTGAAGATCAGGTCATCCCAGCCGTGTTGAGCGACCAGGCGATAACAGGCCGCCAGGTCGACGCGGGTCTGCCACTCGGCAGCACTGACCTGGTGTTTGACACTGTGAGGCGATTGGACAAGATCGACAGTCACGGCAAGGAACCTCGGTTTTTTTATGATGGAGTGTTTCCTATGTTTACCGAGTCTAGTCACCCCTTGAGGTTCGTGTACTTGCATTCGCAGCCAGCTTGGTGACCCTGCGAGTCAGTCCCCCGGCCACCCTGGATCCATGTCAAACGACCGGCGCCAGCGATGGTCTGACAGGCGGTTTTTTACCGTACTGTCAGAACCCTGACTGGCATGGGTGCCGGGGCAACGATCAGGTGCGCAGTGCGTTGATCAGGTCCGACAGCCAAGGCTCGGCGTCTGTTTCGGGGGTCACACTTTCGCTGGCATCCAGGCGTAGCATCGGCAGTACTTCGCGAATGCCCAGTTCACCGAACAATTCGCGTATCTGCTCGCCGCCGCCACAAAAGGTATCGCCATAACTCGCATCACCCAATCCGATCACCGCGCCTGGCAAACCGCGCCAGGCCGCTGGCAATTGGTCGCGAATGGTCGAATACAGCGGTTGCAGGTTGTCCGGCAGCTCGCCCATGCCGGTGGTCGACGTCACCACCAGAAAGGCTTCGGGGCCATACGCCTGGATTTCGGCGAGGGTCGCACGCGGGTTGTGAAAGGTTTCGAAACCGGCGGCTTTCAACAGGCTGGCGGCGTGGCGGGCAACTTCTTCGGCCGTGCCGTACACCGAGCCGGAAATGATGGCGACTTTCATCAATCTGATCCTGAATCCGAGTCAAAGACCCGGATATTAACAGCACGGTCGTGATTGTTCTTTTAGAATGCAATCGACAATCAATCAGGAAAGGATACTCCGATGATTAATGCACAACTGCTGCAAATGGCGATCAACACTTC
Source organism: Pseudomonas sp. GL-R-19 (assembly GCF_019956375.1). Taxonomy (NCBI): domain Bacteria; kingdom Pseudomonadati; phylum Pseudomonadota; class Gammaproteobacteria; order Pseudomonadales; family Pseudomonadaceae; genus Pseudomonas; species Pseudomonas sp. GL-R-19. The sequence continues at coordinate 67,547 of NZ_JAHBDJ010000088.1, read as the reverse complement.
CAACGACGAACGGTGAAAAATCCAGCGGACAGGCAAACCTACTTTGTCGGCGTGCAGAAAGATGTCACCGCGCAGGTCAAGACACTACAGCGCGTGACACAGCTTGAAGCGCAGTTGGCTGAACTCCAGGCCGAACTGACGGCGCTCAAGGCGACGAACGGCAAAAACCAAATCCAGAATTAATGGTCAGTAACTAGAATCACCGCTGACTTTGTAATTATATCTTTCGGGCTGACCATGCAACGCGACGCACTCCTGACCCAGGATGAGCTGGATTTCATCCAGAGCATGCAACACAACCCGCAACTCAATGTGCGGGACGCGACGTCGAGCCTGCTCGTCAACGGGGGATCGCAAATTCGTGACCTGCTCACCCGCCTGGCGGCCCATGAGCAGGTCACCATTCAAGCCAGCTTCGAAAACCAGCAAATGACCTTCCCCCTGCACCTTGTGGAAGACGAGTTCCATGCGCTGCACCTGCGCCTCGGCGTGCCGAGCATCTATGAAGACGGACCGATGGTCCGGCCTTGGCGCCTGGTACTGGACGAACCGGTAGCACTGGAAAACGCCAAGGGTCAAACCGGCACCCTGTGGGTGCACGAAGTATCGTGCAAAGGGGTTTTGCTGGAGGTTCGCAACAAGACCAAGCCACCGAAGCATTTCGCCTTGTGGTTCAGCCCGTCAGGTTATGAGCGGATTGCCTTGCGTGGCACTTTCGAGAAAGAAAACGAACAGGGCTTCTATGCCTATCAACTGAGCCAGAGCGATACGGACGAAACCGAGCGCCTGCGCCAGTTCATCCTGCAACAGCATCGGTTGACTCATCCCGCGCTGCATCTCTGAACCTCAAGTATCCAGTCTACCCGCCAGGAACTGCTTCAGACGCTGGCTCATGACCTCCCCCTCATTGCCCAGGCATCCGATCGATGACCCGGCCAGGCTCTCCTGTACCAGATCGCAAGCATCACCGGCCAACAATAATCGGCAATCCAGACTCATGACCAGGCGATTCAAGCGCCGCGGCAACTCGGGAGCCGGCACATGATTGGAAAACAGCACCAGCGCCAAGGGCTTGAGCCTTTCACATGTCAGCGCCAGCTCATCGAACGGCTGACCAATGTTCAGCACGCGAACGGCCACTGGCCCGGCACTCAGGAACAGGGCGGCGACCAACAGTTCCAGCTCGCGGCAATGGCCAACCAAGGCACAGATGACCACCCGACGCGGCTGTTTGTCTCGCAGCAACAACAGACGCTGCACCACCCGGGAACGCAAAAATCCATCCAGGAATAGCCACTCGCTGGTCCCGCCGAACTGGTCCTGTCGTTGCAGCAATTGCTTCCAGACAGGGATCAGAATGTCCTGAAACACCACCGGCAGGGCGTAACTGGAAAAGATTTGCCCGTAGACCTGCTCCAGCCGAATGTCGTCAAACCCGTTGACCGCAGCAAGAACCTGCTGCTGCCACTGTGCATAATCGGCTTCCACGAGGTTGTTGGGGATAATGTGCGACAACGCCTGGAGCGGCTGGGTTTTGGCCAGGATCCTGCCAATCTTGCTGACGACTACACCGCGCTCGACCCAGCCGAGGATATTGCGAACCCGTTCGATATCGGTCAGCGAATACAGGCGATGCCCACTTTCGGTGCGCATTGGAACAATCAGGCCATAACGTCGCTCCCAGGCTCGAAGCGTGATCGGATTGACGCCTGTCAGCCGCGCCACCTCGCGAATCGGATAGAGCTGTTCCTGTTCAAGGGAGACAGTCCGCGGCACACCTGAAACTACGTCGGTAAGGACAGGCATCTGGGATTGTATGTCCATGTGCAGATGGGATCCCAATTTAACTCCCCTGCCCCATAACAATTCAAGTTCATAATCGAAAAAAAACGCTCAAAGACGAAACCGGCAAAACAAGGAATAATCCTTGCTTGTTTCAAGCCGCAGCCCACTACCCCGGCGCTGTGCCTGGCGAAGTTCCTATCCGGAGCGACGCAAATGTCTTACGGAGATGCATGATGTCTACCCCTCCCGTCACGCTGATGGTTGCACGCCGCGTTGCCAATGGACGTTATCAAGACCTGATCGCCTGGCTGCGCGAAGGCGAACAACTGGCCACCGACTTTCCTGGCTACCTTGGCTCCGGCGTACTCGCACCGCCACCCGGTGATGACGAATTCCAGATTATCTTCCGCTTCGCCGACGAGCAGACCCTGCATGCCTGGGAGCATTGCGCTTCGCGCACCGCCTGGCTCGGACGCGGCAGCGAGTTGTTCGCCCACCCGACGGAACATCGGGTCAGCGGCATCGAGGGCTGGTTCGGTGCCGTCGGTCAACGCCCGCCGCGCTGGAAACAGGCCGTGGCAATCTGGTTGGCGTTCTTTCCGGTTTCCCTGCTGTTCAACTTTGCGCTGGGTTCGCTGCTGAGTGAGATGGCGCTGCTGCCCCGCGTGCTCGTCAGCACCCTGTGCCTGACGCCGCTGATGGTTTACCTGTTCATTCCGTTGTCGACGCGTTTGCTGGCCGGCTGGCTCAACAGCACGCCGACACGTCATTTGCCCACGACCTCAGTACCGCAAAACCGCTAAAAGATCGCGGGCTTCGCCAGCTCCTGCAAATCGGTAACAGATGGCGGCCCGTAGGAGCTGCCGAAGGCTGCGATCTTTTCCGAGACATCTCGCGACTCCTCGCTGGTATAGTTTTGTTCTCACCGCGACGCGAGCCGTTCATGACTTCTTCCGCAGCCCCTATCCTCATTACCGGCGCCGGCCAGCGTGTCGGCCTGCATTGCGCCCGGCGACTGCTGGAAGATGGCCAGCGCGTGATTTTCAGCTACCGCAGCGAACGTCCCGGCGTACAAGCCCTGCGCGATCTGGGGGCCACCGCGGTGTTCGCCGACTTCGCCAGCGAGGCCGGGATCCTCGCCTTCATCAGCGAGCTGAAAACCCACACCGACCGTTTGCGGGCGATTGTCCACAACGCCTCCGAATGGCTGGCCGAAACACCGGACACCGACGCCGCGGCATTCACCCGCATGTTCAGTGTGCACATGCTGGCGCCTTACTTGATCAACCTGCATTGCGCCGACCTGCTGCAACGCTCAAGCCCCGCTGACATCGTGCACATCAGCGATGACGTGACCCGCAAGGGCAGCAGCAAGCACATCGGCTATTGCGCCAGCAAAGCCGGGCTCGACAGCCTGACCCTGTCCTTCGCCGCCAGGTACGCGCCAGCCATCAAGGTCAACGGGATCGCCCCGGCCCTGCTACTGTTCAACCCTGAAGACGACGCGGCCTACCGCGCCAAGGTGCTGGCCAAGTCCGCGCTGGGCATCGAACCCGGCTGCGAAGTGATCTACCAGAGCCTGCGCTATCTGCTCGACAACCCTTATGTCACCGGCACCACCCTGACCGTCAACGGCGGACGGCACATCAAATAAGTGTCCCGCGAGGATTTTCCATGACGTTATCCCTGCCCCAGAATTATCGAGAGATCCTTATCGGCCTCGGCGAAAATCCCGACCGCGAGGGTTTGCTCGATACGCCGATGCGCGCGGCCAAAGCCATGCAGTACCTTTGCCATGGCTACGGGCAAAGTGTCGAAGAGATCGTCAATGACGCGCTGTTCGCCTCCGACAACGATGAAATGGTCATCGTCGACAACATCGAGCTGTACTCGCTTTGCGAACACCACATGCTGCCCTTCATCGGCAAGGCGCATGTGGCTTATATTCCGACCGGCAAGGTGTTGGGCCTGTCGAAGATTGCGCGACTGGTGGACATGTTCGCCCGGCGCCTGCAGATCCAGGAAAACCTCACCCGGCAAATCGCCGACGCGGTGCAACAAGTGACCGGCGCGGCCGGTGTCGCAGTGGTCATCGAAGCGCAGCACATGTGCATGATGATGCGCGGCGTCGAGAAACAGAATTCGACCATGAACACCTCGGTGATGCTCGGCGCCTTCCGCGAGTCGAGCAACACCCGCCAGGAGTTCCTGCAATTGATTGGACGGAGCAAGTAGCAATGCCACAACTTCAGCCAGGCATGGCACGCATCCGGGTCAAAGACCTGTGCCTGCGTACCTACATCGGCATCAACGAGGATGAAATCCTCAACAAGCAGGATGTGCTGATCAACCTCACCATTCTGTACGCAGCCCAGGAAGCGGTACGGGACAACGACATCGATCACGCGTTGAACTACCGCACGATCACCAAGGCGATCATCGCCCATGTGGAAGGCAACCGCTTTGCGCTGCTCGAACGCCTGACCCAGGAAATTCTCGACCTGGTGATGGCCAACGCATCGGTGCTCTACGCCGAGGTCGAGGTCGACAAGCCCCACGCGCTACGATTCGCCGAGTCGGTGTCGATTACGCTGGCAGCGAGCCGCTAGCTTCAAGCTACAAGCGCCAAGCTGTAAACTTGCAGCCACCGTCATCCAACTTGCAGCTTCAAGCGTGCCGCTTGAAGCTGTCTCGCAGAGACCGCCATGACCGACCAACAACGCCTGGAACTCGAAGCCGCCGCCTTTCGCCGGCTGGTGGCCCATCTGGACAGCCGCAAGGATGTGCAGAACATCGACCTGATGAACCTCTCGGGCTTCTGCCGCAACTGCCTGTCCAAGTGGTACAAGGCGGCGGCTGACGAACGCCAGATCGAGGTCAGCCTCGACGAAGCCCGCGAAGTGGTTTACGGCATGCCGTACGCCGAGTGGAAAGCCCAATTTCAGCAAGAAGCCAGCGCCGAACAACAGGCGGCGTTCGCCAAAGGAAAACCCAATGAGTGATTTGAACACCCTGCGCGCCAGCTTCAAGAGCGGCGAACACGCCTTCGCCGAGACACTGGCGTTCATTGCTGCCGGTTACGACTACCAGCCTCAGGCTTTCAACAATGGTGGCGTGGAAAACGCGGCCGGGCAGAACGAAGGCTCGTGCAAGACCCTGGGTCTGGCGCTGCTCGAAGGCTTGAGTGATGCAGAAGCCCTGCTGGCGTTCGGTGAGCATTACCGCTCGGTGCTGGCGACGCCGGAAGGCAGCGACCATGGCAATATCCGCGCGTTGATTGCTCACGGCCTGGCGGGTGTGAAGTTCGCTCGGCAACCGCTGACGCGCCGCTGATTCAAATTGTAGGAGCGAGCCTGCTCGCGAAAAACTCAAGAGCACTGCCGGGCCTCTGGTTTACGCGTAATCGTTCACCACCATCGCGAGCAGGCTCGCTCCTACAGGTTCTGCGTTCACGGCGCGGAACTGATCAGAAACACATCCAGACTTTTAAGATTGACCCGGCAACTTTATTTCGTTTGCCCCATACCTCCGCTCACGGCTTAGATAAAAAGAAGTCCTCCTTCTTCCGAGCCGGTCATCCATGCGCAGCGAATCCATCAGCCAGTCGATCAACATCGTTCATCCTGTCACGCTCAGCCACGGCAAAAACGCCGAGGTCTGGGACACCGATGGCAAACGCTACATCGACTTTGTCGGCGGCATCGGCGTGTTGAACCTCGGCCATTGCCATCCGCCTATCGTCGAAGCCATCCGCGAACAAGCCACCCGACTGACCCATTACGCGTTCAATGCAGCGCCCCATGTGCCTTACCTCGAACTGATGGATCGCCTCAGCGCGTTCATGCCGGTGGGTTACCCGGTCAGCGGCATGCTCACCAACAGCGGCGCGGAAGCAGCGGAAAACGCCCTGAAGATCGTCCGTGGCGCCACCGGCCGCAGCGCGGTCATTGCCTTCGACGGCGCTTTCCACGGCCGCACACTGGCCACCCTGAACCTCAACGGCAAAGTCGCGCCCTACAAACAGAAAGTCGGCGTGCTGCCGGGGCCGGTGTTTCACCTGCCCTTCCCCAGCCAAGACAACGGCGTCACCAGTGCCGAGGCCCTCAAAGCCATGGAGCGCCTGTTCAGCGTCGAGATCGATGTCGAAGACGTCGCCTGCTTTATCGTCGAACCGGTGCAGGGCGAAGCGGGTTTCCTGGCCATGGAGGCCGAGTTCGCCCAGGCACTGCGCAAGTTCTGCAACGACAAGGGCATTGTGCTGATCGCCGATGAAATCCAGTCCGGTTTCGGCCGAACCGGCCAGCGCTTCGCGTTCTCGCGACTGGGCATCGAGCCAGACCTGATCCTGCTCGGCAAAAGCATCGCCGGCGGCGTGCCGCTGGGTGCGGTGGTCGGGCGCAAGTCGCTGCTCGACAACTTGCCCAAGGGCGGACTCGGTGGCACTTACTCCGGCAACCCCATCGCCTGCGCTGCGGCACTGGCAACCCTCGACGAAATGACCGATGCCAACCTGCACACCTGGGGCACGCAACAGGAAGAAGCGATTGTCGGCCGCCATGCAACCTGGCGCGCGAACAAGCTGACGCCGTACCTGGGACGCCTGACCGGCGTCGGCGCCATGCGTGGCATCGAGCTGATCAACGCCGATGGCTCTCCCGCACCGGCACAATTGACCCAATTGCTGGCACTGGCGCGGGACGCGGGCCTGCTGCTGATGCCCAGTGGCAAATCACGGCACATCATTCGCTTGCTGGCGCCGTTGACCATCGAGGCTGCGGTGCTGGAGGAAGGGTTGGATATCCTTGAAGCCTGCCTTGCAAAACTGACCTGAACAGACAGTCCCTGTAGGAGCGAGCTTGCTCGCGATGGAGTGTCAGTCGACAACAATGTGGCTGATACACCATCGCGAGCAAGCTCGCTCCTACATGTTCATCGTATTTTTCGCGGGCATGAAAAAACCGGCCGAAGCCGGTTTTCTTTATTTCAACGTATGCAGAATCAAGCGTTCTGCAGATTGTCGAGGTAACGCTCGGCATCCAGTGCCGCCATGCAACCGGCACCAGCCGAGGTAATGGCCTGGCGGTACACGTGGTCTGCCACGTCACCGGCGGCGAAGATGCCTTCAAGGCTGGTGGCGGTGGCGTTGCCGTCACGACCGCCCTGCACAACCAGATAGCCGTCTTTCAGGGTCAACTGGCCTTCGAACAGCGAAGTGTTCGGAGTGTGGCCGATGGCGATGAACACGCCGTCGACTTTCACTTCGTCGAAGCTGCCGTCGTTGTTCTTCAGGCGCGCACCGGTCACGCCCATATTGTCGCCCAGTACTTCGTCCAGGGTCGCGTTCAGCTTCAGCTCGATCTTGCCTTCGGCAACGCGGGCGTTCAGCTTGTCGATCAGGATCTTCTCGGCGCGGAAGGTTTCGCGACGGTGGATCAGGGTCACCTTGCTGGCGATGTTGGCCAGGTACAGGGCCTCTTCGACAGCGGTGTTGCCGCCGCCGACCACGGCAACCGGCTTGTTGCGGTAGAAGAAACCGTCGCAGGTCGCGCAGGCCGAAACGCCTTTGCCCATGAAGGTTTCTTCGGACGGCAGGCCCAGGTAACGAGCGCTGGCGCCGGTGGCGATGATCAGGGCGTCGCAGGTGTAAGTCGCGCTGTCGCCGGTCAGGGTGTACGGCTTGGCAGCGAAGTCCACGGCATTGATGTGATCGAACACGATCTCGGTTTCGAAACGCTCGGCGTGCTCGCGCATCCGCTCCATCAGCGCCGGACCGGTCAGGCCGTGGACGTCGCCCGGCCAGTTGTCGACTTCGGTGGTGGTGGTCAGTTGACCGCCGGCCTGCATGCCGGTGATCAGCAGTGGCTTGAGGTTGGCACGGGCGGCATAGACCGCGGCGCTGTAACCGGCAGGGCCGGAACCGAGAATAATCACTCGCGAATGACGGACTTCAGACATGACCTGCTCCTGTTGACCGGCCCGGAACACCTGGCGCGGAACGCCGGATTGCCGGCTGGAATAAAAAAGAACGGTTGAAAGCACTTGGGGAAGGCTTGAACCCGACCGTCCTGTAAAAAGATTGGGTGCAGCGTATCGAGGGGGCGAAGATTAAGGAAATACGGATTAACAATCCAGCTCATAGGTGGTCTCTATGCCATCTGACCGACGATATCGACGTCTTTGTTACAGTGAATGTCGATACCACTGCCGCGCTTTCGCACATGAAGCAAAGCCGGTAAGGTCGGCGCGTTTTCCCTCTGCTCGGAGCACATCATGCCTGCCCCCGTTCTGTCCGGCCCGCAATACCTGCGCGAAGGCCTCAAGCTGGTGCTGAGCCCCAGCCTGCGTTTGTTCGTGTTGTTGCCGCTGGCGATCAACCTGGTGCTGTTCGTCGGATTGATCTACCTGGCCGGCCATCAATTCAGCCTGTGGGTCGACACGCTGATGCCGTCCCTGCCCGACTGGCTGAGTTTTCTCAGCTACATCCTCTGGCCGCTGTTCGTGGTGCTCGTCGTACTGATGGTGTTCTTCACCTTCACCATGCTCGCCAATGTCATTGCCGCGCCATTCAACGGCTTTCTGGCGGAGAAAGTCGAGGTAGTGGTGCGCGGCACCGACGACTTCCCGGCCTTCAGCTGGGGCGAACTGATTGCGATGATCCCGCGCACCCTGGCCCGGGAAATGCGCAAGCTCGGCTATTTCCTGCCAAGGGCGATCGGCCTCTTCATCCTGTCCTTCATCCCGGTGGTGAACATCATCGCTGCGCCGCTGTGGCTGCTATTCGGGGTGTGGATGATGGCGATCCAGTACATCGACTACCCGGCGGACAACCACAAGCTGGGCTGGAACGAAATGCTCGCCTGGCTGCGGCAGAAGCGCTGGCAGAGCATGAGCTTCGGCGGCAGCGTGTACCTGGTGCTGCTGATCCCGGTGGTCAACATCCTGATGATGCCGGCTGCCGTGGCCGGGGCGACGTTGTTCTGGGTGCGTGAACGCGGCGCGGAAAGCCTGGTGGCGCAGCGCTGAGCCATCAGCGCCGGTACCGCAGTCACAAATCCATCATCCTGACGTCACACTGACGACATGGCCCCGGTCGACACTGGGGTCATGACGACAGCTCTGCATATCACTCTGATCACCGAAACCTTCCCTCCGGAAATCAACGGCGTGGCCAATACCCTGGGTCGCTTGTGCGACGGTTTGCGCGCGCGCGGGCATCAGGTGGAACTGGTGCGACCGCGTCAGGGCTGCGACCAACAGCTGGGCAGCGACGATGAACTGCTGCTGTGCCGCGGCTGGCCACTACCGGGCTATCCCGGCCTGCAATGGGGTCAGTCGTCGATGCACAAACTGCTGCGGCGCTGGACGCGTCACCGCCCGGATGTGCTCTACATCGCCACCGAAGGGCCACTGGGTCTGTCGGCCTTGCGTGCGGCACGGCGACTGGGGATTTCCGTGGTCAGCGGTTTTCACACCAATTTCCAGCAGTACTCCAACCAGTACGGGCTGGGTTTGCTCACGCGCCTGCTGACCCACTACCTGCGCTGGTTCCACAACCGCTCGACCATGACCCTGGTGCCCAGCGTCAGCCAGCGTCTGGAACTGGAGCGACGTCATTTCGAACGACTGGCGTTGCTGTCCCGAGGCGTCGACAGCGAACTGTTTCACCCGGCCAAACGCTTGAATGCCCTGCGCGAGCAATGGGGACTGGCCGAAGCAGACATCGCCGTCATTCATGTCGGACGCCTGGCCCCGGAAAAAAACCTCGGCCTGCTCAAGCGCACCTTCAATACCCTCAAGGCGAGTTATCCCAAGCGCATCCTGAAACTGATCGTGGTCGGCGATGGCCCACAGCGCCAGGAACTGGAAAACGAAATCCCCGAGGCGATTTTCTGTGGCACCCAACGGGGTGAAGCCCTGGCGTGTCACTACGCTTCGGGCGATGTGTTTCTGTTTCCGAGCCTGACCGAAACCTTTGGCAATGTAGTGCTTGAAGCACTTGCCTCGGGGCTCGGCGTGGTGGCCTACGACAAGGCGGCAGCCGCCCAGCATATTCGTCATGGCTACAACGGCGTGCTGGCGATGCCGGGAGATGAAGAAGCGTTCTGCGATGCAGCGGCATGGCTGTTGGAGGACAGGGAAGCCTTGCGCAATGTGCGGCTCAATGCGCGCCAGCATGCCAGTCGCCAGGGTTGGGCGACGATCATCGAGCAGTTCGAGGGGCAGTTGCGTGGGGCCTGTGCCGGGGAGATGGTGGTGCCGAATGCACCGACTGTCCCCTGATTTTGTAGTGCTCTTTAGTCAGTCTTCGCGAGCAAGCCCGCTCCCACAGGTGACCTCATCTCTCTGAGATAACTCGGTTACCTGTGGGAGCGGGCTTGCTCGCGAAAGCGTAAGTCCAATCGCCGCTTAAACCAGCGTCATCAACGCCTCACGGCTAAACGGCAAAATGTCCTCTTCACGGCCGTCGCGCACTTTCTGTGCCCAGTCCGGGTCCACCAGCAACGCACGACCGACCGCCACCAGGTCGAATTCGTCGTTGTTCAGGCGCTCCAGCAGTTTTTCCAGGCTGGCCGGTTGCGCGACCTTGTCGGTGTTGACCATGAATTGCAGGAACTCGCCATCCAGGCCGACGCTGCCCACGGTGATGGTCGGCTTGCCGGTGAGTTGACGGGTCCAGCCGGCCAGATTCAACTCGGAACCGTCGAACTCCGGCTCCCAGAAACGGCGGGTCGAGCAGTGGAAAATATCCACGCCCGCATCCGCCAGCGGCTTGAGGAACTCGCCCAAGGCTTGCGGGGTTTGCACCAGACGTGCGGTGTAGTCCTGCTGTTTCCACTGGGAGAAACGGAAGATAATCGGGAAACCTTCACCGACCGCGGCACGCACGGCCTGAATCAATTCAATGGCGAAGCGCGAACGGCTGGCCAGGCTGCCGCCGTATTCGTCGGTACGCAGATTGCTGCCTTCCCAGAAGAACTGGTCGATCAGGTAACCGTGGGCGCCGTGGATTTCCACGCCGTCCATGCCGATGCTCTGGGCATCCTTGGCGGCCTGGGCAAACGCGGCGATCACGTCCTGGATGTCCTGTTTGGTCATGCCGTGCACCACGACCTGACCTTCCTTCACTTTTTCCGAGGGGCCATAACCCGGCACGCTGGCGTCCGGCTCGGTGCCGATACGGCGTACGCTGCCCACATGCCACAGCTGCGGAACGATCTTGCCGCCTTCGGCGTGAACGGCGTCGACGACTTTCTTCCAGCCGGCCAGTGCCGCTTCACCGTAGAAATGCGGAACGTTCGGGTAGCCGTTGGACGCCTTGTGACCGACGGTGGTGCCTTCGGTGACGATCAGGCCGACGCCCGCAGCGGCGCGACGACGGTAGTATTCGATCACTTTGGAGTTGGGCACGCCGCCCGGGGAAAAGGAGCGGGTCATCGGCGCCATGACGACGCGGGTCGGCAGTTCAAGGGTGCCGAGGTGGAACGGTTTGAACAGGGCTTTGACGGGCATGGGACGCTCCACGGAAAAATAACTTTATGACGGCGATAATATGGAGAGTCCAACGCATTGAACAGCATTATTGATTGCAGTGATTAAGGATCAAAAGATAGGGAATATTGTAAGAGCGAGCTCGCTCGCGATGGACTGGAGAACGCCGCGCCGTATCAGGCTTGCAGCGTTATCGTTGACGACCATCGCGAGCAAGCTCGCTCCTACAGGGGGGGATCAGCTCAGCGCTTTTTCGATCGCATGAACGATGGTCGGATCATCTGGCGCCGTACGTGGCGAGAACCGAGCCAGTACGCGGCCGTCCTTGCCCAGCAGGAACTTCTCGAAGTTCCAGGTGATGTCGCCGGGAAACTCCGCGCCCTCGCCTGCCAGCAAGCGGTACAACTGATGACGATCATGCCCGTTGACTTCCAGCTTGCTGGACAACGGAAAGGTCACGCCATAGTTGAGACTGCAGAAATCCTTGATCTGCTGCTCGGTCCCCGGTTCCTGCCCGGCAAACTGGTTGCACGGCAAGCCCAACACGCTGAAGCCTTTGGCCTTGTATTGCTGGTAGAGGTTTTCCAGCGCCGCGTACTGCGGGGTCAAGCCGCATTTGGAGGCGACGTTGACCACCAGCACGACTTGGCCTTTGAAAGGCGCCAGAGGTAGCTCCTGACCATCCAGGGCTGTCAATTTAAGGTCGTGAAAAGCACTCATGGCGTACTCCAGATTCCCGTGTTCTCTTCGAAACAGCCACTTGGCGATGCCGTCAGGGACAGCCGCAGACTAAAAAGGCGCCCACAAGGCGCCTCTCCAGTTATCTGAGCTTAGCGCAGAAATCAGTGGTGATGGCCACCTTCGCCATGGACGTGACCATGAGCGATTTCTTCCTGGCTGGCGTCACGGATGTCGATGATCTTGACCTGGAAATTCAGGCGCTGACCGGCCAACGGGTGGTTGCCGTCGACGGTCACATCGTCGCCGTCCAGATCACGGATGGTCACGATCTGCATCTGGCCGTCCGGTGCGGAAGCGTGGAACTGCATGCCCACCTCCAGCTCATCGACGCCTTCGAACATGCTGCGGCTCAGGGTGCTGACCAGTTCGGCAGCGTATTCGCCGTAAGCGTCTTCCGGTTCAACGGCTACGGTCAGCTCGTCGCCGACGGCCTTGCCTTCCAGAGCCTTTTCCAGGCCCGGGATGATGTTGCCTGCGCCTTGCAGGTAGACCAGCGGCGCGCCGCCGGCGGAGCTGTCGATGACCTCACCAGCGTCGTTGGTCAGGGTATAGTCGATGGAGACAGCCTTATTGGCGGCGATCAGCATGGGGCGAGACCTTTTGCATAAGAAGATTGAAAGGCCAAGTTTAGCGAAGCAATCGTCCGAAAGCGAACACAACCCGGACAGACGGAATTCGACGATCACAGGCTTCCATCAGGACGAGGACGGACACTGGGTGGCCGAGCTTTCCTGCGGCCACACCCAACACCTGCGGCACCAGCCACCCTGGCAATCCCGCGCCTGGGTCATGGACCCTGCGCAGCGCCAGGAAAAAATAGGCCAGCCCTTTGATTGTGGTTGGTGCGCACAAGGCTCGGTTAGCGATAACCTTGGCGACTGAATTTCGGTAGACGACCAGTTATAGGTCATCGCCTTTGCAATGCTCCTTTAGAGAATCCGCATGCAAACTTTTTTTATCGCACCCACCGATTTTGGTGTGGGTCTGACCTCCATCAGCCTCGGGCTGGTGCGTACCCTTGAGCGCGCCGGCCTCAAGGTCGGCTTTTTCAAACCGATTGCACAACCGCATCCAGGTGACACCGGCCCTGAGCGCTCCACCGAGCTGGTGGCGCGCACGCATGGTCTGAAACCGCCACAACCGCTGGGTCTGGCGCACGTCGAGCGGATGCTCGGCGACGGCCAGCTTGATGAGTTGCTCGAAGAAATCATCACCTTGTACCAGCAAGCAGCCGTCGGCAAAGACGTGCTGGTGGTTGAAGGCATGGTGCCGACCCGCAGTGCCAGTTATGCCGCGCGGGTCAACCTGCATTTGGCCAAGAGCCTCGATGCCGAGGTGATTCTGGTTTCGGCTCCGGAAAACGAAGTGCTGGCCGAACTCTCCGGCCGCGTTGAATTGCAGGCGCAATTGTTCGGTGGTCCGAAGGATCCGAAAGTCCTCGGCGTGATCCTCAACAAGGTCAAGACTGACGAGAGCATGGACGCCTTCGCCGCCCGTCTTAAAGAGCATTCGCCGTTGCTGCGCAGCGGTGATTTCCGTCTGCTCGGCTGCATTCCGTTTCAGCCGGAACTCAATGCGCCGCGCACCCGCGACGTCGCCGACCTGATGGGTGCGCAAGTGCTCAACGCCGGTGATTATGAAACCCGGCGCATGACCAAAATCATCATTTGCGCCCGCACCATGCGCAACACCGTGGAGTTGCTCAAGCCCGGCGTGCTGGTGGTGACCCCCGGCGATCGCGACGACATCATCCTCGCCGTCAGCCTCGCGGCGATCAACGGCGTGCCGCTGGCCGGCCTGCTGCTGACCAGCGACACCCTGCCCGACCCACGCATCATGGACCTGTGCCGCGGCGCCCTGCAGGCCGGGTTACCGGTGCTGTCAGTGAGTACCGGCTCCTACGACACCGCCAACCTGCTCAATGGCCTGAACAAGGAAATCCCTATCGATGACCGCGAGCGCGCCGAAATCATCACCGACTTCGTCGCCAGTCATCTCGACGCCAACTGGCTGCACCAGCGCTGCGGTACACCACGGGAGATGCGCCTGTCGCCAGCCGTTTTCCGCTATCAATTGATCCAGCGCGCCCAGGCGGCCAACAAGCGCATCGTGTTGCCCGAAGGCAGCGAGCCGCTGACCGTGCAGGCTGCCGCGATCTGCCAGGCCCGTGGCATTGCCCGTTGCGTATTGCTGGCGAAACCGGCGGATGTCGAAGCCGTCGCCCGCGCCCAGGGTATCGAGTTGCCGCCAGGGCTGGAAATCCTCGATCCAGACCTGATCCGTGAGCGTTACGTCGAGCCGATGGTCGCCCTGCGTAAAAGCAAAAGCCTCAACGCACCCATGGCCGAGCAACAACTGGAAGACACTGTGGTGATCGGCACCATGATGCTGGCGCTGGATGAGGTCGACGGGCTGGTGTCCGGAGTCATTCACTCCACGGCCAACACCATCCGCCCAGCCCTGCAACTGATCAAGACCGCGCCGGGCTGCACGCTGGTGTCTTCGGTGTTCTTCATGCTGTTCCCGGAAGAAGTGCTGGTTTACGGCGACTGCGTGATGAACCCGCACCCGAGCGCCAGCGAACTGGCCGAGATTGCGTTGCAAAGCGCCGACTCGGCGGCGGCATTCGGCATCACTCCACGAGTGGCGATGATCAGTTACTCCAGCGGTGAGTCGGCCAGCGGTGAAGAAGTCGAGAAGGTCCGCGAAGCGACGTTGCTCGCCCACGAACAACAGAACTCATTATTGATCGACGGCCCATTGCAGTACGACGCCGCTGCCAACGAAACCGTGGCCAGGCAACTGGCGCCGAACAGTCAGGTGGCCGGTCGTGCCACGGTGTTCGTGTTCCCCGACCTGAACACCGGCAACACCACCCACAAGGCCGTGCAGCGCAGCGCCGACTGCGTCAGCCTCGGGCCGATGCTGCAAGGCCTGCGCAAACCGGTGAACGATTTGCCGCGCGGCGCGCAGGTCGATGACATCGTCTACACCATCGCGTTGACCGCGATCCAGGCAGCCAACCGACCTATGGATGTGTAAATGCTGGATTTTCTACCTGCTGCGCTGCGAGGCGTGATCGCCTCGCTGCTGTTGGCACTGAACACGATTTTGCTCTGTTCGTTCCTGTTCTGCGTGGCACTCGTCAAGGCACTCCCGTTCGCCCTCACCCAGCGCCTCGCGCACTGGCTGATGAGTCATACCCATGAAGCCTGGATCAGTATCAACAAAGGCTGGATGAACCTCGTCCGCCGCACCCGCTGGCACATCAGCGGCCTGCAAGGCCTCGACTATCGGCACTCGTACCTGATCACCAGCAACCACCAGAGCTGGGTTGACATCCTGGTGCTGCAATACGTGCTCAACCGGCGCATCCAACCGCTGAAGTTCTTTCTCAAGCAGGTGCTGATCTGGGTTCCGGTGATCGGCCTGGCCTGGTGGGCACTGGGCTTCCCGTTCATGAAGCGCTACTCCAAGGCTTATTTGGAGAAGCATCCGGAAAAGAAAGGCAAGGACCTGGAAACCACGCGCAAGACCTGCGCGAAATTCCGCGACAACCCGGTGGGCATTTTCAATTTCGTCGAGGGCACGCGCTTCACCAAGGGTAAGCATGCCCAGCAGCAGTCACCCTTCAAGTACCTGCTCAAGCCCAAGGCCGGAGGCATTGCGTTTGTGCTGGATGCGATGGGCGAACAACTTGAATCCCTGGTCAATGTGACCATCCACTACCCCGCCGGGCGCCCGGGTTTCTGGGACTTGCTGTGTGGGAACGTTGCGGATGTGGTGGTGCACTTTGAAGAACTGAAGATTGCGCCGCAATTCATTGGCAAGAACTATGACCAGGACGGTGAATACCGCCTGCAATTTCAGGGCTGGATCAATCAGCTGTGGCAGGACAAGGATGCGTTGCTCGAACAGATGCACCGCGAGTATCCAGCGAAGTCTTGAGGTGCCTGTACTGGCCTCTTCGCTGGCTTGCCAGCGAAGGCGTTTTCAAGAACAAAAAAAAACCGCCGATGATCACTCATCGGCGGTTTTTTCATTTCCAGCCAAGACTTAGATCGCACCACGCTCGCGCAGCAGACCCAGCACTTGCTTCACGCCTTCTTCCAGCGAAACGGACTGGGTGTCGATCACCAGATCGGCATCCAGCGGCACGTCGTACGGGAAGGATTCGCCCGGGATGTTATCCCCGGCCGCTGCGTACAAACCTTGCGGATCACGCTCGGCGCAGACTGTTGGCGAAGCCTGGACGTAGACCGTCAGCAGACGCTCCTTGCCGATCAGTTCCCGGGCTTGTTCACGACCTTCGGCACTTGGCGCAACGAACGCCGCCAGGGTCAGCAGACCGGCTTCGTTGAACTGACGCGCAACGTGTGCGGCACGACGCCAGTTCTCGGTACGCCCGGCGCGATCCTGTGGCAGACCTTTGTTCAGGTCGTGACGCAGGTTCTGACCGTCAAGCACAAACACTGCACGGCCCATGTCGAACAGCTTGCGTTCAACCGCGTAGGCCAGCGTGCTTTTGCCCGCGCCGGACAAGCCGCTGAACAACACGGTGGCCGGTTGCTGGCCGAAGCGCTGGGCGCGTTCTTCGGTGGCGACGTGCGCGAGTTTGCCGTGATGCGTGCTACTGCCGTGCGCCACTGGTTGAGCGACGATCATGCCGGCAGCGACGGTGCCATTGGTCAAACGATCGATGACGATGAACGAACCGGTGGTGCGGTTGCTCGCGTAACCGTCCAGCGCGATGGCTGCATCGAGGCTGATCTTGACCCGACCGATCTCGTTCAGCTGCAAGGCACTGGCAGGGCCTTCTTCCAGGGTGTTCACGTCAACGCGGTTGACAATGCTGGTGATCGAACCCGGCACGTACGTCGTGGCACGCTTGATGTCGTATTTCTTGCCCGGCAGCATCGGCTCTTCGGCCATCCACACCAGCATGGCGTCGAAGCCGTCAGTCACTTGCGGCAGGTTGTCGGCGTGTACCAGCAAGTCGCCGCGGGAGATATCGATCTCGTCTTCCATGGTCAGCGTCACCGCTTGACCAGGACCTGCATGCTCCAGCTCACCTTCGAAGGTGACGATGGATTTCACGCGACTGCTCTTGCCCGACGGCAGCACCACGACTTCGTCGCCCTTGTGCACGACGCCACTGGCCAGGGTGCCGGCGAAACCACGGAAGTTCAGGTTCGGACGGTTGACGTACTGCACCGGGAAACGCAGGTCGCTGTAGTTGCGGTCGCTGGCGATCTCGACGGTTTCCAGAATTTCCATCAACGACTGGCCGGTGTACCACGGCGAACGCTCGGACTTGTTCACCACGTTGTCGCCCTTGAGCGCCGACATCGGCACGAAGGCCATGGTGGTCGGCTTGAAGGCGATGCCTTCGGCGAACTTCAGGTAATCGGCCTTGATCGACTCGAAGACTTTTTCGTCGAAGCCGTTGAGGTCCATCTTGTTGATGGCGACCACGATGTGCTTGATGCCCAGCAACGAAGCAATAAAGCTGTGGCGACGGGTCTGGGTCTGCACGCCATAACGGGCGTCGACCAGAATGATCGCCAGGTCACAGGTGGACGCACCGGTGGCCATGTTGCGGGTGTACTGCTCATGGCCGGGGGTGTCGGCGATGATGAATTTGCGCTTGGCGGTGGAGAAGTAGCGGTAAGCGACATCGATGGTGATGCCCTGTTCCCGCTCGGCCTGCAGGCCGTCGACCAGCAACGCCAGGTCGATATCATCACCGGTGGTGCCGACTTTTTTCGAGTCGCGGGTAATGGCTTCCAGGTGATCTTCGTAGATCATTTTGGAGTCGTGCAGCAGGCGCCCGATCAGGGTGCTCTTGCCGTCATCGACGTTGCCACAGGTAAGAAAGCGCAGCATTTCCTTGCGTTCGTGCTGGCCCAGATAGGCGAGGATGTCCTCGCTGATCAAATCAGATGCGTGCGACATGACAACCCCTTAGAAATAACCCTGACGTTTCTTTTCTTCCATCGAGCCTGCGCCATCGTGATCGATGACCCGGCCCTGGCGCTCGGAAGTTCGCGTCAGGAGCATTTCCTGAATGATGTCGGTCAGGCTGGTAGCCTCGGACTCGACCGCACCGGTCAACGGGTAGTCGCCGAGTGTGCGGAAACGGACCTTCTTCTTGACGATGCGAGCCTTGTCTTCATCGCTCAGGTGATTGAGCAGGCGTTCATCGTCGATCATGATCCAGGTGCCATTCATCTCGATAACGTCGCGCTCGGCGGCGAAATACAGCGGCACGATCGGGATGCCTTCAAGGTAGATGTACTGCCAGATGTCCAGTTCGGTCCAGTTCGACAATGGGAAAACGCGGATCGATTCGCCCTTGTTGACCTTGCCGTTGTAGACGTTCCACAACTCGGGACGCTGGTTTTTCGGGTCCCAGCGGTGCTTGGTATCGCGGAAGGAATACACGCGCTCTTTGGCACGGGACTTCTCTTCGTCACGACGGGCACCACCGAAAGCAGCATCGAAACCGTACTTGTCGAGGGCCTGCTTGAGGCCTTCGGTTTTCATGATATCGGTGTGCTTGGCACTGCCGTGGGTGAGCGGGTTGATGCCTTGCGCGACGCCATCAGGGTTGACGTGCACCAGCAGGTCAAGGCCGAGCTCTTCGACCATACGGTCGCGGAACGCGTACATTTCCTTGAACTTCCACTGGGTGTCGACGTGCATCACCGGGAACGGCAGTTTGCCCGGGAAGAATGCCTTGCGCGCAAGGTGCAGCATCACGGCGGAATCTTTACCGACGGAGTACAGCATCACCGGGTTATCGAACTCGGCGGCCACCTCGCGGATGATGTGGATGCTTTCCGCCTCCAGCTGTTTCAGATGCGTCAGTTTGTCAACCATGGCTACTCACGAAAGCTTTCTTATGAACGGCCAGCGGGCCGTGTTCGAGCGAGGATCCTAGCACAGCGACCTCTTCTAATCAGGACACCAACTAGATCGAAAGAGCATATGAATATGCCTGCCCGTTTGGGTTGAATGCGGCCCTCTGTAGGAGCGAGCCTGCTCGCGATGGTCGCTAACGATAACGCTGGAAGCCTGACACCCCGCGGTGCTCTCAGGTTCATCGCGAGCAGGCTCGCTCCTACAGGGATGGCGTTTCGTCAGATCGGATTCGGGCAATCGATGAAGATGTGTTCCAGCGCAAAGCGCCGCGCCAGGTAATCCCCCAGCGCCTGGACGCCGTAGCGCTCGGTGGCATGGTGACCGGCGGCGATGAAGCTGACGTCGTTTTCCCGGGCGCTGTGGAAGGTTTGCTCGGAAGCCTCGCCGCTGAGGTACAGGTCGACGCCTGCCAGAATGGCCTGATCGATGTAACCCTGGCCACCACCGGTGCACCAGCCGACACGGCGGATCATCGCGCTGCCTTCAATCAACAGCGGCTCACGGCCCATCACTTCCTGGACGCGGCGAGCGAAATCCCGGGGCGTCATCGGCTCATTCAGCGAGCCGACCAGGCCGACAATCTTCAGGTTGTCCGGGTCCAGCGGACCTTCGACGGTGATGTCGAGCTGCCGTGCGAGCTGCACGTTATTGCCAACATCCGGGTGCAGATCCAGCGGCAGATGATAGGACAACAGGCTGATATCGTGCTTGAGCAGGGTCTTCAAGCGGCGCTGCTTCATGCCGGTGATGCATGGGTTCTCGCCTTTCCAGAAGTAGCCGTGGTGCACCAGCACCAGGTCGGCATTGGCCTGCACTGCCGCATCGAGCAAGGCCTGGCTGGCAGTGACGCCACTGACAATGCGCATCACTTGCGGACGGCCTTCGACCTGCAGGCCATTGGGGCAGTAATCGGCGATTTTGGCGCTGTTGAGGTAACGGTCGGCTTCTTCGACCAGGGTGCTCAGGGCGACGGCCATGAAAGACTCCTAAATATCCCGTTCAGAGGCGCGTGCGGCCTCGTATAATGCGCGTCATTATGAGCGGTCTCATACCGCCTGCAACTCTCTCAGGAAGTGCTTAATGCTCAAGGCGCTGCGTTTTTCCGGCTGGCCGCTGTTGGCCGGCGTGCTTGTCGCTCTTTTGATAATCCAGCGTTACCCGCAGTGGGTCGGGCTTCCGAGCCTCGACGTCAACCTGCAACAAGCACCGCAAACCACCAGTATGCAGCAGGGTCCGGTGTCTTATGCCGAAGCGGTATCCACCGCGGCGCCGTCGGTGGTGAACCTGTACACCACCAAAGTCATCAACAAACCCACCCATCCGTTGTTCGAAGATCCGCAGTTCCGGCGCTTCTTCGGTGATAACTCGCCCAAGCAGAAACGCATGGAATCGAGCCTCGGTTCCGGTGTGATCATGAGCCCGGAAGGCTACATCCTGACCAACAACCACGTGACCAGCGGCGCCGACCAGATCGTGGTGGCACTCAAGGACGGCCGGGAAACCCTGGCGCGGGTGATTGGCAGCGACCCGGAGACTGACCTCGCAGTGCTGAAAATCGACCTGAAAAACCTGCCGTCTATCACCGTGGGGCGTTCCGACAACATCCGCATCGGCGACGTCGCGCTGGCCATCGGCAACCCGTTCGGCGTCGGCCAGACCGTGACCATGGGCATCATCAGCGCCACCGGTCGCAACCAACTGGGCCTGAACAACTACGAAGACTTCATCCAGACCGATGCGGCGATCAACCCCGGCAACTCCGGCGGTGCGCTGGTGGATGCCGTCGGTAACCTGACCGGTATCAATACGGCGATCTTCTCCAAGTCCGGCGGCTCCCAGGGCATTGGTTTCGCGATCCCGGTGAAGCTGGCGATGGAAGTGATGAAGTCGATTATCGAGCACGGCCAGGTGATTCGTGGCTGGCTGGGTATCGAAGTGCAGCCGCTGACCCAGGAACTGGCCGAATCGTTCGGTTTGTCCGGGCGTCCAGGCATTGTCGTGGCGGGGATTTTCCGCGACGGTCCGGCACAGAAGGCCGGCCTGCAACTGGGTGATGTGATTCTTGCCATAGATGGCGAACCGGCCGGTGATGGCCGTCGCTCGATGAATCAGGTGGCGCGGATCAAACCGACCGACAAGGTCGCGATCGAGGTGATGCGCAACGGCAAGGAACTCAAGCTGACCGCGGAAGTCGGCCTGCGTCCGCCGCCGGCTCCGGTCAAGGATAAAGAAGAAGAGTAAGCCGCTGAGACAAGCCCTTGTAGGAGCGAGCTTGCTCGCGATGGTCGTTAACGATAACGCGCATTTACTGACTAAACGCGGCGCTCTTGAGTCCATCGCGAGCAAGCTCGCTCCTACAAGGGTGTAGCGGTGGTTTACAGGTCGCCCAGGCCGTCGATCAGCGCCTGATTCTGCTCTGGTGTGCCGATGGAGATCCGCAGGAACTGGGCAATCCGCTCCTGCTTGAAGTGCCGGACGATCACGCCTTGCTCACGCAGCTTGGCCGCCAGGCCCGCCGCGTCATGCCGGGGGTGACGGGCGAAAATGAAGTTCGCCGCCGATGGCAGCACTTCAAAACCCTTCTCCTCTAGCTGTGCAACGACCTTCTCGCGATTCTCGATCACCAACCGACAGGTCTTGTCGAAATACTCGCGATCCTCGAACGCCGCGGCAGCACCGACATTCGCCATGCGATCCAGCGGATAGGAGTTGAAGCTGTTCTTGATCCGCTCCAGCGCCTCGATCAGATCCGGATGCCCCACCGCCAGGCCAACCCGCAGACCGGCCAGGGAACGGGACTTGGACAGGGTCTGGGTCACCAGCAGGTTCGGATAACGGTCCACCAGGGTGATTGCGGTCTCGCCGCCGAAATCGATGTAAGCCTCGTCCACCACGACCACCGAATCCGGGCTGGCCTTGAGAATCCGCTCCACCGCCTCCAGCGCCAACAGGCAGCCGGTCGGCGCGTTCGGGTTGGGGAAGATAATCCCGCCGTTCGGCCTGGCGTAGTCCGCCGGGTTGATCCGGAACTGCTCGTCCAGCGGCACCGCGTCAAACTTGATGCCGTACAACCCGCAGTAGACCGGGTAGAAGCTGTAGCTGATGTCCGGGAACAGCAGCGGCTGATCGTGCTGCAGCAAACCGTGGAAGATGTGCGCCAGCACTTCATCGGAACCGTTGCCGAGGAACACCTGATTGCCTTGCACGCCGTAGTACCTGGCGACGGCTTGCTTGAGCAGATCGCTGTTCGGGTCCGGGTACAGACGCAGGTTGTCATTGAGTTCGGTTTGCATCGCCGCAAGGGCTTTTGGCGACGGGCCGTACGGGTTTTCGTTGGTGTTGAGCTTCACCAGTTTTGCCAGCTTCGGCTGCTCGCCCGGGACGTAAGGCACCAGATTCTTGACGAACGGGCTCCAGAATTTACTCATGTTCAGTTCCCCTGCCCTTGTAGAAAGTCTTCGTCGCTGATGCGATATTCGGCACTGCGGGCGTGGGCAGTCAGCGACTCGCCACGGGCCAGCACCGAAGCGGTTTTGCCCAACTCGGACGCGCCCTGCTCGGAGCAGAAGATGATCGACGAACGTTTCTGGAAGTCGTACACACCCAGCGGCGAGGAGAAACGCGCGGTGCCGGAGGTCGGCAACACGTGGTTCGGGCCTGCGCAGTAATCACCCAGGGCCTCGCAGGTGTGACGGCCCATGAAGATCGCACCGGCGTGGCGGATTTGCGGCAGCCAGGCTTGTGGATCGGCAACGGACAATTCGAGGTGCTCCGGCGCGATGCGGTTGGCCACTTCGATGGCCTGTTCCATGTCGCGAACCTTAATCAGTGCACCACGGCCATTGATCGAGGTTTCAATGATCGCGGCACGCTCCATGGTCGGCATCAGCCTGGCGATGCTGGCGGCGACCTTGTCGAGGAACTCGGCGTCGGGGCTGACCAGAATGGCCTGGGCGTCTTCGTCGTGCTCGGCCTGGGAGAACAGGTCCATGGCGATCCAGTCCGGATCGGTCTGGCCGTCGCACACCACAAGGATTTCCGAAGGGCCGGCGATCATGTCGATTCCGACCTGGCCAAACACGTGGCGCTTGGCGGTGGCGACATAGATGTTGCCCGGGCCGACCACTTTATCGACCTTCGGCACGCTTTCGGTGCCGTAAGCCAATGCCGCCACGGCTTGGGCGCCACCGATGGTGAACACGCGGTCGACACCGGCGATGCAGGCCGCAGCCAGCACAAGCTCGTTGATTTCACCGCGCGGGGTCGGCACGACCATGACCACTTCGGTGACGCCGGCGACCTTGGCCGGAATCGCGTTCATCAGTACCGACGATGGGTACGACGCCTTGCCGCCCGGCACGTACAGACCGGCGCGATCCAGCGGCGTGACTTTCTGGCCCAGCACGGTACCGTCGGCCTCGGTGTAGCTCCAGGAGTCCTGCTTCTGTTTTTCGTGGTAGCTGCGCACACGAGCCGCGGCGACTTCCAGGGCTTCGCGCTGGGCCACGGAGATGCGGGTCAGCGCCAGTTCCAGACGCTCACGCGGCAGGATCAGGTCGGCCATGGACTTCACGTCCAGGCCGTCGAACTGACGGGTGAAGTCCACCAGTGCCGCATCGCCACGCTCACGCACGGCCTTGATGATGTCCAGCACCCGCTGATTGACCGAGTCGTCAGACACACTTTCCCAGCTCAGCAGATGATCCAGATGATGCGCGAAATCCGGGTCAGCAGCGTTGAGTCGGCGAATTGCAGTCGGTGCGGTCATAGCGAGAGCCTCATAGGAATGGCAAAAACTCAGGCGCCCGAAGCTAGCACTCCATCCGCTTGGGCACCTGAGAATTCTGGCTATGAGGCGGATAGACGGGCGCGACTTAACGTCGCGCAGGTGAATCAGCCGCGGTGTCGAGACTCCACTGCCTTGCGCAGGGTGTCGATCAACGCCTGGATACGGGCGTGCTGCATCTTCATCGAAGCTTTGTTGACGATCAGCCGGGAGCTGATGGCAGCAATGAAATCCTGTGGCTCCAGGCCGTTGGCCCGCAGCGTGTTACCGGTGTCGACCACGTCGATGATCTTGTCCGCCAGACCGATCAGCGGCGCCAGCTCCATCGAACCATAGAGCTTGATGATGTCGACCTGACGGCCCTGTTCGGCGTAGTAGCGCTTGGCAACGTTGACGAACTTGGTGGCGATGCGCAGACGGCCCTTGGGCTCGACCGCGCCGACCTTGCCGGCAGTCATCAGCTTGCACTGGGCAATTTGCAGGTCCAGCGGCTCGTACAGGCCCTGGCCGCCGTATTCCATCAGCACATCTTTGCCGGCGACGCCGAGGTCAGCAGCACCATGTTCGACATAGGTCGGCACATCGGTGGCACGCACGATCAGCAGGCGCACATCTGCCTGGGTCGTGGGAATGATCAGCTTGCGGCTCTTGTCCGGATTCTCGGTCGGCACGATGCCTGCTTCAGCCAGAAGCGGCAAGGTGTCGTCAAGGATGCGGCCCTTGGACAGTGCGATGGTCAACATGGGAAACGTCAGTCCTTATCAAGGTACTCATGCCCGGTCGCAAATGGCGCCGGACACACATCGAGCCGAAAACGGCCCGACTTCAACAAATCAACGGGCACGTCCTTATGCCCATGCAGCAGGTACTAGCCCGGAACGCGACGGATCTTGGCGCCCAGCATCTGCAGTTTCTCTTCGATGCATTCGTAGCCACGGTCTATGTGGTAGATGCGGTCGATCAGGGTGTCGCCGTCGGCGATCAGGGCCGAGATCACCAGGCTGGCCGAAGCACGCAGGTCGGTCGCCATCACTGGCGCACCCTTGAGTTTTTCGGTGCCGGTGACGATCGCGGTGTTGCCCTCGACCTGGATCTTGGCGCCCATGCGGTGCAGCTCATAGACGTGCATGAAGCGGTTTTCGAAGATCGTCTCGATCACGGCGCCCGTGCCTTCGGCAATGGCGTTGAGGGAGATGAACTGCGCCTGCATGTCGGTCGGGAACGCCGGGTACGGAGCGGTCCGCACGTTGACGGCTTTCGGCCGCTTGCCATGCATGTTCAGCTCGATCCAGTCTTCGCCGGTGTTGATTTCGGCACCGGACTCCCGGAGTTTTTCCAGAACGGCTTCGAGGATGGTCGGATCGGTGTCCTTGACCTTCACGCGGCCGCCGGTCACCGCCGCCGCCACCAGGTAGGTGCCGGTTTCGATACGGTCGGGCATCACTTTATAAGTGGTGGTGTGCAGACGCTCGACGCCATCGATGGTGATGGTGTCGGTACCGGCGCCGGAAACCTTGGCGCCCATGGCGTTCAGGAAGTTCGCCAGATCGACCACTTCAGGCTCGCGCGCGGCGTTAGCCAGGACGCTGCGGCCTTTGGCCAGCGCTGCGGCCATCATGATGTTTTCGGTACCGGTCACGCTGACGGTATCGAAGAAGAAGTGCGCACCGCGCAGGCCGCCTTCAGGAGCCTTGGCCTTGATGTAGCCGCCTTCGACGTCAATGACCGCGCCCATGGCTTCCAGGCCACGGATGTGCAGGTCAACCGGACGCGAACCGATGGCGCAACCGCCAGGCAAGGCGACTTCGGCTTCACCGAAACGGGCAACCATCGGGCCCAGCACCAGGATCGACGCACGCATGGTTTTAACCAGTTCGTACGGTGCGACCAGGGTCTTTATGGTGCGCGGGTCGATTTCGACGGAGAGTTTTTCGTCGATCACAGGCTCGATGCCCATGCGGCCGAACAGCTCGATCATGGTGGTGATGTCGTGCAGGTGCGGCAGGTTGGCCACGGTCACCGGGCCATCGCACAGCAAGGTGGCCGCCAGGATCGGCAGGGCAGAGTTCTTTGCCCCGGAGATGCGGATTTCGCCATCAAGACGAACGCCACCGGTAATAATCAATTTATCCATAAGAATCTCGACGCCCTTGGGCTCAGGTGCGCTCGGCCCAGGCCGTGCTGCTGAAAAATTTCATAGTGACCGCATGGATGCTGCCATCGACGATCCACGGGTTCAAATGGGCATAGACCTGCTGCTGACGCTTGACCGGGCTCAATGCCGCCAGTTCATCGCTAATCACGTTCAGCTGGAAATTGCAGCCTTCGCCCTCGACTTCTACTTTCGTTCCGGGCAGCTTTCCTTCAAGAAAGCTCTTAACTTCGTTGGCCTGCATGCTCAACCTCATTCGGCGCCCTGTGCGCGCGGGTCGGACATCATACAAAAAAGCCCCGCGCCTGCGAACCCCGCCAAGCAGGACTCGGACGGGGGGCTTCTTTATAGATGCGTGTCAGGGGTGCGCCAACAGCTCGGTCATCTCGCTGACCTGAGCGATTTCACGCATGTCTTCCGGCATCCCACGGATGCTCAGGGCCTTGCCGGCCACCTGCGCATCGCGGATAAAGCACAGCAGCAACGACAAACCGACACTGCTGGACTTGGTCACCGCCGAGCAATCGACCACCAGCGCCGCGGCCGTGCTGGCCTTGATCAGCGCCTTGCCCTGCTCACGCAGGCCAGGACCGGTGCGGTAATCCAGCACGCCCCTGAGTCGCAACTCGCCCGCTTCGTCCATCTGGACTGCCGACTCACTCATTGGGTTGACTGCCCTGGTTTCTTGTCGGTGGCTTCCTTGGCCTTGGCGACTTCCCCGGCCCAACCATTGATGGTCTTGTCCAGGTCGTTGCCATTGCGCTGCATCGCATCGGCGAACTGATCGCGGAACAGCTTGCCGATGTTGATGCCGTTGATGATGACGTTACGCAGTTTCCACTCGCCGTTGATCTTCTCCAGCGTGTAGGACACCGGATAGATCGCGCCGCTGCTGCCCTTGACGGTCATGCCAACGCTGGTACGGTCGCCCGACTCGTCTTTGGCCGGATCAACGGTGATGCCCTGGTTGTTGTACTCGAGCAAGGCGTTGCCATAGAACTGGAACAGACCCCTCTTGAAGTTTTCTTCGAAGGTCTTCATCTGCGCCGGGGATGCTTTCTTCGAGTATTTGACCGTCATGATGCTCTTGGAAATACCCTCGGCATCCACGACCGGCCCGACGATGGTGTTCAGTGCCGCATAAAAGTCTTGCGGATCCTGCTTGTACTTTTCTTTGTTGGCCGCCAGATCGGCCAGCATCCGATTAGTGGTGTCCTGTACCAGTTCGTGCGCGGAAGGCGCCGCCACGGCGTGGGACACCAACGGAAACACCGCGAGTATTACCAACAGGCCACGTCGCAAGGTAGAGATCATTTAACAGTTCCTCATTTAGCTTCTTTGCTAACGGTATTGAGCAGGAATTTACCGATCAGGTCTTCGAGCACCAGCGATGACTGCGTGTCATGGATGGTTCCACCATCCTTGAGCAGGGTGTCTTCCCCGCCCACGCTGATACCGATGTACTTTTCGCCCAACAGGCCAGCGGTCAGGATAGATGCAGTAGAGTCCGCCGGAAGATTATCGATGCGTTTTTCCAGCTGCATGGTCACCCGACCGGTAAAGCTGTCGCGATCCAGATCGATAGCCGTGACCTTGCCGATGGTCACACCGGCCATGGTCACTTTAGCTCTGACCGTCAAACCGGCGATATTGTCGAAGTAGGCGTAAAGTTTATACGTATCGGTGCTCGGACTCGGGGACAGGCCACTGACCCGCAACGCCAACAAGAGCAAAGCCAGGATGCCAGCCAGCAAGAAAAGGCCGACACCGATTTCCAGGGTGCGGTTTTGCATCAGAAATCTCCAAACATCAAGGCGGTCAGAATAAAGTCCAGGCCGAGTACTGCCAACGAGGCATATACAACGGTCTTGGTAGTGGCACGACTGATCCCCTCGGAAGTGGGTTCGCAGTCATAGCCTTGGAATACGGCGATCCAGGTCACGACAAAGGCAAAGACGATACTTTTGATGACCCCGTTGAGCACATCCTCGGTGAACGTCACGCTGTTCTGCATGTTCGACCAGTAGGAACCTTCATAGACTCCCAGCCAGTCGACAGCTACCCACGAGCCGCCCCAGATACCCACCACGCTGAAAATCATCGCCAGCACCGGCAGGGAAATGAAACCGGCCCACAAACGTGGCGCGATGATGTACTTGAGCGGGTCAACCCCGATCATTTCCAGGCTGGACAGCTGCTCGGTGGATTTCATATTGCCGATTTCGGCGGTCAACGCCGAACCCGCGCGCCCGGCGAACAGCAAGGCAGTCACCACCGGCCCCAGTTCACGCAGCAGCGTCAGCGCCACCATCTGCCCGACGGCCTGCTCCGAACCATAGCTGGAAAGAATGTTGAAGCCCTGCAGCGCCAGCACCATGCCGATGAACACCCCGGAGACCACGATGATCACCAGGGACATCACGCCCACCGAATGCAGCTGCTTGACCAGCAGCCCGAAGGCGCCACCGATACCGCCCCGGCCGAGCAAGGCATGGAACAGGAACAGGCTCGAACGCCCGAACACCGCCAGCGCATCGATGCCGGCCTGGCCGAAGCGGCGAACGCGTTCTATCAATGAAATTCTGCGCATCAGCGCTTCCCCAGAAGATCTGCGCGGTAATCCGTCGCTGGAAAGTGGTACGGGACCGGGCCGTCGGGTTCGCCAGTCATGAACTGACGAATGCGCGGTTCATCCGAGTTCATCAACTCGTCCGGCGTCCCCTGCCCCAACACCTGGCCATCGCCCACTACATAAATGTAATCGGCAATGCTCGCGGTCTCGGCCAGGTCATGGGACACCACGATGCTGGTGATGCCCAGCGCATCGTTGAGCAAACGAATCAGGCGCACCAGAACACCCATTGCGATGGGGTCCTGGCCGACAAAGGGCTCGTCGTACATGAGGATCTGCGGGTCGAGCGCAATCGCCCGGGCCAGCGCGACACGGCGCTTCATGCCGCCGGAAAGCTCGTCGGGCATCAGGTCGATGGCACCGCGCAGGCCCACAGCCTGAAGCTTGAGCAGGACGATGTCGCGGATCATTTCATCCGGCAGTTGCGTATGGACCCGCAACGGAAAGGCGACGTTCTCGAATACATCGAGGTCAGTGAACAGTGCGCCGCTCTGAAACAGCACGCCCATATGCTTGCGCGCATCGAACAGGTCGCTGCGCGACAGTTTTGGCAGATTCTGACCGTTGACCCAGACTTCGCCCCTGGTAGGCCGCAACTGGGCGCCCATCAGACGCAAAAGCGTGGTCTTGCCACACCCGGAAGGCCCCATGATGCCGGTGACCTTGCCGCGCGGGATACGGATATCGACATTATTAAAAATGCTGCGCGCACCGCGCTTGAAGGACAGTCCCTTCAGCTCGACCGCGTAGGCGTTATCGGCACTCATCTAAACTCCTTGCGATGCAGCCTCTCTCTCGGACGCCTGGCTTCCTGACGAAAGCACAAACCTCCCGGGCAGGCCGAACTGGCGGCGAACTATATCACTGCAAAGGCTGCGCGCCCAAGGCCAAAGCCGGGGCTTGTTCAACTGTATGACCGGTTGAAAGCCCCCTTTTAGAAGGTTTCCCGTAACAGGTAATGACAATGCGCAACGAACTTGCGTGAGGGATTCGATCATTACCGTTATAATCGCCGACTTTTCATCAGGCTATACGATTTCTGACATGAGCCAATCCAGCGACCTGATTCGATCAGCACAACGCACCATCCGCCTCGAGATAGAAGCCGTGCAAGGCCTGCTGCCCCATATCGATGCTGATTTCGTACGCGCTTGCGAGATGATTCTGGCCAGCAAAGGCCGCGTGGTCGTGGTCGGCATGGGCAAGTCGGGGCACATCGGCAGCAAGATTGCCGCGACCCTGGCCAGCACCGGCACCACGGCATTTTTTGTGCACCCGGCTGAAGCCAGCCACGGCGACATGGGCATGATTACCCGCGACGACATCATTCTGGCGCTCTCGAACTCCGGCTCCACCAATGAAATCGTGACCCTGCTGCCGCTGATCAAGCGCCTGGGCATTCAATTGATCAGCGTGACCGGCAATCCTGACTCCGCGCTGGCCAAGGCCGCCGAGGTCAACCTGAATGTTCACGTCGAGCACGAAGCCTGCCCGCTGAACCTGGCACCGACCTCGTCGACCACCGCCGCCCTGGTCATGGGCGACGCCCTGGCAGTCGCGTTGCTGGAAGCCCGTGGCTTTACCGCCGAAGACTTCGCCTTTTCCCATCCAGGCGGCGCCCTCGGCCGACGCCTGCTGCTGAAAGTGGAAAATGTCATGCACGCAGGCCAGGAACTGCCGCAGGTCCAGCGCGGCACCCTGCTCAAGGATGCCCTGATGGAAATGACCCGCAAGGGCCTGGGCATGACCGTCATTCTGGAAGCCGACGGCAAACTGGCCGGAATCTTCACCGACGGCGATTTGCGCCGCACGCTGGACCACAGTATCGATATCCACAACGCCATCATCGACCAGGTCATGACGGCCCATGGCAAGACCGCGCGCGCCGAGATGCTCGCCGCCGAAGCGCTGAAAATCATGGAAGACCATAAGATCAACGCATTGGTCGTGGTCGACAGCGAAGACCGCCCGGTCGGCGCCCTGAACATGCACGACTTGCTGCGTGCAGGAGTAATGTAATGAGTGCGGACCTGTTGCAACGCGGCAAACAGATCAAACTGGCGGTGTTCGATGTCGATGGCGTGTTGACCGATGGCCGCCTGTACTTCCTCGAAGACGGCAGCGAATTCAAGACGTTCAACACACTCGACGGTCAGGGCATCAAGATGTTGATGGCCGCCGGCGTGCAGACCGCCATCATCAGCGGCCGCAAGACCCCGGTGGTGGAACGGCGAGCCAGGAACCTCGGCATCCCGCACCTGTATCAGGGGCGCGAGGACAAACTGGTGGTACTCGACGAACTGCTGGCCCAACTCAACCTGAGCTATGAACAGGTGGCTTACCTTGGCGACGACCTGCCGGACCTGCCGGTGATTCGCCGCGTCGGCCTGGGCATGGCGGTGGCCAATGCCGCCAGTTTCGTGCGTGAACACGCTCACGGCATCACCCTCGCCCGTGGTGGTGAAGGCGCCGCTCGCGAGTTCTGCGAACTGATCCTGCGTGCCCAGGGCCGCCTCGATGCGGCCAATGCTGCGTACCTGTGAGCCCATTATGCTGAGCAAAAAGTTTCGCAATACCCTGATGTTCAGTTGCATCGCAGCGATATTCGCCGCGGTAGGCTACTGGAACATCAGCCCGGAACGCTTCCTCGACAAGCCGGTAACGCCGGTCGATGAAAGCGCGATCGACTATTACGCCATCAACGCCCACAGCGTGCAGTACCTGCCGGACGGCAAGCTGCAATATGATCTGGTGTCGGACAAGGTCGAGCACCTGAAAGCCACCGAGGTGACATTGCTGACCAACCCCGACCTGAATGTGTTCCGCGGCACTGAATTCCCGTGGCACGTCCAGAGCTTGCACGGCGAGGTCAACCCTGATGGCACACAGGTCGAACTGATCGATGACGTGCGCATCACGCGCTTCGACGAGAAAAACCGCAAGACCCTGATCACCAGCACCCGCATGACCGTGTTCCCGCAGCAGCAATATGCGCAGACCGAGCAAGACGTTAGAATCGACGGCGCTGGCGGTGTATCGACTGGCAAGGGAATGAAAGCGTATTTGAAAGAAAGCAGGATACACCTGCTATCGAACGTAAGAGGACAGTATGAGGCTCGTTAAAACCCTCCCGATTTTGCTCAGTCTGGGCGCAGCACTGGGAAGCGTGAGCGCCTGGGCTCTGCCGGAAGATCAACAGCAGCCTATCCGCATTCAGGCCGACGATGCCCAACTGGACGACAAGCAAGGTATAGCCACCTATAAGGGTGACGTGATCATCACCCAGGGCTCGATGAAGGTGACCGGCAACACCGTGACCATCACCCGCACCCCGACTGGCGACATCGACGTAGTGACCTCGGTGGGCAACCTGGCGTACTTCGAGCAACTGCAAACCGCTGGCGATACCAAGCCTGTCCAGGGCTGGGGCGTGACGATCCAGTATCACGCCGCGCAAAACCGGGTCGTACTGATCGACAAGGCCAAAGTTGTCGACAAGGACAACAACGTCACCCAGGGCGAAAAAATCGTCTACGACACGGTCAAGAAGCTCGCCAGCGCCGGTCGCGCCACGGGCAGCAAGGTCACCGAGGCACGTCCGCGTATCGACATGGTGATCCAGCCGAAGAAGAAAACCGACGAGAATAAGGCCCGGTAATGGCAACTCTGAAAGCTCAGCATCTGGCCAAGAGCTACAAGAGCCGCCAGGTCGTGCGCGACGTCAGCCTGTCCATCGACAGCGGTCAGATCGTCGGCCTGCTTGGCCCGAACGGCGCCGGCAAGACCACCTGCTTCTACATGATCGTCGGCCTGGTGCAAGCCGACCAGGGCCGCGTCCTGATCGATGACCTGGACGTCAGCCACCAGCCGATGCACGGTCGCGCAAAGGCCGGTATCGGCTACCTGCCGCAAGAAGCATCGATCTTCCGCAAACTGTCGGTGGCCGACAACATCATGGCCATCCTCGAGACCCGCAAGGAACTCGACAAGGCCGGTCGTCGCAAGGAACTGGAAAGCCTGCTGCAGGAATTCCACATCAGCCACATCCGCGACAACCTCGGCATGAGCCTGTCTGGCGGTGAGCGCCGTCGCGTGGAAATCGCCCGAGCCCTGGCCACCAACCCGAAATTCATCCTCCTCGACGAACCCTTCGCCGGCGTGGACCCGATTTCGGTCGGGGACATCAAGCAGATCATTCACCACCTCAAGGCCAAGGGCATTGGCGTGCTGATCACCGACCACAACGTTCGTGAAACCCTGGATATCTGCGAAACCGCCTACATCGTCAACGACGGCCAACTGATCGCCGAAGGCGACGCTGAAACCATCCTGGCCAACGACCTGGTGAAGGAAGTGTACCTGGGCCACGAATTCCGCCTGTAAGACACCGAGACGCCAGAGCAGTCGACAAGCGCTTGTCTCGATAAAAAATCAACTCTTTTTTATTGTTACAGCGCTCTAGGCAAACCCTTCAGTTTCAGGCATATAATTTGCTTAAGTTTGGCGCCCCGGCGCTCTGTAGTGGATGGCGCGTGTGCGCCGGCGAATAAGGTGTTAAGCCCCTGCCATGAAACCATCGCTAGTCTTGAGAATGGGCCAGCAGCTGACGATGACACCGCAGCTGCAACAGGCTATCCGCCTGCTCCAATTGTCGACCCTGGACCTGCAACAGGAAATCCAGGAGGCCCTGGAGTCCAATCCGATGCTCGAACGCCAGGAAGAAGGCGACGACTTCGATAACACCGACCCCTTGGCCGACAACGCCGAACAGAAGCCCAACACCGACATCCAGGAACCTTCCTACCAGGAAAGCGCCCCGACGGTCGATAACCTCGATGAGGGTGACTGGAACGAGCGCATCCCCAACGAACTCCCCGTCGACACCGCGTGGGAAGACGTTTACCAGACCAGCGCCAGCAGCCTGCCCAGCAATGACGACGACGAGTGGGACTTCACCACCCGCACCTCGGCCGGCGAAAGCCTGCAAAGCCACTTGCTGTGGCAACTGAACCTGGCCCCGATGTCCGACACC
Source organism: Pseudomonas sp. GL-R-19 (assembly GCF_019956375.1). Classification (NCBI taxonomy): domain Bacteria; kingdom Pseudomonadati; phylum Pseudomonadota; class Gammaproteobacteria; order Pseudomonadales; family Pseudomonadaceae; genus Pseudomonas; species Pseudomonas sp. GL-R-19. The sequence goes on along the minus strand of NZ_JAHBDJ010000088.1, from coordinate 34,006 downwards.
GATCGCCTGATCGCCGTGACCCTGATCGACTGCATCAACAACCAGGGCTACCTGGACGAAACCCTCGAGGAAATCCTCGACGCCTTCGATCCGGAACTGGACATCGAACTGGACGAAATCGAAGCGGTCCTGCACCGCATCCAGCAATTCGAGCCCGCCGGCATCGGCGCCCGCAACCTGGGCGAATGCCTGCTGCTGCAATTGCGCCAGTTACCCGCCAAGACCCCTTGGCTGGCTGAGGCCAAGCGTCTGGTCACCGATTACATCGACTTGCTTGGCAGCCGCGACTATAGCCAGCTGATGCGCCGCATGAAGCTCAAGGAAGATGAACTCCGCCAGGTCATCGAGCTGGTCCAGAGCCTCAACCCGCGCCCGGGTTCGCAGATCGAGTCCGCCGAAGCCGAGTATGTCGTTCCTGACGTTATCGTGCGCAAGGACAACGAGCGCTGGCTGGTGGAGCTCAATCAGGAGTCGGTGCCACGGCTGCGGGTCAACGCCCAGTACGCCGGTTTCGTGCGCCGCGCCGACACCAGCGCCGACAACACGTTCATGCGCAATCAGTTGCAGGAGGCCCGCTGGTTCATCAAGAGCCTGCAGAGCCGTAATGAAACCCTTATGAAGGTTGCCACCCAGATCGTCGAGCATCAGCGTGGTTTCCTCGAATATGGCGACGAAGCCATGAAGCCGCTGGTCCTGCATGACATCGCCGAAGCGGTCGGCATGCATGAGTCGACGATTTCACGGGTGACCACCCAGAAGTTCATGCACACCCCCCGGGGCATTTATGAACTGAAGTACTTTTTCTCCAGTCACGTCAGCACCTCCGAAGGCGGCGAATGCTCGTCCACGGCGATCCGCGCGATCATCAAAAAACTGGTTGCCGCGGAAAATCAGAAAAAGCCATTGAGTGACAGCAAGATCGCTGGTTTACTGGAGGCACAAGGCATTCAGGTGGCTCGCCGCACCGTCGCCAAGTACCGCGAATCCCTCGGGATCGCGCCTTCGAGCGAACGCAAGCGGTTGATGTAGGGCCACGCCACAGCGTTCCAGTGGCAGATCATCTGATCTGCCGCTTTATGCACTGGCAACGAAGGAGAAGCTGTATGCAAGTCAACATCAGTGGACACCAACTGGAAGTGACCGAACCTCTTCGCACCTACATCGGCGAAAAACTCGAACGATTGGAGCGACATTTCGACAGGATCACTAATGTGCAGGTCACGATGACCGTCGAAAAACTGAAGCAGAAAATCGAAGCCACGCTGCATATTCCCGGAAATGAAGTGGTCGCCAACGCGGAACATACCGATATGTACGCCGCGATCGACGCACTCACCGACAAGCTGGATAAACAACTCAAAAAGCATAAGGAAAAGACCCAGAGCCTCCTCCAGGGCGCAACCGGTCGTTAACACTCCCAACCCATGATCCGACTTGAAAGTATCCTGACCCCCGGCCGTTCCCTGGTGAACGTGCCGGGAGGCAGTAAAAAGAAAGCCCTCGAACAAATTGCCAATCTGATCGCCCGCGAAGTGCCGGCTCTGGAGATGCAAGATGTCTTCGAGGCGCTGATTGCCCGTGAAAAACTCGGCTCCACCGGTTTTGGCAACGGGATCGCTATTCCACACTGCCGTCTCAAGGGCTGTGTTTCACCCATCAGCGCATTGATGCACCTGGACGCCCCTATCGACTTCGACGCCATCGACGGCGCGCCGGTTGACCTGTTGTTCGTATTGCTGGTCCCGGAGGCTGCCACCGATGCGCACCTTGAGCTGCTGCGACAGATCGCCAGCATGCTCGACCGCAAGGAAGTTCGCGATAAACTGCGTAATGCTGCAAGCAACGAAACCCTGTATCAGGTTGTCCTGGACGAGCAGAACGGTCAGTAATCATGCGCTTGATCATCGTCAGTGGCCGCTCCGGCTCAGGTAAAAGTACCGCCCTCGACGTTCTTGAGGACAACGGCTACTACTGCATCGACAATCTGCCTGCCGGTCTGCTGCCGGAACTGGCCGAACGAGCCTTGATTCATACCGAGCTGCTACAGCCGCTGGTCGCCGTTTCCATTGACGCGCGCAACCTGCCCAGCCACCTGTCACGCTTCCCCGAGCTGCTCGAAGAAGTCCGCAACCGCCACATCCAGTGCGATGTGCTGTACCTGGATGCCGACGAAGAAACCTTGCTCAAGCGCTTCTCGGAAACCCGCCGACGCCACCCCCTGACCAACGCCAACCGCTCGCTGGCCGAAGCCATCAGCGTCGAGAGCGACCTGCTCGGGCCGATTGCCGACCTCGCCGATCTCAAGATCAACACCACCAGCCTGAACCTGTACCAGCTGCGCGACGCCATCAAACTGCGTCTGTTGAATCAGCCCGAGCCGGGCACTGCGTTCCTGGTAGAATCCTTCGGGTTCAAGCGTGGCATGCCGGTGGACGCCGACCTGGTATTCGATGTGCGTTGCCTGCCCAACCCTTACTGGAAACCGGAATTGCGCGAGCAGTCCGGGCTCGATCAACCGGTTGCCGATTACCTGGCGGCACAGCCGGATGTCGAAGAGATGTTCCAGGACATTTCCACATACCTGCTAAAGTGGCTGCCTCGTTTTGCCGCCAGCAACCGCGCCTACGTCACCATTGCCATTGGCTGCACTGGCGGACATCACCGCTCCGTCTACCTGACCGAGCGTCTGGGGCAGGCGCTGCAAAAATCCCTGAAGAACGTCCAGGTTCGCCACCGCGACCTCAGCTAAAGGATTCACATCGCGATGCCTGCTCGGGAAATCGAAATCATCAACAAGCTGGGCCTGCATGCCCGTGCTTCTGCAAAATTCGTCGGGGTCGCCGGCCAGTTCAAGGACTGCACGATCAGGGTAGGACGCACACCTGAATCCACAGTAGATGGCAAAAGCATCATGGCCATGATGATGCTCGCTGCCGGTAAGGGCACCAAAATCCACCTGAGCACTGAAGGCGAGCAGGAACAGGAAGCGATGGACGCGCTGGTAGACCTGATCAATCGCTACTTCGACGAAGGCGAGTAAACATCAAAAAAAGGCGCGCCACCCGGATGGGTGGCGCGCCTTTTTTGTGTAACGGCGAAGTTTAGCTACCCGCCACCGTCATCCGCTCGATCAGCACGGAACCCGTGCGAATGTTGCTGCGCAGTTCCAGATCGTTACCCACGGCCACGATCTGCTTGAACATATCGCGCATGTTGCCGGCGATGGTCACTTCCTGGACCGCGAACTGGATTTCGCCGTTCTCGACCCAGTAACCCGCCGCGCCCCGGGAATAATCGCCGGTGACCATGTTCAGCCCCTGGCCCATCAACTCGGTGACCAACAGTCCGCGTCCCATGCGCCGCAGCAAGGCCGCCTGGTCTTCATCACCATGGGTGACGAACAGGTTGTGCACGCCGCCGGCGTTGGCCGTACTTGGCATGCCGAGCTTGCGGCCGGAGTAGGTACCGAGGATGTACGACACCAACTCGCCTTTTTCGACGAACGGTTTGGCGTAGGTTGCCAGGCCATCGCCATCGAACGCCGCGCTGCCCAAGGCTCGCATCAAGTGCGGACGCTCGTCGATGGTCAGCCATTCCGGAAACAGCTTCTGGCCCAGTGTGCCTTCAAGGAACGACGACTTGCGATACAGGCTACCGCCGGAAATCGCCGACAGGAAACTGCCGAACAGGCCCCCGGCCAACTCGGCGGAAAACAGCACCGGCACCTCGCAAGTCGGCACCGGCCGCGCGCCCAGACGGCTCGCCGCCCGTTGTGCGGCACGCTGGCCGATGCTGACCGGGTCGGCGAGCAGATTGCCCTGGCGGTTCACGTCGTACCAGTAATCGCGCTGCATCTGGCCGTCCGCTTCGGCGATCATCACGCAGCTCAAGCTGTGACGAGTCGATGCGTAACCGCCGATAAACCCGTGGCTGTTGCCATAAACGCGGCAACCCTGATGGGTGCTGAGGGTGGTGCCGTCAGCGTTCTTGATTCGGCTGTCGGCGGCAAACGCCGCGGCCTCACAGGCCAGAGCCTGCTCGATGGCCTGCTCCGGAGTGATGTCCCATTGGTGGAACAGGTCAAAATCCTGAATATCACGGGCCATCAGTGCGGCATCTGCCAGGCCCGAGGCTTCGTCTTCCGAAGTGTGCTTGGCGATGGCCAGTGCAGCGGCGACGGTTTCGCGAATCGCTTCCGGACCACTGGCCGACGTGCTCGCCGAACCTTTGCGCTGACCGACGTACAAGGTGATGCCAAAACCCTGATCGCGGTTGAATTCTACCGTTTCGACTTCACGCTGGCGCACCGTGGTCGACAAGCCCTGCTCCAGTGACACCGCCACTTCACAGGCGCTGGCCCCTTGGCGCCTGGCTTCAGCGATGATCTGCTCGACTTGCTCCTGCAGTGCCGGCAACGCTTGTGGGCCGACGCTTTCAACTGCACTCATGCTGTTCTCCACTCAAATTCTGCTTTCGGTAACGGTCATCGAGCGACCGGGCCGGACAAGCGGCCCCCGACTGGTTATCATGGCGGCGTTTCTTTGCGGACGGCCACCATGGTTGATTCTTACGACGACTCCCTCGATACGGGAGAAAAAAGCAAATCCCAGGTCAAACGCGAGCTGCATGCTCTGGTTGACCTTGGCGAGCGCCTTACAACACTCAAGCCTGACTTGCTGGCAAAACTGCCCTTGACCGACGGAATGCGTCGGGCTCTGGCCGATGCGCCCAAGCACACCGCGAACATCGCGCGTAAACGGCACCTTCAGTTCATCGGCAAACTGATGCGCGATCAGGACACTGCCGCCATTCTGGTTTTGCTCGATCAACTCGATGCCTCCACCCGTCAATACAACGAACGCTTCCATAACCTGGAACGCTGGCGCGATCGTCTGATTGCCGGCGACGATGCCGTTCTGGAAAAATTCGTCGTCGACTACCCGGACGCGGACCGCCAGCAATTGCGCTCCCTGATCCGTCAGGCCCAGCATGAGGTTGCGCAAAACAAACCTCCTGCTGCCAGCCGTAAAATCTTCAAGTACATCCGTGAGCTGGACGAGACTCAACGCGGTCTGCGCTGAGTAACGCCAATCCCCTGTAGGAGCAGCCTTCGGCAGCCCCTACAGGGGATGTCTTCATCCTTATGCGCCCGTGCCACCCACGGTGATCGCATCAATCTTCAGCGTTGGCTGGCCGACACCCACCGGCACCGATTGCCCATCCTTGCCACACGTGCCCACGCCGCTGTCCAGCGACAGGTCATTACCGACCATCGACACCTTGCTCATGGCTTCCGGCCCGTTGCCGATCAGGGTTGCGCCCTTGACCGGAGCGGTGATCTTGCCGTCCTCGATCAGGTACGCCTCGCTGGTGGAGAACACGAACTTGCCGCTGGTGATGTCCACCTGACCGCCACCCAGGTTGGCGCAGTAGATGCCGCGCTTCACCGAGGCGATGATTTCCGCCGGGTCGCTTTCGCCGGCGAGCATGTAGGTGTTGGTCATGCGCGGCATCGGCAGGTGCGCGTAGGATTCGCGACGGCCGTTACCGGTTCGCGCCACGCCCATCAGGCGCGCGTTGAGCTTGTCCTGCATGTAGCCTTTGAGCACGCCGTTTTCGATCAGCGTGGTGCACTCGGTCGGCGTGCCTTCGTCATCGACACTCAATGAACCACGGCGACCGGCCAGGGTGCCGTCATCGACAATGGTGCAAAGCTTCGATGCGACCATCTCGCCCATGCGCCCGCTATAAGCCGAACTGCCCTTGCGGTTGAAGTCGCCTTCCAGACCATGACCGACGGCTTCATGCAGCAGCACACCCGACCAACCGGAACCGAGCACCACCGGCAAGGTACCGGCCGGCGCCGGAATGGCTTCAAGGTTGACCAGTGCCTGACGCAACGCTTCACGGGCATAGCCCATGGCGCGGTCTTCGCCGAGGAAGTAACGGTAATCGGTCCGACCGCCACCGCCATGGCCACCGCGCTCGCGGCGACCGTTCTGTTCGACGATCACGCTGACATTGAAACGCACCAGTGGCCGCACATCCGCCGCCAGACCGCCGTCGGTGGAAGCCACCAGAATCCGCTCCCAGACACCGGCCATGCTCACGGTGACTTGCTGGATGCGTGGGTCGAGGGCGCGGGTCGCGGCGTCGACTCGCTTGAGCAAATCGACTTTCTCGGCGCGGGTCAGCACTTCCAGCGGATTGTCCGGCGCATACAATTGTGCGACGTCCTGGCTGGTGAATGCCTGTACGGTGCCATTCTGGCCAGCGCGGGAGATCGAACGGGCGGCCCGCGCCGCCGCGCCCAGGGCTTCAAGAGTAATGGCATTGCTGTAGGCAAAACCGGTTTTTTCGCCCGATTGCGCACGCACGCCGACACCCTGGTCAAGGTTGAAACTGCCTTCCTTGACGATGCCGTCTTCCAGCGCCCAGGACTCGGAGATCTGCCCCTGGAAATACAGGTCGGCCGCATCGATGCCCGGCCCGGCCAGATCGCCGAGCACGCCTTGCAGGCTCTCGATCGTGACGCCACCGGGCGCCAGCAGGTGTTCACTGACTGAGGACAACAACTCGCTCATATGCTTTACGCCTTAAATTCGTCGTTCTGATGCAGGTCGCTGGGCGCCCTGCGAGAAAAATCGCCGGTGACTGGACACCGGCATCCGCGCCCGGATGGACGCCTGTTCGCTGCTGTCGCGTTCGGCCAGCAGTACGGCCTCACCTTGATCCTTTTGCGCCAGCACACGCCCCCAGGGGTCGACGATGGCGGCATGGCCAAAGGTTTCCCGCGGCCCCGGATGCGTCCCACCTTGGGCGGCCGCGAGCACATAACATTGCGTCTCGATGGCCCGCGCACGTATCAGCACATCCCAATGCGCCGCGCCGGTCACCGCGGTGAAGGCCGAAGGGGCAGTAATCAGTTCCGCGCCGGCCGCGCGCAATTCACTGTACAGCTCGGGAAAGCGCAGGTCATAGCAGACCGTCAGGCCAACCCGGCCGACGGGCGTGTCCGCCACGACCACTGCGTTGCCATAAGCATAGTCATCGGATTCACGATAACGGCCACGATTGTCCGCCACGTCCACATCGAACAGGTGCAGCTTGTCGTAGCGCGCCACCGTATCGCCCTGGTCATCGACCAGCAACGAACAGGCATGGGCTTTCGCCGCCGGCTGATCCACCGGCGGCAACGGCAACGTGCCGGCCACAATCCATAACTTGAGGTCGCGTGCGGTCTGTTTCAACCAGGGCAGGATCGGGCCTTCGCCCAAGGCTTCGGCGCGCCCGATGTCGGCAACGTCGCGCCGGCCCATGGCGGCGAAGTTTTCCGGCAATACCGCAAGCTTCGCACCACCGGCGGCCGCTTGCTCGAGCAGTCGACGGGCCTGGGCCAGATTAGCCGGCACATCGCTCTGGCTGACCATTTGAATCACCGCTACAGACATGGCGCACTCCTGGAATCGTATGCGGCCATGCTACTCCATAGACTTGCCGAGTGCCTTTTGAAAAAGGACCTCAAAAAGCCTTGTCGAAGGTGATTTTCGGTTCTTTCCACGGCCCTTGGACCGTGTACTTCACACTGGCGAAACGGGAGACCCGGTCGCCGATCAGCTTGTCGATCAGGAACAGTGCCCCGCCGACCGCGGGTGCACCGACGATCAGTGCGGCAATCGGCAGGTTATTGGTCACCGGCAAGGTCACAAGCAGTTTCGCATCGATCTGATCGGCCACCATGTTCAACGTGCCGTCGAGTTCGATGGTGCTCGACGGGCCGGTCAGCCGGATCGGCTCACGGGTGACATATACGCCATTGGTCCCAACCAGCAGCCCCTTGACCCGGTCATAACTCAGACCTTTGCCGAACAGGTCGGAGAAGTCCAGGCGCAGGCGCCGGCCGATGGAGTTGAAGTTGAGCAAACCAAATACCCGCAACGCCTGGGCACTGCCTTCGACCTCGACGAACTGGCCCTGATTGAGCGTCGCATCGAGCGAGCCGGAGAAGCGTTTGGTCGCCACCCAGGCTGGCGAGCCGGGCCAGCGGCCATCGACATCCATATAAAAGTCCCGGCTGGTGACGCTCGGCGCGAACCCCCAGCCCTTGAGCACATCGGCCAGGTTCTTGCCGCTGATGCGTCCCTTGTACCAGCTGTTGCTGGCGCCAGGCACGCCTTCCCAACCACCGCTGCCCACCAACAGTAGGCCCTTGAGGCCCAGGTCCAGCGAGTTGAACACGATGCCCTTGGGCGTAGGACGAATCTTCAGCGACCAGCCCCCCACCAGATCCTGGCCCTGGAATAACTGATTGATGGTGATGTCCATCGCGGGGATTTTCGTCGGGTCCACCGACGCCAGCGGATCCGGCGAGTTTTCATCGGCCAGCACGGCCGGGTCCGGTGCGGGCAGGCGCACGGTTTGCAGATTGATCGTGATTGGCGTGGCTTTCGCATCGGGCAGATTGGCACTGCCCTTGATCTGCTGGCTGTCGAGTTGCAGCGCCCAGGCGGAAGGCTTGCGCGCCAGCTGAATCGAGGCCTGGTCGAGCGTGGTGCCGATACCGCTAAGCTTGTCCACTTTGAAGTCCGCGCCGCTGAGCAATTGCCTGGCGCTGCCGCCGGGATCCTCTCCGGCGTATTTATCCGCCAGATCTTTCCACGGGCCAACGTCCAGTTCCGACAGTACGCCCCGTATCCGCAGGCCTTTGGCGCCAGGCAACACGGCTTCGCCGGAACCGAGGAACAATTCCCCGCGACCGTCAGCGAAATTGCTGGCCGGGGCCGCAAACGTGAAACCCGCCAGGTCCCCGTAGTTGACCCAATAACGCCGTTCGTCGCCCTGCAAGGTCATGCGGAACGTTGTGTCGCGCCCGGCATCGGCGGCCATGCCGAACGGTGCAGGCAAATCGACGGCTACGCCCTTGAGGTTGGAATTGACCAGCAATTGGCTGTCGGCGTCATTGAGGGTCAGTTGCAGTTGATAAGGGATCACGCCACTCACCGGCAGAGGCTGGGTCACCTTCAGCCAGTCGGTCAGTTTCCTGACCTCGACCTGGCCCGACGCGGTCACCCGGGTATTGAGCTTGCCCGGGCTGCCGTCGGCAAAAATCTGTGCGGTGACCGGCTTGTCGAACGCCCGTGCGCTGATGCTCTGTCCACTCAGGCCCTTGGCACTGTCGAAACGGAAATCACCTTTGAGCTGGGTCAGCTCCAGCACAGGTTCAGCCAGTTTCAAGCGTGCCTTGGCGGTCTTGAAATCGACGAGGATCTTCGGCTCCTCGCCTTTGGCCAGCGGGATATCCAGCTTCAACTTGCCTTGCAGATCACCCTCGCCTTCCCACCCGGCAAAGGTTGCCCCGGTACCGATTGGCGCTTCCTGGAGGATTTTCAGGCCATCGCCCAAACCGCCGGCAAATCCGCCATCGAGGAACAAATGAACGTTCTGCCCGGCAGGCACATGGGGAATGTTGACGTAAACATCGTTGACCTGGGTATCGAGCAACTGGCCCTTGCTGGCCAGAATCCGCACGCCACTGTCTTCGACAAACACATCGCCGCTGACCTTGCTGACATGGGGCCAGCCCGGCTGGAAGGCCAGTTCGGCATCGTGAACCTTGAAGTACAGGCTGATGCTGCGATCCTCGTCTGCGGCACCATGGTTGAGCGACCCTTGATACTGGAAGAAGCCTTGGTCCACCGCGCCCTTGAGAATTGCGGTACGCAGCCATTCGTCCAGCGCCGGGCTGAGGACTGTCGGCAAGTACTTGGCGGTGTAGCGACCGTCTCCGTCCACCATGCCAACCCGCAGGTCCATGTAGTCTTCCTGGGTGTGATCGAAATGCAGGCGAATCAGGAAGTCGCCGGCGATCTTGCCTTCCTCGCCCAGCACCTTCAGGTATGGCGCGATCAGGGTGAAACCTTCTTTATCGAGCTTCCAGGTCAGCCGCGCATTGGCCTGAATGTACTGCCATGGCTTGGCGAAAATAGGGTCCAGATGCAGCATGAAATCCTTGCTGTCCATGCGCAATTCGCCGCGCCCCAGGTCACCACTGATGCTGCCGCTGACATTTCGCGCCGCCGGCGCACCGTGATAGGCATCGAAGCCTACCTGGTCGAGATTGGCGGCAAAGCCGAACTTGCTGTCGTCTATGGCATTGGGGCGCAAGTCGACCAGCACGTTACGCAGGCTGCCCGTGACTTTGAGCCGCTCGACGACCGTGGCAAAACCTTCTGGCAACGGCGCCAGAGCGTTGAGCAGCGGGGTCAGCGGAGTGAGATCGACCCGGTCGGCTTGCAAGCGCCAGAGCTCTTCGGTTTTATCAGTGGCCGCGTTTTGCTTGAGTTGCAAATGCGTTTCCCAGCGGGTCTCACCAAGGTTCATCGCCAGGGAATCGAGAATCACCGACGCGCCTTCGGCACTGCGCTGGAAGTAGCCGTTCAGGGCCAGATTGTTGATCTGGATCTGCTTGCGCTCGGCGTAGGCACCCTTGAGTTGTGGTGCATTCAAACGGACCGCAGCACTTTGCAGGGCACCTTTGCCCCAGGTCAGCCAAAACTCGCCGCCGGCTTTGATCTCAGAGAAACTCCACTCTTGGGTCACTCGCTCGGGCAACCATTTCGACCAGTCGCTTTGCGGCAGGCTCAGGTAGACCTCGGCTTCACTGTCCTGCCATTGACTGGCACGAATGCGGGTGCGCAAACTCATCGCCACCGGCTGCCCGTCAGGCAGCGTCAGCCGCGCGTCGAGCCGCTGCCGTGACGCCCCGGTTTTCAGATTGAGGCCGACGTAGGTCAGGGTCAGCGGCGACTGTGCAAACGGCTGCAAAGTCACCTGACTGTCGAGCACCGACAGTTGCTGGATCATCTGCATACGATTGAGCAGCTGTTCCGGATCGGTTGGTTGATCCTGTTGCACGGGCAAACCTTCCAGTGCCCATTGACCGTCGTTACCCTCCTTGACGCTGATCTTCAGGCCGCTGAGTTCCAGATGAGCGATGCGTACCTGTCGCGCCAGAAGACTGGCCCAAAGGTCCGGCACCGCACGCACCTGATCCAGGTGCAAGGCATTGGCGCCCTCACCGACCGTCACGTCGTGCGCCATCAGTATGGGGGCGAATCCACTCCAGTTGCCTTCGAGCTCGCCGATCTGCAACGACATGCCCAAGGCATCGCTGGCTTTGGTTTCGATGTCGGCACGGTACTCGGCGACTAACGGCGTCAGCTCCCGTCCGAGGCTGACGTAGAGCGCCATCAACACCAAAACCAACGCGCACAGGCCCAGACCCCAGCGGGTCAGTGCGGCCAAAATGCGTGTCAGACGGTCCATGTCAGGTGGCCCCCATGGCAAAAGTTTTGCAAAAAGCTGAGGCCAGCCATTCTCGAGCAATCAAAACGATAGGCTTCAGAGCAGCACCACGTCGTATTGTTCCTGGGAATACATGGTTTCGACCTGAAAGCGGATGGTGCGCCCGATAAACCCTTCCAGCTCGGCGACGTTGCCCGACTCTTCGTCGAGCAGGCGGTCCACCACTTTCTGGTTTGCCAATACACGATAGCCTTCTGCCTGATAGGCGCGTGCTTCACGCAGGATTTCGCGGAAGATTTCGTAGCAAACGGTTTCCGGGGTCTTGAGCTTGCCGCGCCCCTGACAGGCGTTGCACGGCTCGCACAACACCTGCTCAAGGCTTTCGCGGGTGCGCTTGCGGGTCATCTGCACCAGGCCCAGTTCGGTGATACCGATGATGTTGGTCTTGGCGTGATCGCGCTCCAGTTGCTTTTCGAGCGTGCGCAACACCTGGCGCTGGTGTTCTTCATCTTCCATGTCGATGAAGTCGATGATGATGATTCCGCCGAGGTTGCGCAGGCGCAATTGACGAGCGATGGCTGTCGCGGCTTCGAGGTTGGTCTTGAAGATGGTTTCTTCGAGGTTGCGATGGCCGACGAACGCCCCGGTGTTGACGTCGATGGTGCTCATGGCTTCAGCCGGGTCGACCACCAGGTAACCGCCGGACTTGAGCGGGACCTTGCGCTCGAGAGCCTTCTGGATTTCGTCTTCGACGCCATACAGGTCAAAAATCGGCCGCTCGCCCGGGTAATGCTCCAGACGGTCGGCAATCTCAGGCATCAATTCGGCGACGAATTGCGTGGTTTTCTGGAAGGTTTCCCGGGAGTCGATACGGATCTTCTCGATTTTCGGGCTCACCAGATCACGCAGGGTGCGTAGCGCCAGACCGAGGTCTTCGTAGATCACGCTGGGCGCGCTGATGGTTTTGATCTGGGCACTGATCTGATCCCAGAGCCTTCGCAGGTAGCGGATGTCCATGAGGATTTCATCCGCGCCGGCACCTTCGGCTGCGGTGCGCAGAATGAAACCGCCGGCTTCCTTGATCCCTTCCTTGGCCACGCAATCAGTGACCACTTGCTTGAGTCGCTCGCGCTCGGCCTCGTCTTCGATCTTCAGGGAAATGCCGACATGGGCCGTGCGTGGCATGTACACCAGGTAACGCGAAGGGATCGACAGCTGAGTGGTCAGGCGTGCGCCTTTGGAGCCGATCGGGTCCTTGGTCACTTGCACCACCAGGCTCTGGCCTTCGTGCACCAGTGCACTGATGCTCTCGACCGCCGGGCCTTCGCGCAGGGAAATTTCCGACGCATGAATGAACGCGGCACGATCCAGGCCGATATCGACGAATGCCGCCTGCATCCCCGGCAATACCCGCACGACTTTGCCTTTATAGATGTTGCCGACGATCCCGCGCTTTTGTGTGCGCTCGACATGGACCTCTTGCAGGACACCGTTTTCGACCACCGCCACGCGCGATTCCATCGGCGTGATGTTGATCAGGATCTCTTCACTCATGGCAGGGTCTCGTTCAGGCATGTTCACGATAATGGCCGCATCTGTTCAGGACGACGCTTAAAGCGCGTTCCGGGGTTGCCAACAGGGTATGCCGAAATGGCCGAGCAGTTCCGCGGTTTCGCAAAGCGGTAGTCCGACTACCGCTGAATAACTTCCATTGAGTCCGGCGACAAACACCGCACCCAGTCCTTGAATGCCATAACCGCCCGCCTTGTCCCGTGGTTCGCCGCTGGCCCAGTAGGCCGCGGCTTCATCACGACTGATAGCACGAAATCGCACCCGACTGGTGACAACCCGGGACTCGCAGCGTTCGCCATCGAGCACTGCGATCGCGGTCAGGACCTCATGCTCACACCCTGACAACATCATCAGCATGGCGCACGCATCCGCTTGATCAACCGGTTTGCCGAGAATTTTTCCGCCCTGTACCACGGCGGTATCGGCGCCGAGCACGCAGAACGGTTCGTCAGACACGACGACGCCGCGCCCGGCCTCGGCCTTGTCGCGCGCCAGGCGCTCGACATAGGCCGATGGGGATTCTTGAGCTAAAGGAGTTTCATCGATGTCCGCACTCACGGCGGAGAACGGAACGCCGATCTGCGTGAGTAATTCACGCCGACGCGGCGAGCCAGAGGCGAGGTACAACCGTTTCATCAAGACCTCTCCCTGTCTAATGCCTGAGCGAATCAATTGATTTTGTAGCGTCGACGCAATCCGCGCAAACCGAAACTGATCCAGGGCCAGAGCAACGCGCTGACCAGTGCCGGCAGCACCAGCGCCAGCGTCGGCTGACGATTGCCGGTCAAGGCACTGAGCCATAGTTGTACAAGCTGGGCGAGGCCGAAGATCACCAGGATCACCAGGCTCTGTTGCCACATCGGAAACATCCGCAGACGTTGCTGCAGCGCCAGCACCAGGTAGGTGATGAGGGTCAGGATCAAGGCGTTCTGCCCAAGCAAAGTGCCGTAGAGCACGTCTTCAGCCAGCCCCAGACAAAACGCCGTCACCATCCCGACGGTCTGCGGCAGGTTCAACGCCCAGAATGCCAGCAACAAGGCCAGCCACAGCGGGCGCAGGATTTCCATGAATTGCGGCAGAGGCGAAACGCTCAGCAGCAGACCGACGGCGAACGTCAGCCAGACTATCCAGCCGTTTCGGGATGCTTTTACACCGCCCATTATTCTCTCCCCACTGGAGTGGCCGGCGCGGAGACTGGCGGTTTGGCGGCAGGCTTCGCGGCAGCGGGTTGCGCCGCTGGCGGTTTAGCCGCCGCAGGATGCGTGGCCGCAGGCTTGGCTGGCGTGGTGGTTGGCTTGGCTGGCGTGGTGACTGGCTTGGCTGGCGCAGTGGCCGCGGGCGCCACCGTGGCAGGAGCTGCCGGTGCGGCGGCCGGTGCAGCGGGGGCTACCGGGTTGACCAGTTTCGGAACTGTCGCCGGAATGATCGGGCCACCGCCCTGTGCATCCAGGCTTTCCTGAGCCTGGGCGGCATCGTTGGCGCGCTCTTCGGCCGTACGGTTGTCGCTGAACACCAGCAGCAGGTAACGGCTGCGGTTCAAGGCAGCGGTCGGAATGGCGCGGACAATGGCGAACGGCTGGCCGGAATCGTGAATGACTTCCTTGACCGTCGCCACCGGATAACCGGCCGGGAACCGCTGACCGAGGCCGGAGCTGACCAGCAAATCGCCTTCCTTGATGTCGGCGGTATCGGCCACATGCCGCAATTCGAGACGTTCCGGGTTGCCGGTGCCGCTGGCAATCGCCCGCAACCCGTTGCGGTTAACCTGCACCGGAATGCTGTGGGTGGTATCGGTCAGCAGCAAGACGCGGGAGGTGTAGGGCATCAACTCGACCACCTGGCCCATCAGGCCACGGGCATCGAGTACCGGCTGACCGAGGACCACGCCGTCGCGCTCACCTTTATTGATGATGATGCGATGGGTGAACGGGTTGGGGTCCATGCCGATCAACTCGGCCACTTCGACCTTCTCGTTGACCAGGGCCGAGGAGTTGAGCAACTCGCGCAGCCGAACGTTCTGCTCGGTCAGGGCGGCAAGCTTCTGCATGCGCCCCTGCAACAGCAGGTTCTCGGTCTTGAGTTTTTCGTTTTCGGCGACGAGCTCGGTCCGGCTGCCGAACTGACTGGCAATACCTTCCCACAGTCGTCCAGGCAGGTCAGTGATCCAGTAGGCGTCCATCAGCACCAGCGACATCTGGCTGCGTGCAGGCTTGAGCAGACTGAAACGGGCATCGACCACCATCAGCGCGACCGATAGCACGACCAGCACCAACAGGCGCACGCCCAGTGAAGGGCCCTTGGTGAAAAGCGGTTTAATAAGCCGCTCCTTCCAGGCAAAAGTTCTGTTTATTCATGTGGCAGCAATCCGGCCTGGATGCAGACTGACAGAAGATAAACGCGAACAGGCAGCACCGCAAAGTGCCGCCTGCGCGCTCAACAGCATAGAGGCAATCCGGCGACTTATTCGCTGGAAAGCAGGTCCATGGTGTGTTTATCCATCATTTCCAATGCACGGCCACCGCCGCGAGCAACGCAGGTCAGCGGGTCTTCGGCAACGATCACCGGCAGACCGGTTTCCTGGGCCAGCAATTTGTCCAGGTCACGCAGCAAGGCGCCACCACCGGTCAATACCAGGCCACGCTCGGCGATGTCGGAAGCCAGTTCCGGAGGCGATTGCTCAAGGGCGCTTTTCACGGCCTGAACGATGGTCGCCAGGGACTCTTGCAGAGCTTCCAGCACTTCGTTGGAGTTCAGGGTGAATGCGCGCGGAACGCCTTCGGCCAGGTTACGGCCACGAACATCGACTTCGCGAACTTCGCCGCCCGGGTAGGCAGTACCGATTTCCTGCTTGATGCGCTCGGCGGTGGATTCGCCGATCAGGCTGCCGTAGTTACGACGTACGTAGGTGATGATCGCTTCGTCGAAACGGTCGCCGCCAACGCGTACGGATTCGGCGTAAACCACGCCGTTCAGGGAGATCAGCGCGATTTCAGTGGTACCGCCACCGATATCCACGACCATCGAACCGCGAGCTTCTTCAACCGGCAGGCCGGCACCGATCGCAGCGGCCATCGGCTCCTCGATCAGGAACACTTCACGGGCACCGGCGCCAAGGGCCGATTCACGGATGGCACGACGCTCAACCTGGGTGGATTTGCATGGAACGCAGATCAACACGCGAGGACTGGGCTGCAGGAAGCTGTTTTCGTGAACTTTGTTGATAAAGTACTGCAGCATTTTTTCGCACACGCTGAAGTCGGCGATCACGCCGTCCTTCATCGGACGAATGGCAGCAATGTTGCCCGGCGTACGGCCGAGCATGCGCTTGGCCTCGGTGCCGACAGCAACGACACTTTTCTGGTTACCGTGTGTCCGAATGGCCACAACGGAGGGCTCATTCAGGACGATACCGCGCTCGCGCACGTAAATAAGGGTGTTGGCAGTGCCCAGGTCAATGGAAAGATCGCTGGAAAACATGCCACGCAGTTTCTTGAACATGGGGAAAGGACCCTAGGCAACGCGTGGGTAAAAAAGTGCGGCAAACTCTAACAACGACAGGGATTTTGGGCAAGGCGCCAATATGTTAAATTGGCCGCTTTTCTGTGCACCAAGCCCCACAATCGCGGCCTTATGACCGTAGAAGTGCGGTAGTGTTCCGACAATCTAACACACGGACGCGGTCCGTTTTGTTTTCCACTGGAGAATCCCAATGGCGCTTGAACGCTCCGACGTGGAAAAAATCGCTCATCTGGCCTGCCTTGGCCTCAATGATGCCGATCTTCCACACATCACTTCGGCCCTCAACAGCATTCTCGGGCTGGTCGACGAAATGCAGGCGGTCAATACCGACGGTATCGAACCGCTGGCTCACCCACTGGAAGCCAGCCAGCGCCTGCGTGCAGACGTCGTGACCGAGACCAATAACCGCGAGGCCTACCAGTCCATCGCACCAGCGGTCGAAAACGGCCTGTACCTGGTTCCGAAAGTCATCGACTAAAGGGAAAGAGCCTGCAATGCATCAATTGACTCTGGCCGAGATCGCCCGCGGACTCGCCGATAAAAAGTTTTCCTCCGAAGAGCTGACCAAAGTCCTGCTGGCGCGCATCGCCCAGCTCGATCCACAGCTCAACAGTTTCATCAGCCTCACCGAGGACCTGGCGCTGACGCAGGCGAAAGCCGCTGACGCTCGTCGGGCCAATGGTGAGAGCGGCGCCCTGCTCGGCGCGCCGATCGCCCACAAGGACCTGTTTTGCACCCAGGGCATTCGCACCAGCTGCGGCTCGAAGATGCTCGACAACTTCAAGGCACCGTACGACGCCACTGTCGTCGCCAAACTGGCCGCTGCCGGGGCCGTGACCCTGGGCAAGACCAACATGGACGAATTCGCCATGGGGTCGGCCAACGAGTCGAGTTACTACGGCGCGGTGAAAAACCCGTGGAACCTGGAATACGTTCCGGGCGGCTCGTCCGGCGGTTCGGCTGCTGCGGTTGCCGCTCGTCTGCTGCCTGCGGCGACCGGCACCGACACTGGCGGTTCGATTCGTCAGCCGGCGGCCCTGACCAACCTCACCGGTCTGAAACCCACGTACGGTCGCGTTTCGCGCTGGGGCATGATCGCTTACGCGTCCAGTCTCGATCAGGGCGGTCCATTGGCCCGCACCGCCGAAGACTGCGCGATCTTGCTGCAGGGCATGGCCGGCTTCGATCCGAACGACTCCACCAGCATCGATGAACCCGTGCCGGACTACAGCGCCAGTCTCAACGGCTCGCTGCAAGGCCTGCGCATCGGCGTACCTAAAGAGTATTTCAGCGCCGGTCTCGACCCACGCATCGCCGACCTGGTCATGGCCAGCGTTGAAGAGCTGAAAAAGCTCGGCGCCGTGGTCAAGGAAATCAGCCTGCCGAACATGCAGCACGCGATTCCTGCGTACTACGTGATCGCCCCGGCGGAAGCCTCTTCCAACCTGTCGCGTTTTGACGGCGTGCGTTTCGGCTATCGCTGCGAAGACCCGAAAAACCTCGAAGACCTGTACAAGCGCTCCCGTGGCGAAGGCTTCGGGCCGGAAGTTCAGCGCCGGATCATGGTTGGCGCCTATGCGCTGTCCGCCGGTTACTACGACGCCTACTACCTGAAGGCGCAGAAGATTCGTCGCTTGATCAAGAACGACTTCATGGCGGCCTTCAATGAGGTCGACATCATCCTCGGCCCAACCACGCCGAACCCGGCCTGGAAGCTCGGCGCCAAGAACAGCGACCCGGTCGCTGCGTACCTGGAAGACGTCTACACCATCACCGCCAACCTCGCGGGTCTGCCTGGCTTGTCCATGCCAGCAGGTTTTGTCGATGGTCTGCCGGTTGGCGTGCAATTGCTCGCCCCGTATTTCCAGGAAGGCCGCTTGCTAAATGTTGCCCATCAGTACCAGCTGAACACTGACTGGCACACCCGCACCCCAACCGGCTTCTGAGGAGACACACATGCAATGGGAAGTCGTGATCGGGCTGGAGATTCACACCCAGCTCACCACCCGGTCGAAAATCTTTTCCGGTAGTTCCACCACCTTCGGTTCCGAGCCGAACACCCAGGCCAGCCTGGTTGACCTCGGCATGCCCGGCGTACTGCCGGTGCTGAACCAGGAAGCGGTGCGCATGGCGGTGATGTTCGGTCTGGCAATTGACGCAGAGATCGGCCAGCACAACGTGTTCGCCCGTAAAAACTATTTCTACCCGGACCTGCCCAAGGGCTACCAGATCAGCCAGATGGAATTGCCGATCGTCGGCAAGGGCCACCTGGACATCGCCCTCGAAGACGGCACGGTCAAACGTGTCGGCATCACCCGCGCGCATCTGGAAGAAGACGCCGGCAAGAGCCTGCACGAAGAGTTCAGCGGCGCCAGCGGCATCGACCTGAACCGTGCCGGTACGCCGTTGCTGGAAATCGTCTCCGAGCCGGACATGCGCAGCGCCAAGGAAGCCGTGGCTTACGTCAAGGCAGTTCACGCGCTGGTGCGTTACCTCGGAATCTGCGACGGCAACATGGCCGAAGGCTCGCTGCGTTGCGACTGCAACGTGTCGATCCGTCCGAAAGGCCAGGTTGAATTCGGCACCCGCTGCGAGATCAAGAACGTCAACTCGTTCCGTTTCATCGAGAAGGCGATCAACTCCGAGATCCAGCGTCAGATCGAGCTGATCGAAGACGGCGGAAAAGTGATCCAGCAGACCCGCCTGTACGATCCGAACAAGGACGAAACCCGTCCGATGCGCAGCAAAGAGGAAGCCAACGACTACCGTTACTTCCCCGATCCGGACCTGCTGCCGGTAGTCATCGAGAACTCGTTCCTCGACGACGTGCGCGCCACCCTGCCGGAACTGCCACCACAGAAGCGCGAGCGCTTCCAGGAGCAATTCGGTCTGTCGATCTACGACGCCAGCGTCCTGGCCACCAGCCGTGAGCAAGCCGACTACTTCGAACAAGTCGCGAGCATCAGCGGCGACGCCAAACTGGCGGCGAACTGGGTGATGGTCGAGTTGGGCAGCCTGCTCAACAAGCAAGGCCTGGACATCGACCAGTCGCCGGTTTCGGCCGAGCAACTGGGCGGCATGCTGCTGCGCATCAAGGACAACACCATCTCCGGCAAGATCGCCAAGGTGGTGTTTGAAGCAATGGCCAACGGCGAAGGCAGCGCGGACGAGATCATCGACAAGCGCGGCCTCAAGCAAGTGACCGACACCGGCGCCATCTCGGCGGTGCTGGACGAAATGCTCGCGGCCAACGCCGAGCAGGTCGAGCAATACCGTGCGGCAGACGAAGCCAAGCGCGGCAAGATGTTCGGCTTCTTCGTCGGCCAGGCCATGAAAGCCTCCAAAGGCAAGGCCAACCCGCAACAAGTGAACGAATTGCTGAAAAGCAAGCTCGAAGGCTGATCAGGATGGAGCCAGCAATTTTTACTGGCTCCGCGTCCTGTGGCGAGGGAGCTTGCTCCCGCTGGTCTGCGAAGCAGACCCAAATCGGTAACCGCATTTTTTCTACAAGAATGCATTGGCTGATTTTGCGACCGCTTCGCGGCCGAGCGGGACGGGCGGCGATCCGACAAGCTCCCTCGCCACAACTATTTTGGGAGCCTTTGAAATGAAACGTCTATTCGGCGCCTGCGCCCTCCTCTCGCTCCTGGCCGGTTGCGCCAGCACCGACACCGTTGATCCACACGGCTACGACAAAACCGGCGTGGCTTCGTATTACGGCGCCAAACACCAAGGCAAACGCACCGCCAACGGCGAGCGTTTCGACAAGAATTCCATGACCGCCGCCCATCGCCAGCTACCCTTCGGTACACGGGTGAAGGTGACCAATCTGAATAACGACAAATCCTGCGTGGTGCGCATCAATGATCGCGGACCGCACACCCGTGGCCGTCTGATCGACCTGTCCCACGAAGCCGCCGCGCGCCTGGGCATGCTTAAAAGCGGCACCGCACGGGTTCGCGTCCAGGCCCTCGACGACTGACCGATGGAGCCCCGACCATTTTCGGATTAGCCGATTTACCCCTGATCAGCGTGATCGAATTGCTCAGCGGATTGCTCCTGCTGATTGTCGGCGCCGAATTGATGGTGCGCGCCGCCGTACGCATTGCCGCAAGGTTGCACATACGCCCGCTGATCATCGGCCTGACCATCGTCGCCCTCGGCAGCAGCGCCCCGCAGATGGCAGTCAGCCTGCAAGCCACCCTGGCGCACAACGCCGACATCGCGGTCGGCAGCGTGATCGGCAGCAGCATTTTCAACATCCTTGTCACCCTCGGGTTGTCCGCGCTGATCATTCCGTTGAGGGTTTCCCGACAACTGGTGCGTCTGGATATTCCGTTGATGATCGGCGCCAGCCTGTTGGTGTTCGTACTCGCCTGGAATGAAGAACTGACCCGGGCCGACGGCGTGATGCTGATTGCGGCTCTGGCGATTTACCTGGGCTTGTTGCTGCGCCAGTCACGGCACTCGGCACGGCCGGTATCGAGCCATGACCACCACCCGCAAGCGCCATGGCTGAGCAGCCTGCTGATGATCGTCGCCGGACTGGCGATGCTGGTGTACGCCGGGCACTTGTTACTGGGTGCAGCGGTTGCGGTCGCCACCGATTTGGGGTTGTCGGAGCGGATCATCGGCCTGACCATCGTCGCTGTCAGCACATCACTGCCTGAGCTCGCCACTTCGTTGATCGCCGCAATGCGCGGCGAGCGCGAGATTGCCGTGGGCAACGTGATCGGCAGCAACCTGTTCAACCTCCTGGGCGTGCTCGGCTTTACCGCACTGGTGGCGCCGTCGCCGCTGTCGGTGTCGCCCAACGCCCTGGATTTCGACCTGCCGGTGATGCTCGGCGTCGCGGCGCTGTGCCTGCCGGTGTTTTACTCCGGCTACCGGGTGACCCGCGCCGAAGGCCTGCTGTTTCTGGGTTTGTACCTGGCCTATGGACTGCACGTGGTGTCGTTCACCACCGGCATGCCACTGGCCGGCAAGCTGGAACACTTGATGCTGTTTTTCGTCCTGCCGGCGTTGGTGGCGTTTTTGCTGTTCACGTCGCTACGCGCCTGGCGTCGCCAACACCATAAGAGGGAAGTCCCATGACCGAGAATCAAAAACCCGGCGTTGAAGTCCGCCGCCAAGTGATGGGCGACGCCTTCGTCGACATCGCACTGGGCAACGCCACCGAATTCACCCAGCCGCTGCAGGATTTCGTCAATGAACACGCCTGGGGCGGGGTATGGAATCGCGAAGGTCTGCCGCTGAAAACCCGCAGCCTGATCACCCTCGCGGCCCTGACCGCACTCAAATGCCCGCAGGAATTGAAAGGTCACGTGCGCGGTGCGCTGAACAACGGCTGCACCGTGGAAGAAATTCGCGAGGCGCTGCTGCATTGCGCGGTGTATGCCGGTGTGCCGGCGGCGATCGATGCGTTTCGGGCGGCGCAGGAAGTGATCGACAGTTACCAGAAGCCGGAATAATTTTATTGCTTTGAAAAGATCGCAGCCTGCGGCAGCTCCTACATAGGATTACGTTTTCCTGTAGGAGCTGCCGCAGGCTGCGATCTTTTGACCTTTGCCTTTAAATCCACCCGCCCCACTGCAAGAAGAAGATCCCGATGTTGGTGGTGACAGCCGCCATCAGCGTAGTGATCACGATAATTGCCGCCGCCAACTCGTGATTGCCGTCCGCCGCCCGGGCCATGACGAAACTGGCAGCGGCAGTCGGGCTGCCGAAGTACAGGAACAGAATCCCCAGTTCCGCCCCACGAAAGCCCCACAGCCATGCCCCCAGCGTCGCCAGCACCGGCAGGCCGATCATCTTCAACAGGCTTGAACTCAGCGCCATGTGGCCGCTTTTGCGCAGTGCCGCCAGCGACAGCGTGCCGCCAATGCAGATCAGCGCCAGCGGCAGCGTGGTTTGCGCCAGATACTGGCCGGAGGTCTCCAGCCAGCCGGGCAAGCCGATCTTGAACCAGGCGAACGGCGCCGCCGCAATCACGCTGATGATCAGCGGATTGCTGAACACGCTTTTGCAGATGCTCCAAGGATCGGACTTGATCACCGGACTGTAGACCGCCAGCACGATGGTCGAGAGGGTGTTGTAAAACAGGATCACCAGCGCCGCGAGAATCGCCCCGAGGGAAATCCCGTAGTCGCCGTACATGCTGGCTGCCAGCGCCAGGCCGATGACCCCGTTGTTACCGCGAAAGGCGCCCTGGGTGTAGATCCCGCGATCTTCCCGCGGGCACTTCCAGATCGCCCAGCCCCAGGCAATGGCAAAACACAAAAGCGTCGCCACGGAGAAATAGATCAGCAGCGCCGGCTGCAATGCCGCGTGCAGGTCGGCATGCAGGATGCCCAGAAACAGCAACGCCGGCATGGTGACGTTGAACACCAGTGCCGACGCCGTGTGGATGAAGTTGTCGTTGATCCAGTCGATGCGTTTGAGCAGCACCCCCAGAAACAGCATGGCAAACACCGGCGCGGTGATATTCAGGGTTTCGAGGAAAATTGCCAGCATGCCGGGGGTAACCTTGGTGGGCGTCGTTAGGTGGCTAATGATAAGCCACTGAAGACTTCGGCGCCTGCTAGATCGCCCCTTGAACAGGCAATGAAACACATGTGGCGAGGGAGCTTGCTCCCGCTGGGTCGCGAAGCGGCCCCAAAAAATGGGACTGCTACGCAGTCCAGCGGGAGCAAGCTCCCTCGCCACAGTCTCAGGTAATCGGCGCCGGGTTGAACAGGGTGATGTCGTTATGCAGCTTGTGCTGCTCGGCCCACGTCTGTTTCTTGCCGCTCGCCACATCCAGGTAGTAATGGAACAGCTCCCAGCCCAGTTCCTCGATCGATGCGCGGCCGGTGGCAATACGCCCGGCGTCGATGTCGATCAGGTCCGGCCAGCGTTGCGCCAGTTCCGTCCGGGTCGAGACCTTGACGACCGGGGCCATGGCCAAACCGTAAGGCGTACCACGACCGGTGGTGAATACATGCAGGTTCATCCCCGCCGCCAGCTGCAAGGTCCCACAGACAAAGTCGCTGGCCGGGGTCGCGCAGAAGATCAGGCCCTTTCGCTTGAAACGCTCGCCTGGGCCAAGCACGCCATTGATAGCGCTGCTGCCGGACTTGACGATCGAGCCCAGGGACTTCTCGACAATGTTCGACAACCCGCCCTTCTTGTTGCCCGGCGTGGTGTTGGCGCTACGATCTGCCTCGCCCTTTGCCAGGTAGCGGTCGTACCAGTCCATTTCCCGCACCAGTTCCTGGGCGACGTCCTGGTTTTCCGCGCGGGAGGTCAGCAGATAAATGGCATCGCGCACTTCAGTGACTTCGGAAAACATTACCGTCGCACCGGCCCGTAGCAGCAGGTCCGAGGCATAACCGAGCGCCGGGTTGGCGGTGATACCGGAGAACGCATCACTGCCGCCGCATTGCATGCCAAGAATCAGCTCGGACGCCGGCACGGTTTCCCGACGGCGCTGATCGAGCCTCTTCAAGCGCGTCTCGGCCAGCTCCATGATCTGCTCGATCATCTCGGTGAAGCCGTGGCTGGAATCCTGTAGCCGATACAACCACGGCTCGCTGAGATCCACCGAACTGTCGTTCTCGTGCATCACCTGCCCGGCCTGCAACTTCTCGCAACCCAGGCTGATGACCAAGGCTTCGCCGCCCAGATTCGGGTTACGTGCCAGGTTGCGTACGGTACGAATCGGGATGTAGGCGTCGGTGGCGGTGATGGCCACGCCACAGCCGTAACTGTGGGTCAGCGCCACCACGTCATCGACGTGCGGGTACTTGGGCAGCAACTCGGCCTTGATACGCTTGACCGCATGATCGAGCACGCCGGTCACGCATTGCACGGTGGTGGTGATGCCGAGAATGTTGCGCGTGCCAACGGTGCCGTCGGCATTGCGATAACCCTCGAAGGTGAAACCTTCCAGCGGTGCCTGCGCGGCCGGCACATCGGTGGACAGCGGCAGGCTATCCAGCGGTGGCGCGGTTGGCATGCGCAGTTGATCTTCCTTGACCCAGCTACCGCGGGGAATCGGCTGCAAGGCGTAGCCAATGACCTGGCCGTAACGAATCACCTGGCCACCTTCGGGAATGTCTTCCAGAGTGACCTTGTGGCTCTGCGGCACGAAGTCCAGGGTGACCAGGCCGTCCGAAAATTCGGTACCGGCCGGTACGCCCTGATCATTGACCACGATGACCACGTTATCCCGCTCGTGCAGGCGGATGTAGCGCGGCGAGTCGGAATGTTCAATCAACTGCATGACGCCGCTCCTCAGGAATGCGCTTGAGACAATTTGCCAGGGGCTTCAGTACCGTTCGCGGGCGGCTCTTTGAGTACCACGCGCTTGATCGGGCCCACGATGACCAGATAGCTGAACACTGCGACCAAAGCGTTGCAGCCGACAAACACCAGTGCCCACTTGAACGAACCGGTGGAGCTGATGATGTAGCCGATGACGATCGGGGTGGTGATGGAAGCGAGGTTACCAAAGGTGTTGAACAGGCCACCGCTCAGGCCGGCGATCTGCTTCGGCGAGGTGTCGGACACCACCGCCCAGCCCAGAGCGCCCACGCCTTTGCCGAAGAATGCCAGGGCCATGAAACCGACCACCATCCATTCAACATCCACGTAGTTGCAGGCGACGATGCTGCTGGAAACCAGCAGGCCGGCAATGATCGGCGCCTTGCGGGCGAAGGTCAGGGAATGGCCTTTGCGCAGCAGGTAATCGGAAATCACCCCGCCCAATACACCACCGATGAAGCCGCAGATCGCCGGCAAGGACGCAATGAAACCGGCCTTGAGAATGGTCATGCCGCGTTCCTGCACCAGGTACACCGGGAACCAGGTCAGGAAGAAGTAGGTGATGCCGTTGATGCAGTATTGGCCCAGGTATACGCCGAGCATCATGCGGTTGGTCAGCAACTGCCGGATATAGTCCCACTTCGGACCATCGGTCTTCTTGCCTTTGCCCTTGTCCTGATCCATGTCGACCATACCGCCGTTGTCGGCGATGTGCTTGAACTCGGCATCATTGATCATCGGGTGCTGACGCGGGCTGTGGATAACCTTCAGCCAGATCCCGGAGAAGATGATGCCGATCACGCCCATGACGATGAACACGTGCTGCCAGCCGAAGCTGTAGACGATCCAGCCCATCAGCGGCGCGAACAACACAGTGGCAAAGTACTGCGCCGAGTTGAAGATCGCCGAGGCAGTGCCGCGCTCAGCGGTCGGGAACCAGGCCGCTACGATACGTGCGTTACCGGGGAAGGATGGCGCTTCAGCCAGGCCCACCAGGAAGCGCAGCATGAACAGCGCAACCACTGCCGTGGACATGCCGAACTCGCCGACATAACCCTGCAGCACGGTGAACAGCGACCAGGTGAAGATACTCAACGCGTAGATTTTTTTCGAACCGAAACGGTCCAGCAGCCAGCCACCGGGGATTTGCCCGGCCACGTAGGCCCAACCGAATGCGGAGAAGATGTAGCCGAGGGTAACGGCATCAATGCCCAGGTCTTTCTGCAGGCTGGAGCCGGCGATTGCGATGGTAGCCCGGTCGGCGTAGTTGATCGTGGTCACCAGAAACAGCATGAGCAGGATCAAATAGCGGACGTGAGTCGGCTTTTGGGTCGATTGCATGTAGATGTACTCCCACTGATTATTTTTATGCGCGGGTGAATCTTTGGTGTTTCCTTGTAGGAGCGAGCCTGCTCGCGATGGTGGTCAACGATGACGCGGGGCATCAGGTTTACCGTCGCGACCTCAAGACCATCGCGAGCAGGGCTCGCTCCTACAGGAGGGTGGTGCGTTACGAACCGATGTAGGCAGTCTTCACAACGGTGTAAAACTCTTGCGCATAGCGACCTTGCTCACGTGATCCATAGGATGAACCTTTACGCCCACCGAACGGAACGTGGTAATCCACACCGGCGGTCGGCAGGTTGACCATCACCATCCCGGCCTGGGAGTGGCGTTTGAAGTGGTTGGCGTACTTCAAGGACGTGGTGGCAATGCCCGCCGACAGCCCGAACTCGGTGTCGTTGGCCATGGCCAAGGCTGCTTCGTAATCGGCGACACGGACGATGTTGGCCACCGGGCCGAAGATCTCTTCCTGGCTGATACGCATCGAGGCTTCGCTGTCGGCAAACAGGGTTGGCGCGAGGAAGTAGCCCTCGGTGTCGCACGTCACCAGACCACCGCCGCTGACCAGACGCGCACCTTCGGACTGGCCGATGTCGATGTACTTCATGTCCTGTTCAAGCTGAGCCTGGGAAACCACCGGACCGATATCGGTACCGGCTTTCAAGGCGTGACCGACCTTGATCGACTTCATGCGCTCGGCCATGGCTTCGACGAACTGGTCGTGGATGCCGGCGGTGACGATAAAGCGGCTGGAAGCGGTGCAACGCTGGCCGGTGGAGTAGAACGCGCTCTGTACCGACAATTCGACCGCTTGCTTGAGGTCGGCGTCGTCGAGAATGATCTGCGGGTTCTTGCCACCCATTTCCAGCTGAACCTTGGCCTGGCGCGATACGCAGCTGACGGCGATCTGACGACCCACGCCCACGGAACCGGTGAAGCTGATGCCATCGACTTTCGGGCTGTTGACCAGTGCATCGCCCACCACGCGACCGCTGCCCATCACCAGGTTGAACACACCGGCCGGGAAGCCTGCGCGGGAGATGATTTCGGCCAGGGCCCAGGCGCAACCCGGAACCAGGTCCGCCGGCTTGAGCACGACGCAGTTGCCATAGGCCAGGGCCGGAGCGATTTTCCATGCAGGGATAGCAATCGGGAAGTTCCACGGGGTGATCAGACCGACCACGCCCAGGGCTTCGCGAGTGACCTCAACGTTGACGCCCGGACGCACCGACGGCAGGTAGTCGCCGGACAGGCGCAGGCATTCACCGGCGAAGAACTTGAAGATGTTGCCGGCGCGGGTCACTTCACCGATGGCTTCAGGCAGGGTCTTGCCCTCTTCCCGGGCCAGCAGGGTGCCGAGCTCTTCGCGGCGGGCGAGGATCTCGGTACCGACTTTGTCCAGGGAATCATGACGCGCCTGAATGCCGGATGTGGACCAGGCCGGGAACGCGGCACGGGCGGCGTCGATGGCGGCGTGGACCTGAGCCAGATCAGCCTTGGCGTAGTCGCCGATGGCGTCGGTCAGTTCGGACGGGTTGATGTTGGTCGAATAGTCGCCGCCGGCAACCCACTCGCCGTTGATGTAGTTATCGAAACGCTTTGAATCAGTCACTGGACTGCCCCTTGATAAAAAGACCTCACGCAAAAAGCCGCCGATTGCTCAGCGGCCCTGGTTTTATCGGGTGTTACTGGGCGCCCTGCTTGTCGATCAGCGCGGCGAGCATTTCGTACTCTTCCCCAGTCAGATCGGTCAGCGGTGCGCGCACAGGACCTGCGTCGTAGCCGGCAATTTTTGCCCCGGCCTTGACGATGCTCACGGCATAACCGGCCTTGCGGTTACGGATGTCCAGGTACGGCAGGAAGAAGTCGTCGATGATCTTGCCGACGGTGGCGTGATCTTCACGAGCGATCGCGTGGTAGAAGTCCATCGCGGTTTTCGGGATGAAGTTGAACACCGCCGAGGAGTAGACCGGTACGCCCAGGGCCTTGTAGGCGGCGGCGTAGACTTCGGCGGTCGGCAAGCCACCCAGGTAGCTGAAGCGATCACCGAGGCGGCGACGGATCGACACCATCAACTCGATATCACCCAGGCCATCCTTGTAGCCGATCAGGTTCGGGCAGCGCTCGGCCAGACGTTCCAGCAGCGGCGCGGTCAGGCGGCAGACGTTACGGTTGTAGACCACCACGCCGATGTTGACCGATTTGCACACCGCTTCAACGTGGTCGGCAACGCCGTCCTGGCTGGCTTCGGTCAGGTAGTGCGGCAGCAGCAACAGACCTTTGGCGCCCAGACGCTCGGCTTCCTGAGCGTATTCGATGGCTTGACGGGTCGAACCGCCCACGCCGGCCAGAATCGGCACGCTGGTGGCGCAGGTGTCGACGGCGGTCTTGATGATTTCCGAATATTCGCTGGCCGCCAGAGAAAAGAACTCACCGGTGCCGCCCGCAGCGAACAGCGCCGAGGCGCCGTATGGGGCCAGCCATTCGAGACGCTTGATGTAACCCGCGCGATTGAAGTCGCCCTGAGCATTGAAATCGGTAACCGGGAAAGACAGCAGACCGGCAGAGAGGATGGACTTCAGTTCTTGTGGATTCATTATTCGAACACCCTGGATAGCGACGTTGTGTGAGAAAACCGTTCAGCCCGCGCTGAAGTTGTAGGTCATCGTACAACTTAAAATACAACCGTCAACTGCATTTCATCGCCGTGGGTGAAAATTGTTCGACAAAAATGCGTTTAACCCTTGTTTTACAGGGCTTCCATGGAAGGGAGAACAGGGACGATCACACCTCGAAAAATAGGCGCTCAGGAGATACGTTGTCGGAAGATAGGGACAGGAATAACTGGAGTGAGGCCAGTTTTCTGGGCCGAGAAAAGGTTTGTGGAGTGGCGGGTGGCCCCTTCGCGAGCAGGCTCGCTCCCACACTGGATCGGGAGCGAATCCAGGACCCGGGAATATCCACGATCAACTGTGGGAGCGAGCCGGCTCCGGGCGGCGCTCCGACGAAGACGGAATATCAGACTATGAATCGCTGAAACAGAACGCTTAGCCCCGCTGCGCCTCAGCCTCTTCATGCGCATGACGCAACCGCTCACGGCTGTTGGTCAGGTGCAAACGCATGGCGGCCCGGGCCGCATCGGAATCCTGACGGGCAATGGCGTCGTAGATTTCCTCGTGCTCACGGCTCAGGCGACTCATGTAGTGCTGCTGGTCATCATGGGCCAGGCGCGCGGAATTCAGCCGTGTGCGCGGAATGATGCTGGTGCCCAGATGGGTCATGATGTCGGTGAAGTAGCGGTTGCCGGTGGACAGCGCGATTTCGAGGTGGAAGGCGAAGTCCGACGCCACGGCATCACTGGCATGAGCGGCGCTTTCGTTCAACGCATCGAGGGCGGCGCGCATGTTGGCCAGTTGTTCCGGAGTGCGACGTTGCGCCGCCAGCCCGGCGGACTCCACTTCCAGGCTGATGCGCAGCTCCAGGATCGCCAGCACATCGCGCAAGGTCACCACGGTCGCCGGGTCGATACGGAAACCGCTCGGGCTCGGCGTGTCGAGCACGAAGGTGCCGATACCGTGGCGGGTTTCCACCTGCCCTGCCGCCTGCAAACGGGAAATCGCTTCGCGCACCACGGTGCGGCTGACGCCATGGGCATCCATGATGGCCGACTCGGTGGGCAACTTGTCGCCACGCTTGAGATGACCGTCGCGGATCTGCTCGGACAGCACCGTCACCAGTTCCTGAGCGAGGCTGCGGCGCTTGCGTGGGAGGCGTGGTGCGTCGTTCAGGTTTTCCATGGTGAACATCTGTCTCGAAAAGTTCGGCTGCTGAAAGCACATCATAGCGCAACGCGGTTGTACGATCACCTTGACCTTGTAGGAGCGAGCTTGCTCCGGGCGGCGATCCGACGATGGACTTGAACGCACCGCGTTTATTCAGAATGCACGCGTTATCGTTAGCCTCCATCGCGAGCAAGCTCGCTCCTACAAGGAATCGGGGTGTTCAGGCGGTTACGGCCTGGTCCACAAGATGGCCATTCTCGATACGAATGTGCCGTGGGTGGAAGCGCTTCAAGCTGCTGCGATGGCCGACGCTGACAATGCTCAGCCCCGGCAACTCGTCGATCAGCGCCTGATACAGCGTGGCCTCGTCCTCTTCGTCCATCGCCGAAGTCGCTTCGTCCATGTACAGCCATTGCGGTGCATAAAGCAGCGCACGGGCAAAGGCCAGGCGCTGCTGCTCACCCGGCGACAACATGCGCTGCCAGTGGTTGGCTTCGTCGAGACGGGCAATCAGGTGCGGCAAGCGACAGGTTTCCAGGACCTGCACGTAGCGTTCGTTCGGATAGATATCGCCAGCCTGTGGATAACTGAGAACATCACGCAGGGTGCCAATCGGCAAATACGGTTTTTGCGGCAGGAACAGGTAACGCGCCGCTGGCAGGCGAATACTGCCGTGGCCGGCCGGCCACAGATGGCCCATCGCCCGCAGCAGGGTCGACTTGCCGCTGCCGGAACGACCGCTGAGCATCACACGGTCGCCCTCCTCCACGGTCATGTCGGCGTTGGTCAGCAGGTGACGACCTTCAGCCAGGTCGAGGCCGAGGTTGTGCACCTTCAGCACCGAGCCCGAATTCTGTACGTCGATGGCCGGCGCACGCTCTTCGTTGTCACGCATGGCCTGGTGGAAGCTCAGCAGACGATCGCAGGTGGCGCGCCAGGAAGCGAGGCTCTGGTACGCGCTGATGAACCAGCTGAAACTCTCCTGCACATTGCCGAATGCCGAGCTGATTTGCATCAGCTCGCCCAGTTCGATCTTTCCGGAGAGGTAACGCGGCGCAGCAACCATGAAAGGGAAAATGATGGCGGCCTGGCTGTAACCGGCGGTGAAGAACGTCAGGCGCTTGGACACTTTCATGATGTCCCAGAAGTTATGCCAGACCATCCCGAAGCGACTGCTCAACCGACGATTTTCGTTCGGTTCGCCGTTGTACAACGCGATGCTTTCAGCATTCTCGCGAATCCGCACCATGGAGAAACGCAGGTCGGCTTCGAAGCGTTGTTGTTGGTTATTCAGGCCGATCAGGCGACGACCGATCAAATGCGTCAACCAACTGCCCACCACGGCGTAAACCAGGACACACCAGAACATGTAGCCGGGAATGGTGATGCCGAATACTTCAATGCTGCCCGACACGCCCCACAGAATGATCGAGAACGACACCAGGCTGACGATATTGCGCAGCAACCCGATCCCCAACTCAAGGGTGTTGGAGGTGAAGTTGTTGAGGTCTTCGGAAATCCGCTGGTCCGGGTTATCGGTGTAACCGCCCTGCTCCAGCTGGTAGTAGTTTTTATCACCCAACCAGCGGGCGAAATGCTTTTCGGTGAGCCATGCCCGCCAGCGGATCGTCAGCATCTGCGTCAGGTAGAGCCGATACACCGCACCGACGATCGCCACCGCCGCAATCGCGCAGAAGTACAGGATCAGTTGCCAGAACGCCGCTTCGTCCTTCTTTTGCAGGGCGTTGTAGAAATCCTTGTACCAGGTGTTGAACCACACCGAGATCCCCACGCTGATCAGCGACAATGCAATCACCGCGATCAGCAGTGTCCAGGCCTTGACCTTCTCTTCACTGCGCCAGTAAGGCGTGATCATCGCCCACACTTTGCGAAAAAACTGCCCGCGCACGGCGTCGTTGACCGCGGAGTACTCAGCGTTCTGATTCATGGATAAGGCTCGATAGAGAAAAGAACACAAACGAACCGATCATAGATGATCGGTTCGATTTGTCGCGAGATATGGCCCGCATTCGTTCAGCTCAGGTTCAGCGGCGAACGGGACGCTTCTGCAGTTTGCGCTGCAGGGTGCGGCGGTGCATGCCCAGGGCACGGGCGGTGGCCGAGATGTTGCCTTCGTGCTCGGTCAGCACGCGCTGGATGTGCTCCCACTGCAGGCGGTCCACGGACATCGGGTTTTCCGGCACCAGGCTGTCGAGGTCAGCGTGTTCGGACAGCAGCGCCGCCAGCACGTCGTCGGCGTCCGCCGGCTTGCACAGGTAGTTGCAGGCACCGCGCTTGATCGCCTCGACGGCGGTGGCAATGCTCGAATAGCCGGTGAGGATCACCACGCGCATTTCCGGGTCCATTTCCAGCAATTTGGGCAGCAGCACCAGGCCGGAATCGCCGTCCATCTTCAGGTCCAGAGCGGCGTAATCCAGCAGGTCGGCCTTGGCCAGCTCCAGGCCTTCTTCGGCGGAACCGGCAGTGCTGACACGAAAACCGCGGCGGGCCATGGCGCGGGCCATGACGCGGGTGAACGTGGCGTCGTCATCGACCAGCAGCAAATGCGGCAGTTCTTCGCCTTCGACTTGGATCTCTTCACTCATGTTCGTCTCCTCGGGCGACACGGGGCAGGCGCAGCTCGGTGAGCGTGCCGCCTTCCTCATGGCTGTAGAGTTTCACTGAGCCGCCGGCGCGTGTCACGCTGGCCTTGCTCAAAAACAGGCCCAGGCCGAAGCCTTTGCCCTTGGTGGTAAAAAACGGTTTACCGATTTGCTCGGCGATGGCCAGCGGCACACCGGCACCATGATCACGAATGCTGATGGTGAGGTTTTCCCAATCCCAGTCCAGCGTCACTTGCAGCCCTTCGGGGCAGGCATCGGCGGCGTTGTTCAACAGATTCAGCAAAGCCTGGGTCAGGTCTGGCGGCGGCGCCATGCGTGGGACCGGACCCTGGCCGAGGCGCTGGAAGCGATAACTGGCTTCCGGGCGCATCAGGTGCCAGCGATTAAGGGCTTCATCAAGCCAATCGGTGACGTCCTGCATCTCCACCGCCAACCGGCGATTGGCCTCGGCGGCGCGCACCAGATGCTGCAAGGTCTCTTTACACAACTTGACCTGATCCTGCAGCACGCTCAGGTCATCCTGCAACATCGGGTCATGGTGGTCCTGACGCATTTCCTTGAGTAGCACACTCATGGTCGCCAGCGGCGTGCCCAGTTCATGGGCCGCACCGGCGGCCTGGGTGGCGACGGCCAGCAGTTGTTGATCGCGCAGGCCTTCTTCGCGACGAATGGCGCGCAGCTCTTCCTGACGGCGCAGCTCTTCGGCCATGCGCGCGGCGAAGAACGTGATCACGGCGGCGGCAAGGGCGAAGCTCAACCACATCCCGTACACCTGCAGGTTTTCCCGAGCGATCGGGAAGGTTTGCAGTGGGTAGAACTGCGCCAGCAACAGCGTGTACATCGTCAGCGCGATACCCGACAGGACCACCGAATAACGCCATGGCAACGTCACCGCGGCAATGGTCAGCGGCACCAGGTAATAGGAGACGAAGGGGTTGGTCGAGCCACCGGAGAAATACAGCAAGGCGCTGTGGATAAACAGGTCGCAGGCCAGTTGCACGGCGTATTCGAGCTCGGTTACCGGCCACGAGGTACGCAGGCGAATCGCCGTGAACAGGCACAACAGCATCGAACAACCGAGGGTCGCAGCCAGTTGAAACCAGGGCAGCGGCAACAATTCGAGCCAGTAGGCCAGGCCCACGGAGCCGGCCTGTGCGGCCAGCACCAAGGTGCGGATGAACGTCAGCCGCCAGAGGTTCTGGCGAGTGGCAGAAGTGATTTGAACGGGGGCGAGCATGAGCTCTCCTGATGAGCGCTCCAGGCGGATCGCAGGGAGTATAACCAAGCGCGGGGGCTGACAGGCAAAAGTGCGGCAAACGGCCACACGCTTGGAATGCTTCAAGACGCCTCCTGTAGGAGCTGGCTTGCCAGCGAAGGCGGTGTGTCAGCCAAGATAATTACAGATCGTGATGCCCTCTTCGCTGGCAAGCCAGCTCTTATCAAACAAAAAATAACCCATTGTTTTTGCTCTAAAAATTATCCAGCCATCACCAACTGCATGCCCAGCTTGCGCGCCTTGTGTTCCAAGGCGCGTAACTGTCGGCTGCGGCTTTTCGC
>NZ_JAHBDJ010000076.1:0-3106 GCF_019956375.1 Pseudomonas sp. GL-R-19 | reverse complement strand
GTGAATGTTGATTTCTAGTCTTTGACTAGTTCGTTCTTTAAAAATTTGGGTATGTGATAGAAAGATAGACTGAACGTTACTTTCACTGGTAACGGATCAGGCTAAGGTAAAATTTGTGAGTTGCTCTATGAGCAAGTGCGAATTTTCGGCGAATGTCGTCTTCATAGTATAACCAGATTGCTTGGGGTTATATGGTCAAGTGAAGAAGCGCATACGGTGGATGCCTTGGCAGTCAGAGGCGATGAAAGACGTGGTAGCCTGCGAAAAGCTTCGGGGAGTCGGCAAACAGACTTTGATCCGGAGATGTCTGAATGGGGGAACCCAGCCATCATAAGATGGTTATCTTGTACTGAATACATAGGTGCAAGAGGCGAACCAGGGGAACTGAAACATCTAAGTACCCTGAGGAAAAGAAATCAACCGAGATTCCCTTAGTAGTGGCGAGCGAACGGGGACTAGCCCTTAAGTGGCTTTGAGATTAGCGGAACGCTCTGGAAAGTGCGGCCATAGTGGGTGATAGCCCTGTACGCGAAAATCTCTTGGTCATGAAATCGAGTAGGACGGAGCACGAGAAACTTTGTCTGAATATGGGGGGACCATCCTCCAAGGCTAAATACTACTGACTGACCGATAGTGAACTAGTACCGTGAGGGAAAGGCGAAAAGAACCCCGGAGAGGGGAGTGAAATAGATCCTGAAACCGTATGCGTACAAGCAGTGGGAGCCCACTTTGTTGGGTGACTGCGTACCTTTTGTATAATGGGTCAGCGACTTATTTTCAGTGGCGAGCTTAACCGAATAGGGGAGGCGTAGCGAAAGCGAGTCTTAATAGGGCGTCTAGTCGCTGGGAATAGACCCGAAACCGGGCGATCTATCCATGGGCAGGTTGAAGGTTAGGTAACACTGACTGGAGGACCGAACCGACTACCGTTGAAAAGTTAGCGGATGACCTGTGGATCGGAGTGAAAGGCTAATCAAGCTCGGAGATAGCTGGTTCTCCTCGAAAGCTATTTAGGTAGCGCCTCATGTATCACTGTAGGGGGTAGAGCACTGTTTCGGCTAGGGGGTCATCCCGACTTACCAAACCGATGCAAACTCCGAATACCTACAAGTGCCGAGCATGGGAGACACACGGCGGGTGCTAACGTCCGTCGTGAAAAGGGAAACAACCCAGACCGTCAGCTAAGGTCCCAAAGTTATGGTTAAGTGGGAAACGATGTGGGAAGGCTTAGACAGCTAGGAGGTTGGCTTAGAAGCAGCCACCCTTTAAAGAAAGCGTAATAGCTCACTAGTCGAGTCGGCCTGCGCGGAAGATGTAACGGGGCTCAAACCATACACCGAAGCTACGGGTATCATCTTCGGATGATGCGGTAGAGGAGCGTTCTGTAAGCCTGTGAAGGTGAGTTGAGAAGCTTGCTGGAGGTATCAGAAGTGCGAATGCTGACATGAGTAACGACAATGGGTGTGAAAAACACCCACGCCGAAAGACCAAGGTTTCCTGCGCAACGTTAATCGACGCAGGGTTAGTCGGTCCCTAAGGCGAGGCTGAAAAGCGTAGTCGATGGAAAACAGGTTAATATTCCTGTACTTCTGGTTATTGCGATGGAGGGACGGAGAAGGCTAGGCCAGCTTGGCGTTGGTTGTCCAAGTTTAAGGTGGTAGGCTGGAATCTTAGGTAAATCCGGGATTCTAAGGCCGAGAGCTGATGACGAGTTACCCTTTGGGTGACGAAGTGGTTGATGCCATGCTTCCAAGAAAAGCTTCTAAGCTTCAGGTAACCAGGAACCGTACCCCAAACCGACACAGGTGGTTGGGTAGAGAATACCAAGGCGCTTGAGAGAACTCGGGTGAAGGAACTAGGCAAAATGGCACCGTAACTTCGGGAGAAGGTGCGCCGGTGAGGGTGAAGCATTTACTGCGTAAGCCCACGCCGGTCGAAGATACCAGGCCGCTGCGACTGTTTATTAAAAACACAGCACTCTGCAAACACGAAAGTGGACGTATAGGGTGTGACGCCTGCCCGGTGCCGGAAGGTTAATTGATGGGGTTAGCTAACGCGAAGCTCTTGATCGAAGCCCCGGTAAACGGCGGCCGTAACTATAACGGTCCTAAGGTAGCGAAATTCCTTGTCGGGTAAGTTCCGACCTGCACGAATGGCGTAACGATGGCGGCGCTGTCTCCACCCGAGACTCAGTGAAATTGAAATCGCTGTGAAGATGCAGTGTATCCGCGGCTAGACGGAAAGACCCCGTGAACCTTTACTATAGCTTTGCACTGGACTTTGAATTTGCTTGTGTAGGATAGGTGGGAGGCTTTGAAGCGTGGACGCCAGTTCGCGTGGAGCCAACCTTGAAATACCACCCTGGCAACTTTGAGGTTCTAACTCAGGTCCGTTATCCGGATCGAGGACAGTGTATGGTGGGTAGTTTGACTGGGGCGGTCTCCTCCTAAAGAGTAACGGAGGAGTACGAAGGTGCGCTCAGACCGGTCGGAAATCGGTCGTAGAGTATAAAGGCAAAAGCGCGCTTGACTGCGAGACAGACACGTCGAGCAGGTACGAAAGTAGGTCTTAGTGATCCGGTGGTTCTGTATGGAAGGGCCATCGCTCAACGGATAAAAGGTACTCCGGGGATAACAGGCTGATACCGCCCAAGAGTTCATATCGACGGCGGTGTTTGGCACCTCGATGTCGGCTCATCACATCCTGGGGCTGAAGCCGGTCCCAAGGGTATGGCTGTTCGCCATTTAAAGTGGTACGCGAGCTGGGTTTAGAACGTCGTGAGACAGTTCGGTCCCTATCTGCCGTGGACGTTTGAGATTTGAGAGGGGCTGCTCCTAGTACGAGAGGACCGGAGTGGACGAACCTCTGGTGTTCCGGTTGTCACGCCAGTGGCATTGCCGGGTAGCTATGTTCGGAAAAGATAACCGCTGAAAGCATCTAAGCGGGAAACTTGCCTCAAGATGAGATCTCACTGGGACCTTGAGTCCCCTGAAGGGCCGTCGAAGACTACGACGTTGATAGGTTGGGTGTGTAAGCGCTGTGAGGCGTTGAGCTAACCAATACTAATTGCCCGTGAGGCTTGACCATATAACACCCAAGCAATTTG
>NZ_JAHBDJ010000075.1:0-3527 GCF_019956375.1 Pseudomonas sp. GL-R-19 | reverse complement strand
CGCAACGGCCCAATCAGAAGTGGGTAACTGACGTCACCGAGTTCAAGGTCGGATCAAAGAAGCTCTATCTGTCGCCGGTAATGGATTTGTACAACGGTGAGATCATCGCCTATGAAACGGCCCCGCGCCCGTGCTTTGCCTTGGTGACCGGAATGCTGGAAAAGGCCTTCGAGCGCCTGCGAGGACCGACTCATCTGCTGCTTCACTCCGACCAGGGCTGGCAGTATCAGCAACCTCGCTATCAGCATGCACTGAAGCAACGCGGCATAAAGCAGAGCATGTCACGTAAGGGAAACTGCCTCGACAATGCGGCAATGGAGAGCTTCTTTGGCACCCTGAAGTCCGAATTTTTCTACCTCAAACGCTTCGAAAATCTGGAAGAGCTGAATGTAGGGCTGGACGAGTACATCAGTTACTACAATCATGACCGGATCAAATCAAAGCTTGGTGGACTGAGCCCTGTGGAGTACAGGACTCAATCCGTGGGCATGTGGCAGTAGACCGTCCAACATTTTGGGGGCAGTCCAATTGGCGAATCCGTCATGGCGTTCTAAGACTAAGGTCGTCTGGAACCTGCCCCGCAGCCGCATAGAGTGGATACCGTTCCAACTAAATCTGTGCTGCGAGGATAAAAACAATGAACGACAGCATTTACCTCTCGATTCAAAACAGCCCGCGCTTCAAGGAGCTGGTTAGCAAGAGGGAACGATTCGCCTGGATTCTTTCGGCGATCATGCTAGGGCTTTACTCTGCCTTCATCCTTTTAATTGCTTACGGGCCGCAAGTGCTGGGGGCGAAAATCAGTCCCGAGTCTTCGATTACCTGGGGCATACCGATTGGCGTCGGGCTGATTGTTTCGGCCTTCGTCCTGACCGCTATCTACGTACGACGTGCCAATGGCGAGTTTGACGACCTGAACAATGCGATTCTCAAGGAGGCTCAGCAATGATCCGGCGTCTACTGGCTCTATTGAGCATCGCGGCTTTTACACCGGGCGCCTGGGCGGCTGAAGCCCTGACCGGTGAAGTGCAAAAACAACCTCTCAACGTCGCCGCGATCCTGATGTTTGTCGTGTTCGTGGGTGCAACCCTGTGCATTACTTACTGGGCCTCCAAGCGCAACAAGTCGGCGGCCGACTACTACGCGGCGGGCGGCAAGATCACCGGGTTCCAGAACGGTCTGGCGATTGCCGGCGACTATATGTCGGCCGCCTCGTTCCTGGGGATTTCCGCGCTGGTGTTCGCTTCCGGCTATGACGGACTGATCTATTCGATCGGCTTCCTGGTGGGCTGGCCGATCATTCTGTTCCTGATCGCCGAGCGTCTGCGTAACCTGGGCAAGTACACCTTTGCCGACGTGGCGTCCTACCGCCTGGGGCAAACCCAGATCCGCACACTGTCGGCCTGCGGTTCGCTGGTGGTGGTGGCGTTCTACCTGATCGCCCAGATGGTCGGTGCCGGCAAGCTGATCCAGCTGCTGTTCGGTCTCGACTATCACGTCGCGGTGATCCTGGTGGGCGTGCTGATGTGCCTTTACGTGTTGTTCGGCGGCATGCTGGCGACCACCTGGGTGCAAATCATCAAGGCAGTCCTGCTGCTTTCCGGCGCTTCCTTCATGGCGCTGATGGTGATGAAACACGTCCACTTCGACTTCAGCCTGCTGTTTTCCGAAGCGATCAAGGTTCACCCTAAGGGTGAAGCGATCATGAGCCCTGGTGGCCTGGTGAAAGATCCGGTCTCGGCGTTCTCCCTCGGCCTTGCATTGATGTTCGGTACCGCTGGCCTGCCGCACATTCTGATGCGCTTCTTCACCGTGAGTGACGCAAAGGAAGCCCGCAAGAGCGTGCTGTACGCAACCGGCTTCATTGGTTACTTCTACATCCTGACCTTCATCATCGGCTTCGGCGCGATCCTGCTGGTCAGCACCAACCCGGCCTTCAAAGATGCGGCCGGCGCGTTGCTCGGTGGCAACAACATGGCGGCGGTGCACCTGGCCAACGCGGTCGGTGGCAGCATTTTCCTGGGCTTCATCTCGGCCGTGGCGTTCGCGACCATTCTGGCGGTGGTTGCCGGTCTGACCCTGGCCGGTGCGTCGGCGGTGTCTCACGACCTGTATGCCAGCGTGATCAAGAAGGGCAAGGCCAACGAGAAGGATGAGATTCGTATTTCGAAGATCACCACCGTTGCTCTGGGTGTGTTGGCCATCATCCTGGGCATTCTGTTTGAAAGCCAGAACATCGCGTTCATGGTCGGCCTGGCGTTCTCCATCGCGGCGAGCTGCAACTTCCCGGTACTGCTGCTTTCCATGTACTGGAAAAAGCTGACTACTCGGGGTGCGATGATCGGCGGCTGGATGGGGCTGATCAGTGCCGTGGGCCTGATGGTGCTTGGTCCGACCATTTGGGTGCAGATACTGCATCACGAGAAAGCCATCTTCCCGTATGAGTATCCGGCGTTGTTCTCGATGATGATTGCTTTTGTCGGGATCTGGTTCTTCTCGGTTACCGACAAGTCGACTGCGGCTGACAATGAGCGGGCACTGTTCTTCCCGCAGTTTGTTCGTTCGCAGACTGGTCTGGGGGCGAGTGGGGCGGTTTCGCACTAAGCGTTTGGGTTTGACTGTTTAAGATGTGTTGAATGGAAATGCCCTGGTCGAGAGATCGGGGCATTTTTTATTGGGCGGTAATCGGCCCGAATTTCATGGAGGTTCCTGATTTACCGTAGGAGCTGGCTTGCCGGCGAAGGCGGCCCGAAAGCCGACTTGATTTCGCGGATGTATCACTCCGTAGGAGCTGCCGCAGGCTGCGATCTTTTGATCTTGTTTGTCAGGAATAACGCCAACAGATCGCAGCCTCGTTGCACTCGACAGCTCCTACTAGCGCCTACCGGGAAATGCGCACGCATGAAGAGCCAGGCCGGCCGGTAGGCCGCCTCGGGTTAGCCGCGTACGGCCATGAATGGCCGATCGCGGCGGGCCCACGGAGCAGGACCGGAGCGAGGGCATGCCGAGCCATGGCGAGGCACCGAATGTCAGGGGCAAAAGCCCTTGGTTACTTGGGGCCGGGCGGCGTTCCGCTCTTCCAAGTGACCCGCCGTAAGGGCCAGCCCTTTCAAGGTGTTTTCCCTTTATGGGCCTTGAGCACCCGATCCGTCGACACATGAGCGTGCGCAGCTTTGCCGTCCAGCCACTCCTTGGGTTTGGCGATTTTGGGACCACGTATGCTTTTGGCCACTTGCTTGGGCTTGATATTCCTGGCGAGCGCCAACAGTCGTGTTGCCAGCGTTTCTAAGGTCGTTTGAAGTGTCAGGTAATCCGAGGGCAGTGCGATCTGCATGCCCTCGTATCCGCTACGCACTTGTACCGTCAGATGGAAGATTGAAGCTTCCCAGCCTTCGGGCAATGTCTCGCGATGAGCCTGTTCCACGCTGCGCTTGAGCACTGCCAGGACGTTGTAGGCCAGGATCGCCGAGGCAAAACCCAGCAACGCCGCCCGCGGAGCGCCAAGGCTTTCGATTTCACTGTCCAGC
>NZ_JAHBDJ010000074.1:0-4132 GCF_019956375.1 Pseudomonas sp. GL-R-19 | reverse complement strand
CTATGCAAACCTGCGTCGCTGCGCTCCGACTGCCTGTCCAAGTGGATGTGGATCAGGTGTCCAAGTGAGCGTGGAATGACTGTCCAGATGATCGTGGATTGAGTGTCCAAGTGTCGTGGAATCCGCATCCATGGCATCAATAGCGTTCTCGGTTATGGAGAATGGCGATTGAAAAGTCTCATTCATGGCTTCAATCGCTGCGACGTATTTCAGTTTTACTGTCAACTGATACCTTCTTGCTCTGACGACGAAGCAAGATAAAGAGATCTGACGGATGAAAAGAACGGTTTGGCAGTTGGGGTTTGGCACACTGCTTCTGACTTCCGGGTTTTCTCCGAACGGAGTAGGCCCGATGACGGCCTTGGCTGAACCGAATGCCGTGACATTTCCGCCGCTTGATCAACTTGAGCAATACACAACTGTACGACGTGGCGTGACCAGAGAACACATGCTAACTAACCAGGCTGCGCTTGATGCCCTTCATACGGGCCAACCTGTTCCTACTGGATCGCATGTCGTCTTGGTGGATTACCAGAGTGATGTCCTCCATCGATATCTAATCGCGCAAAAAATGGGGGACGGTATTGACGACTGGGAGTATCAGTGGTCATGGCATTGCTGAGTTTAGGTTTGAATATTTCTTACCAAAGCGAGATCGGAACAGTGGTGCTTCGGATTGCTGCGGTATTGATGGCAGGTTACGGGGTATGGAGCTTCATTATGTGATGGTGGTGGCGCGAGTGATCACTCGGAGGGCCCCGTTAACGAGTGACGCAGCGTCCCCAGGAGGCAAAGAATTAGCGGTCATCGGATCCTAAAAACATTCTTGTGTACCCGGAAACTGAACTCGCGGCACCGCCCAAGGAAAAGGCGCGTGCAGGACGAATGAATCCTGTTGGCGTGCCTGTGTTTTATGGCGCATTTGATCGCGACACGTGCATCGCAGAGCTGCGCCCCTCGGTGGGCGGTATGGTGCTAAAGATCATGGCGCCACCTGATTTATGTTTGACTCGACCCAATTGCGCATCCGCTGCCAGCGGCGCTCAGGAGTTTCGGGAACCCACTTACACCGGCCGCCTTCTTGATGCGCCCGGATGCTCGTCATTCTCGAAGACTATTTCCGCCGCCATCGCCTCTGCGATACCGAAAGCCTCCGACACGCTTTCTCGGCAATACGCATCAATGCTGCTCATGTCGATTCCGCGCTTGGCGCCAAGAACACCCAGGGTGCAAAACTGTCCATCGGCTTCAAGGGTGTCTGTTACAAGCCGCTTATCAGGTATGGTATCCAGAGCGCCCCTCAGTTCAACCAGGAACGCCTGCCCGCGCTTTCCTTTGACGCCCGACTTGACGACGCCACGCCAGCAAATCAAATCCCAACCACCGCAATCGTCGCTGTATCCGCTGCGGATCATGATTTCACCTCGCGGCGAGCCCATTGCACGTATGGCCGCTGGTCGAAAAGTAATGCTTCATCCAAGGTGTGGGCTGAAGTGTGGGCTGGGGTTGTTTATCAGACAAAAGAAACGACAAAGCCCTGAATAATCAGGGCTTTGTCGTATAAAGATGGCGGAGGCGATGTCATCGATGGATGGCGCCTGGTGGATGACTCCCCAAGTGGACGCCAGAAATGTATCTGTTCAAGATATTATTTTTCGGAGCTCCACTGAATGCTAATTAATTGGCGAACAGAGGCAATTGATCGCTAGAGGTAGTTGCGAAAATTTTTTCAAGACGTTCCCCTAGCAATCTCCAAGCCTCGGTTTTTTCCTTGGCATAATCATGATGAAGATAATGTCGACGAACCTTTGATCCACCAAGTACATGATTTTGGCAGCGATCAATTATCTCTATTGTTATACCGAGCTCTTGCATCATAGTTGCGCCTGTTCGGCGCAAATCGTGAGGGGTCCATTCACCCTTGCTTCCCTTGTTGAGCACCAATGAGTCATCGTGGTGGCGACCAATAAGTGGTTTACTGCGTTTTTTGAATCGGCACTGCCGGTCACCGATCAACTTGCTAACTGTCTTCGTATCGACATGGCTTTTCTCGACTTTGCTGGGGAAGCAGTACGGCGTATGTCCGCTTTCCCTTTGCAATAGCTTGAATTGTGTCAGCACGAAAGAGGACATAAATACGTGATGATCCTGACGTCTGCCCATATGTCCTTTGGTGGATTCGGCTGGAATGAGCCAGGTCCCTTTTTCCAGATCCACGTATCTCCATTCAGACTTGAGCAGTTCTCCGATGCGGCAGAGGGTACCCAGACAGATCCAGACTGCGCATTGCACGCGTGGGTTTACTGGGCGGATACCAGCGTATTTCTGGCCTGCGGGTAGGGCGTCATAGTCGTGTGCCAGACGCGCGAAGATGTCGCGCAATTCGCGAATTTCATCAGGAGAAAGTACGCGGTCGCGTTGTTCTTGGTAGTCGTGATCGAGCAGTTTGTTGGCGTCTATCAAGTAGGCCGGATTTCCATCGACCATTAGGGTGCGCCACGGCTTGCGTTTCTCAGCCCAGCGCAGCATCTGGCCGATGTCCTTACTGCGAATCACAATGGCACGGTTCAGGCCGCGGGCTTTGACCGAGCGTAGGACAGTGAGCAGATCTTTCTCGGTGAGGTTGCGCAGCGGCTTATCGCCAATGACTGGTAACACGTCCTTGGTGAAGCTGCGGCGCAGTTCAGCGTTTCCATCCTGGCGGGATACGCCGTCGCGAATCCACTCCTCGAAGAGATCAGTGACTGTCTTGTTCTCTCCCGCCTGACGTTCGGCCTCAGCGATGGTGGCGACAATGGCAGCCTCGGCTTCGATTCTCGCGGCCTTGCGGGCGATGATGGGGTCTATGCCTTTAGTGATGCTCACTCTCATTTCGTCACGCTCGGCACGAATTTGCGCCAGCGATTTCTTCGGCCAACTGCCCAAACGGTGATCACGTTTGGTTCCGTGCAGTTTGAACTCGTAGCGAAATAGGAGAGTAATGCCGCGTACACCGGCGCGAACCTTGGCAGTCAGGCCACCGTCTTCGCGTAGCGTCCTCCCGTCATCCGCGGAGGTGAGCGCCTCCAGTTGCTTCGCCGTTAGTTTTGCCACTGTCGACCTCAGTCTGATTCCAGCGTCTTGAAATTTTGCCCCACTTTTGCCCCACCGAATCACTTGGCTGTCGATGGATATTAGTGGATCGTTATAGACGTTAATATAGCCTGAATCCCCGTAAATTCTAGATTAAAGCGTTCCATGAGAGTGTACGTTCGTCCATGGAGTTCCAGATATTAAGTGTATGGGGTGCTAGGGGTCGAGTGTTCGAATCACTCCGTCCCGACCATTATTCCTGAGTAAAATCAGACACTTAAGCCGATCAGATAGATCGGCTTTTTTGTGCCTGCGCAAAACCCGCGCAAAACTGGCGCAAAACTACCCGGTGATTTCGCTGATGTTCAGGTCCGGAATAGCCTCTGACCAGACGATTTCCTCGTGGTCCCGCTGGTAGTTTTTGGTCATGACTTCGCTCGCATGGCCTGCAATTTTCTGCCCATCCTTTCCGGCTTTCTTATACAGGTGCAGCGACAGTGCTCGCACTTCGTGGAAGCCCGGCATCTCTTCCTCCTTCCATCCTGCGTAGCAGTTGGCGGCCTCCCGGGCTTCCTTGAATGCCCGCGTCAAATACCGTTCTTCAACCTTCGTCCAGTGATCCTTGGTCTGAGCCTGCTTTTGTTTCAAGCGATCAGGCTTGCGGTGCACTAGGTACGGTGACGCGGTGTCGTCACGGCATCGGCTAATCACAGCCTGCAATTCAGGTGTCACCCGGAAGCGGATCCACGCCGCGTCACTGGCCTTTGCCGTCTTCTTCTGTAC
This sequence comes from Pseudomonas sp. GL-R-19, assembly GCF_019956375.1. Classification (NCBI taxonomy): domain Bacteria; kingdom Pseudomonadati; phylum Pseudomonadota; class Gammaproteobacteria; order Pseudomonadales; family Pseudomonadaceae; genus Pseudomonas; species Pseudomonas sp. GL-R-19. The sequence continues at coordinate 277 of NZ_JAHBDJ010000074.1, read as the reverse complement.
CAAGTACAGGAAACCCTCTCGAACGCCGTCGAAGCGCATGTCCAGAATGTCCGTCCGGCGCTGGGCGGTGATCACGGCGAGGTCAATCGCGTTCTGTAACCAGGCTGGCGCTTTCTACCGGATGGCTTTCAAGCCTTCGACGGTGTGGCGTTTGCGCTGTTTCTTCTCTATGCGGTTGATCGTGCTGGCCGCCGGGTTGTCCGGGCACAGGCCTTTCGCGGCGGCATGGTTGAAAATGTCGATCAGCAGTGCGCGGCACTGATTCGCTGTCCGGGGG
>NZ_JAHBDJ010000073.1:0-4321 GCF_019956375.1 Pseudomonas sp. GL-R-19 | reverse complement strand
AGTTTCCTTTGTAACTTCAACCACTTGCGCTTCAGATCTCTCGTCAGCGGGAGGCGAATTCTACAGCGTTACACGCTGCTGTCAACACCTCTTTTTCAACTCCCTTTTGGCTTCGATGACCTGAAGCAACCTGCTGCCGAAAACTGCGTAACTCTTTGTTTACCAAGGAGTTTTCCGTTTCGACTGCGCCGGAAGTGTGGCGAATTATAGAGATCTGGAATCTGCCGTCAAGCACTGATTCAGGTTTTCTATCAATAACCTGCAGAATGCAGCAAAACACCCCAAAGGGAGGCCTATATAGAGGAGCCGAAACTCCCCTCTATATAGAAGAGACCTATCAGAGAACGCCCGAAGCCTTGAATGCGGACACCGCCCCCGCATCCAGGCCCAACACCCGCTGCAAAACCTCGAACGTGTGCTCACCCAGCAAAGGAGGCGCAAAACGGTACTCCACCGGCGTCTCCGACAGTCGAATCGGGCTCGCCACCTGAGGCACCATCCCGGCCAGCGCATGCGGCAGCTCGATAGCCAACCCACGCGCCTTGACCTGAGGATCGGCAAACATCTGCGCCACGTCATTGATAGGCCCGCATGGCACGCCAGCCTGCTCCAACTGCGCCACCCATTCAGCGGTCGTCTTGAACACCGTCGCCTGGCGGATCAGCGGAATCAGTACCGCCCTGTTTGCCACCCGCAGCTTGTTGGTGGCAAAACGCGGGTCGTCCGCCCACTGCGGCTGCCCGGCCACTTCCGCGAACTTGCGGAACTGTCCATCGTTCCCGACGGTAAGGATGAAATCGCCATCCGCCGTAGGAAAATCCTGATAGGGCACGATGTTCGGATGAGCATTGCCCAAGCGTTTAGGTGCATTGCCTGTCGTCAGGTAGTTCATCGCCTGGTTGGCCAGACAAGCTACCTGTACGTCCAGTAGTGCCATATCGATATGCTGACCACCGCCGTCGTGATCCCGATGCGCAAGCGCTGCCAGGATTGCGACAGTCGAATACAGCCCGGTCAGGATGTCCGTCAGCGCCACGCCAACCTTCACCGGGCCCGCGCCGTCCTCACCTTCAGGTCTCCCCGTCAGGCTCATGAGCCCGCCGAGCCCCTGGATCATGAAGTCATAACCCGCACGCTTGGCGTAAGGACCAGTCTGGCCAAACCCGGTGATCGAGCAATAGATCAGATCCGGATTGATCGCCTTCAACGATTCATAGTCCAGGCCATAAGCCGCCAGACCGCCGACCTTGAAGTTCTCGATCAGGATGTCCGACTTGGCCGCCAGTTCACGCACCAGCTTCTGCCCTTCAGGGCGAGTGAAGTCGATGGTGACCGATTGCTTGTTGCGATTGGCCGACAAGTAATAGGCGGCCTCGCTGGTGTTCTCGCCATAGGCGTCTTTAAGGAACGGCGGCCCCCAGGCGCGCGTGTCATCGCCGTTACCCGGACGCTCGACCTTGATCACTTCGGCGCCAAGGTCGGCCAGGATCTGCCCGGCCCAAGGCCCGGCCAGCACCCGCGATAAATCCAGTACCCGTAGATGCGATAGCGCGCCCATGGACGTTCTCCTTAATAGAACGCCTGTAGGCCGGTTTGCGCACGACCGAGGATCAGTGCATGGACGTCGTGCGTACCTTCATAGGTGTTCACCACTTCCAGGTTGACCAGGTGACGCGCGACACCAAACTCATCGGAGATGCCGTTGCCGCCCAACATATCGCGAGCCATGCGCGCGATGTCCAGGGACTTGCCGCAAGAGTTGCGCTTCATCATCGAAGTGATTTCGACCGCCGCGGTGCCTTCATCCTTCATGCGACCCAGACGCAGGCAGCCTTGCAGCGCCATGGTGATTTCAGTCTGCATATCGGCAAGCTTCTTCTGGATCAACTGGGTAGCGGCCAGCGGGCGACCGAACTGTTGACGATCCAGGGTGTACTGGCGAGCGGTGTGCCAGCAGAACTCGGCCGCACCCAGCGCACCCCAGGCGATGCCGTAACGTGCCGAGTTGAGGCAAGTGAAAGGACCTTTCAGGCCACGGACATCCGGGAAAATGTTCTCTTGCGGAACGAACACGTTATCCATCACGATTTCACCGGTGATCGATGCGCGCAGGCCCACCTTGCCGTGAATCGCCGGAGCGCTCAGACCTTTCCAGCCTTTCTCCAGAACGAAGCCGCGGATGTCGCCGGCATCGTCCTTGGCCCAGACCACGAACACATCGGCGATCGGACTGTTGGTGATCCACATCTTGTTGCCGGTGAGGCTGTAGCCACCTTCCACTTTGCGCGCACGAGAGATCATCGCGCCCGGGTCGGAGCCGTGGTTAGGCTCGGTCAGGCCGAAGCAGCCGATCCACTCGCCCGACGCCAGTTTCGGCAGGTACTTCTGCTTCTGCGCTTCGGTACCGAATTCATTGATTGGCACCATCACCAGCGAGGACTGCACGCTCATCATCGAGCGATAGCCGGAGTCGATACGCTCGACTTCACGGGCGATCAGGCCATAGCTGACGTAGTTCAGGCCACTGCCACCGTACTGCTCGGGAATGGTTGCGCCCAACAGACCGATCTCGCCCATTTCGCGGAAGATCGCCGGATCGGTCTTCTCATGACGGAAAGCTTCAAGAATGCGCGGCGCAAGGCTCTGCTGAGCAAACTGCGCAGCCGTGTCGCGAATCATGCGTTCTTCTTCAGTGAGCTGTTGATCCAGCAGCAGGGGATCGATCCAGTTGAAGCTAGCTTTACCGCCCATGAGTGTGTCCTCTCGAATCGGGTCAAATAACGTGGAGTGATCCTAGGCCCGGATCGGCGCCACGGCAAACGAGGATTTTGCATACTGTTGTGCTAATTTCTCACTCCGAAACATCGCAAAATAGCCTTTATGCGATGTATTAGTGAGGTTGACGTACATGCGCAGAAAAATACCCAGCACCACCGCCCTGATCAGCTTCGAGGCTGCAGCGCGCCATGAGAGCTTCACCAAGGCCGCCCAGGAACTTTCGCTGACCCAAGGAGCGATTTGCCGACAGATCGCCAGCCTTGAAGAGTTCCTCAGCGTGGAACTGTTCCGACGCTCGCGGCGTGGAGTGAAGCTGACGGAGGCCGGGCTTTCCTACAGCCGTCGGGTTGCCACACAACTCGATGCGGTCGAACGGGACACCCTGTCGGTGATGGGCCAGCAGGGCGCCAACGTGATCGAATTGGCGGTGGTTCCGACCTTCGGCACCCAATGGCTGCTGCCGCGTCTCAAGGACTTCCAGCAAAAGCACCCGGAAGTGACGGTCAACCTGACCAACCGCACGCGGCCGTTCCTGTTCGCCGACACTGATTTTGATGCCGCCATCTACTTCGGTGATGCGGATTGGTCGGGTACAGAGTCCCACAGGCTGATGGGTGAAAATCCGATGCCCGTTTGCAGCCCCAACCTGCTCGGAAACAAGGCCAGTCTGACGCCCGGCGAAATCGCCGACTTGCCTCTACTGCAACAGACCACCCGCCCCTATGCCTGGCGCCAATGGTTCGATTCCCAACACCTGAATGTCCCGCGAGACATGACAGGCCCCCGCTACGAGCTATTCTCCATGCTCGCGCAGGCGGCCATGCACGACATGGGCATTGCCCTGATTCCGCCGTTTTTGATTCAAAGGGAGCTGAAGGAGAAACGCCTGGTGATCGCCAACCCGCAAGCATTGTCCAGCATCAAGGCTTACTACCTGATGATTCCTGAGCGAAAGGTTGAATCCGCGTCTTTGAGGGCATTTCGTGACTGGCTGGTAAATCAGGCGCACAGCTACAGCCTAGAAGGATAAAGGCCCCGCAGCGTTACTTGACCTCGTAGTCAGCAAATATAAAGCCCTACAGATATAAGTATTTGTCGCATGCCAGCAAACTGTATCGAGAAGCTGTACAAACGTCCCACAAGCGCCTGAGCACGCGGCTTTGCGCCACTATTTCAAAGCGATGCCGCATCATTCATACGGCCGATGTGTAAATTCTTCAATTTCGGCCAGAATCCTTGCAAAGCACGGTCTGCAAGGGATAGAGCCGGCTGGTTGCGACATTCGGTCACGGGGTGACTTGTAGTTAATTTTCCGTCACCCGTCATAATCCCTTGAAGGGCACAAAGTTCGCCTGCAAAATGCCGCGCCCCGCCCTGATTTGGCGGGATCGTGCTGATCGGCCGCCCCAGCCGCACCATCCGTAGTGCCTGGGTTTACTCAACAAGATCACGCAGGAGATTTGACGTGCACATTGGTGTTCCTCTCGAAACCCAGACCGGTGAAACACGGGTTGCTGCAACCCCGGAAACCATCAAGAAGCTG
>NZ_JAHBDJ010000072.1:0-4638 GCF_019956375.1 Pseudomonas sp. GL-R-19 | reverse complement strand
GCGTGGGCTGGAGCTATACGCTGAACAACAGCGCGGCGCAGTACCTGGCCGCGGGCCAGACCAAGACCGAAGTGTTCACGGTGACGCTGACCGACGACTTTGGGGCGACGGTGACCAAGGCCGTGACGATCACCCTGACCGGCAGCAACGACGCGCCAGTGCTCAGCTTCGCGACCGGCAACGAGGCCGGCGCGGTGCAGGAAGACACCACGCTCAGCGTCAGCGGCCAGTTCAGCTCGACCGACATCGATCACGATGCCACGACCAGCTGGACCATCAATGGCTCGCCAACTGGAACCTATGGCTCGATCGCCGTCGACAGCACCGGCCAGTGGACCTATACCCTGGCCAATGGCACCAATGGTGTCGCCAGTGCGGTGCAGTCGCTGAAGGCTGGCGAGAGTCATGATGACGTGTTCACGGTGCAGGTCAGCGACGGCCTGGGCGGCGTCGACACCCAGTTGGTGACCATCACCGTCACCGGCAGCAACGATGCGCCAGTGCTCGGTTTCGTGACGGGCAATGCTGCCGGCGCGGTGCAGGAAGACACCACGCTCAGCGTCAACGGCCAGTTCAGCTCGGCCGACATCGATCACGATGCCACGGCGACCTGGACCATCAATGGCTCGCCAACTGGAATCTATGGCTCGATCGCCGTCGACAGCACCGGCCAATGGACTTACACCCTGGCCAATGGCACCAATGGGGTCGCCAGTGCGGTGCAGTCGCTGCAGGCGGGCGAGAGTCATGCTGACGTGTTCACGGTGCAAGTCAGCGACGGCCTCGGCGGCGTCGCCACCCAGCTGGTGACCGTCACCGTCACCGGCAGCAACGACGCGCCCGTGCTCAGCTTCGCGACAGGCAATGCTGCCGGCGCGGTGCAGGAAGACACCATGCTCAGCGTCAGCGGCCAGTTCAGTTCGACCGACATCGATCACGACGCCACCGCCACCTGGAGTATTGTCGGGTCAAATACCGGCACCTACGGTTCGATCGCGGTGGACAACAGCGGCCAGTGGATCTACACGCTGGCCAATGGCACCGATGGCGTTGCCAGTGCGGTGCAATCTCTGCAGGCGGGCGAGAGTCACAACGAAGTGTTCAGCGTGCAGGTCAGCGACGGCCTGGGCGGCGTCGACACCCAACTGGTGACCATCACCGTCACCGGCACCAATGACGCGCCGACGGTGACGGCGGCCGAGGTCGAAAGCGGGGCGGTGACCGAAGACGGCACCCCGCTGACCAGCGGTAGCTTCGCCTTCGGCGACGTGGACCTGGCCGATCACGCCCATGTGGCCAGCGTGAGCGCACCGGCCGGGGCGCTGGGTACGCTGCTGGCCAGTGTGAGCGACGAGAGTACCGGCGACGCGGTGGGCAGCGTGGGCTGGAGCTATACGCTGAACAACAGCGCGGCGCAGTACCTGGCCGTGGGCCAGACCAAGACCGAAGTGTTCACGGTGACGCTGACCGACGACGTCGGGGCGGCGGTGACCAAGGACGTGACGATCACCCTGACCGGCACCAATGACCGGCCGACGCTGACCATCACCGACCCGACCGGGGCGATGACCGAAGGCAACGGCGCGGCCACGCTGAGCGACAGCGGGGCGCTGAGCTTCGCCGACCTGGACAGCAACGACTCGGTGACGGTCAGCCAGAGCGCCAATCACGACCTCGTCTGGAGCGGCGGCACCCTCGGGGCGGCGCAGGCCGCGGCGCTGGTGGCCGGCTTCGCGGTCGATCAGACCGGCTGGACCTACAGCAGCAGCGAGAACCTGGACTTCCTGCGCGTCGGTGAAACCATCACTTTCTCCTACACCGTGGTGGCCACCGACAACAGCGGCGCGGCCAACGCGGCCTCGGCAGCGCAGACGGTGATGATCACCCTAACCGGCACCAACGACCAGCCGACGCTGACCATCACCGACCCGACCGGGGCGATGAACGAAGGCAACGGCGCGGCCCCGCTGAGCGACAGCGGCGCGCTGAGCTTCGCCGATCTGGACGTCAACGATGGAGTGACGGTCAGCCAGAGTGCCAACCACGACCTCGTCTGGAGCGGCGGCACCCTCGGTGCGGCGCAAGCCGCGGCGCTGGTGGCCGGTTTCTCGGTCGATCAGGCCGGCTGGACCTACAGCAGCAGCGAGAACCTGGACTTCCTGCGCGCCGGGGAAACCATCAGCTTCTCCTACACCGTGGTGGCCACCGACAACAGCGGTACGGGCAACGCGACCTCGGCAGCGCAGACGGTGACGATCACCCTCACTGGCAGCAACGACGCGCCAGTGCTCAGCTTCGCGACGGGCAATGAGGCCGGCGCGGCGCAGGAAGACACCAAGCTCAGCGTCAGCGGCCAGTTCAGCTCGGCCGACATCGATCACGATGCCACGGCGACCTGGAGCATTGCGGGTACGGATACGGGTACCTACGGTTCGATCGCCGTGGACAACAGCGGTAAGTGGACCTACACGCTGGCCAATGGCAGCGATGGGGTCGCCAGTGCGGTGCAGTCGCTGCAGGCGGGCGAGAGTCACGATGAAGTGTTCAGCGTGCAGGTCAGCGATGGCCTCGGCGGCGTCGACACCCAGCTGGTGACCATCACCATTACCGGCAGCAACGATGCGCCCGTGCTCAGCTTCGCGACGGGCAATGCTGCCGGCGCGGTGCAGGAAGACACCACGCTCAGCGTGAATGGCCAGTTCAGCTCGGCCGACATCGATCACGATGCCACGGCGACCTGGAGCATTGCGGGTACGGATACGGGTACCTACGGTTCGATCGCCGTGGACAACAGCGGTAAGTGGACCTACACGCTGGCCAATGGCACCGATGGGGTCGCCAGTGCGGTGCAGGCGCTGCAGGCGGGCGAGAGTCACAACGAAGTGTTCAGCGTGCAGGTCAGCGACGGCCTGGGCGGCGTCGACACCCAGTTGGTGACCATCACCGTCACCGGCAACAACGATGCGCCGGTGCTCAGCTTCGCGACCGGCAACGAGGCCGGCGCGGTGCAGGAAGACACCAAGCTCAGCGTCAGTGGCCAGTTCAGCTCGACCGACATCGATCACAATGCCACCGCCAGTTGGACCATCAATGGTTCGCCAACTGGCACCTATGGCTCGATCGCCGTCGACAGCACCGGCCAATGGACTTACACCCTGGCCAATGGCACCGATGGGGTCGCCAGTGCGGTGCAATCGCTGCAGGCCGGCGAGAGTCACAACGAAGTGTTCAGCGTGCAGGTCAGCGACGGCCTGGGCGGCGTCGACACCCAACTGGTGACCATCACTGTCACCGGCAGCAACGATGCGCCGGTGCTCAGCTTCGCGACGGGCAACGCGGCCGGCGCGGTGCAGGAAGACACCACGCTCAGCGTCAGCGGCCAGTTCAGCGCGGCCGACATCGATCATAATGCCACCGCCAGTTGGACCATCAATGGTTCGCCAACTGGCACCTATGGCTCGATCGCCGTCGACAGCACCGGCCAATGGACTTACACCCTGGCCAATGGCACCGATGGGGTCGCCAGTGCGGTGCAATCGCTGCAGGCCGGCGAGAGTCACAACGAAGTGTTCAGCGTGCAGGTCAGCGACGGCCTGGGCGGCGTCGACACCCAACTGGTGACCGTCACCGTCACCGGCAACAACGATGCGCCGGTGCTCAGCTTCGCGACCGGCAACGAGGCCGGCGCGGTGCAGGAAGACACCAAGCTCAGCGTCAGTGGCCAGTTCAGTTCGACCGACATTGATCACGACGCCACCGCCACCTGGAGTATTGTCGGGTCAAATACCGGCACCTACGGTTCGATCGCCGTGGACAACAGCGGCCAGTGGACTTACACCCTGGCCAATGGCACCGATGGCGTTGCCAGTGCGGTGCAATCTCTGCAGGCGGGCGAGAGTCACAACGAAGTGTTCAGCGTGCAGGTCAGCGACGGCCTGGGCGGCGTCGACACCCAACTGGTGACCATCACCGTCACCGGCACCAATGACGCGCCGACGGTGACGGCGGCCGAGGTCGAAAGTGGGGCGGTGACCGAAGACGGCACCCCGCTGACCAGCGGTAGCTTCGCCTTCGGCGACGTGGACCTGGCCGATCACGCCCATGTGGCCAGCGTGAGCGCGCCGGCCGGGGCGTTGGGGACGCTGCTGGCCACTGTGAGCGATGAGAGCACCGGCGACGCGGTGGGCAGCGTGGGTTGGAGCTATACGCTGAACAACAGCGCGGCGCAGTACCTGGCCGCGGGCCAGACCAAGACCGAAGTGTTCACGGTGACGCTGACCGACGACGCCGGGGCGACGGTGAGCAAGGCCGTGACCATCACCGTCACCGGCACCAATGACGCGCCGACGGTGACGGCGGCCGAGGTCGAAAGCGGGGCGGTGACCGAAGACGGCACCCCGGTGACCAGCGGTAGCTTCGCCTTCGGCGACGTGGACCTGGCCGATCACGCCCATGTGGCCAGCGTGAGCGCGCCGGCCGGGGCGTTGGGGACGCTGCTGGCCACTGTGAGTGATGAGAGCACCGGCGACGCGGTGGGCAGCGTGGGTTGGAGCTATACGCTGAACAACAGCGCGGCGCAGTACCTGGCCGCGGGCCAGACCAAGACCGAAGTGTTCACGGTGACGCTGACCGACGACG
>NZ_JAHBDJ010000071.1:0-5573 GCF_019956375.1 Pseudomonas sp. GL-R-19 | reverse complement strand
GTGTTTGCGCGGTCGGCGTTGGTGGGGTTGGGGACGCCGGCGGATGTGCTGGACGATGCGGTGGCGTATGCCCATGTGATGTTGTGGATCATGCCGTCGCTGTTGGTGTTTGTGCTGTTCACGCAGTTGCTGCGCGGGGTCAGCGATACGTTGTCGCCGTTGTTGGCGCTGGTGGTGTCGACCATGGTGGGGTTGGCGTTGACGCCGGCGTTGATTCGCGGCTGGTTGGGTTTTGCGCCGATGGGGATTCAGAGTGCGGCGGTTGCCGGGTTGGTGGGTAACCTGGTGGCGATGGGGTTATTGGCGTGGCGCTTGCTTGGCAAGGGCCATCCACTGGCGCCGGACCGCGAGTTCTTTGCGGCGATGAAGCTGGACGTGGCGATTCTCGGCAAGGTGCTGCGCATCGGTTTGCCCACCGGGTTGCAGATGGTGGTGTTGTCGCTGTCGGAGCTGGTGATTCTGGCGCTGGTGAACCAGCACGGCTCCCAGGCGACGGCGGCTTACGGAGCGGTGACGCAGATCGTCAATTACGTGCAGTTCCCGGCGCTGTCGATTGCAATCACCGCGTCGATCCTCGGGGCGCAGGCGATCGGGGCGGGGCGCATCGAGCGCATCGGGCCGATTTTGAAGACCGGGCTGATGATCAATGTGTGTTTGACCGGTGGCCTGGTGGTGCTCGGGTACTTGTTGTCGAGCTGGTTGCTGGCGTCGTTCCTCACCGAAGAGGCGACGCGGACCATGGCCCGGCACCTGTTGCACATCATGCTCTGGAGCCTGTTGGTGTTCGGCTTCCAGGCGATCATCGGCGGCATCATGCGTGCCAGCGGCACGGTGATGGTGCCGGTGGCGATTTCGATTGTGTGCGTGGTGGGCGTGCAGTTGCCGGCGGCGTATCTGCTGGATGCGAAGTTCGGGTTGCAAGGGGTGTGGATGGCGTTTCCGGTGGCGTATCTGGGGATGCTGGTGTTGCAGACGCTGTATTACAAACTGGTGTGGCAGCATCAGAAGATTGAGCGGTTGGTTTAGTTGGTTTTTTGATTGCCTGTTCGCGATTGTGGTGGTTCAGTGGTGTAGATGTTGATTGTGCTGACGTCTTCGCGGGCAAGCCCGCTCCCACAGGGACTGTGTTGTTTGTAATCTTGTGCACACTGAAAATCAGGTACTTCATCAGTGGGAGCAGGATTCACCGATAGGCCTGATCGCCTGGGGAGGTTTTCACATGAGCCCCTTGTCCCATTCCATCCTGCAAGACCGGCCAGCGGCCGGACGACGTTTGGTAGAACCGCTGCTGCCTTACGCTAACCGCCCCGATGTGATCGTTCTGGCCTTGCCCCGTGGTGGCGTGCCGGTGGCTTATGAGGTGGCCACGGCGCTGAAGGTTCGCCTGGACCTGATGCTGGTGCGCAAGCTCGGTGTGCCGTCCCACCCGGAGTACGCCATGGGCGCAATTGCCAGCGGCGGTATCCAGATTCGTAATGAAGAGGCACTGCGCGTGCACCCGATCGATCGCGCCGCTTTCGACGCCGTGGTCGAACGGGAAAGCCGCGAACTGCTGCGCCGCGAGAAGGTCTACCGCGGTACGCGGCCGGCGGTGCTGCTCAAGGATCAGGTGGTGATCCTGATCGACGACGGCCTGGCCACCGGCGCTTCAATGAGGGCGGCGATCCAGGCGCTGCGGGTACAGGCGCCTTCGCGCATCGTGGTGGCGGTGCCGGTGGCGCCGATCGAGACGGTGCAGGCCCTGCGCAGCGAGGTGGATGAACTGGTCTGCCCGCTGATGCCCGAGTGGTTCACGTCGATTGGGTATTGGTATATGGATTTTACCCAGACCTCGGATGCCGAGGTGATCGAGCTGTTGCAGCGGGCGTGGCAGCGCGAGGAGTGCTGACGGCCATCAGCAGGTGGTCGCAAATCACCGCGTGAGGTGGAATAAACGCCGGTTGTTTGCTTAAGTCATTTTGATGCCACCCGACCTGTGCGGCACCCCAATTCAAGACGGGAGCCCTCCCGGAGAGTGCCATGAACCTTCGATCCGCGCGTTGCATCGCTCTGGCCGGAACGTTGGTGTTCGGCCTGGTGCAGTTCAGCCTGGCGCCGTTCGCTGAAGCCGTGGAATACAAGAAAGTGAACGCCAAGGCCAGCACCTTGAGTTTCACCTATCAGCAGATGGGTTCGCGAAGCTACGGCACTTTCGGCAAGTTCGAGGCCAATCTCGATTTCGACACCGATAACCCTGGTGCCGCCCACGCCACGCTGACCATCGACCTCAACAGCATCGACGCCGGCAGCAGCGACGCCAACACCGAGCTGCAAAAACCGGCGTGGTTCGATACGGCGACTTATCCGGTGGCGACCTTCGAGTCGACGTCCATCAACGCCCTGGGCAATAACCGCTACACCATCACCGGCAAGCTGTCCCTGCGGGGGCTCACTCGGGAGGTGACTGTGCCGGTGCAACTGAGATCAGAGAGCGCCATCGGCATCTTTGAGGGCCAACTGGTGCTCAAGCGTGACGACTTCAAGATCGGCGAGGGCGAGTGGGCGGACAGTGTGGTGTCCAACGAGATCAATATCCGCTTTCGGATGGTGGCGCCGCAGCGGTGACTCGGGCTGAACGTTAACTTCCGGTCGACGACATTCCTCCCACATTTGATCCTTGGTGAATGCCAAATCTGTGTACGACGCCGATTCAATGGTGGGAGCGAGTACGCCGCACAAAAAAGCGCCCGATCCACATTGCATGGACCGGGCGCCGATCAAACCGCTCTACTGCGCCACTATTGGCACCGTCACGGTTTTGCCGAAGGCTGATTTGACGGTCGCCGTCGGGTTGGGCGCCGGGCCACTGCCGACGGTCGTCACCGCTATATTCCAGCGCGCGCCTGTCGCTGTTGGCGTCAGGGTGGCGGTGCCAAGGTTCGCCGTACCGGTTGTGACCGTGGCAGTCGCCGTGATGGTGTTGCCCGTGCCACGCGAGGTGGTGCCGGACAGGACCCAATACCAGCGGCTGTTGCTGCGGGCGGTGACGGTAGCGCTGGTGACGATCAGGTTCTCGACGACCGCTGCCGAGACCGCCACGGACACCGTCGCCGATGCCGACTCCGCGCCCTTGGCATCGGCTGCCTTATAGGTAAAGGTCGCGGTGAACGGCGCGGCGACCGTGGCCGGAGGTGTGTAGGTCACGCGCGTACCATCGGTGCTGACCACGCCCGTTCCGGAGTTCGGTTGCTCCAGCCCCACCACTCTAAGTGGCACGTTGCCGTCCGGGTCGGTGTCGTTGGCCAGGACGTTGATGATCACCGGTTGGCCGGTGCTGCTGATGGCGCTATCGGGGTTGGCGATCGGTTTTTGGTTATTGCCATCGTTATTGGCACGGGTATCGCCAGTGCGGAAGGTCGGCAACGCAGAGGAATTGACGTAGGTGACGCCGTCCCAGCCGGGCAGGGGCGCTGGCATCAACTGGAACTGGCCCGGATGCTCGATATCCCAGCGCAGCAACATGGACGTGTCCTCGTGCTGGGTGTTGTGGCAGTGCTCCATGTAGGTCCCGGCGAATTCACGGAAGTGGATGGCCATTTCCACGTCCACCGAGCTGTCGATGCCTTCGCCGATGCGATAGACGTCCTTGCGTGCCCATTTTTCCCATTCCGGCGGTGGGTTGCCATCGCGGTGGAGGATGATCCCCTCTTCGAAGTGCACGTGCACCGGGTGGTTCCAGCCGTTGCCGCCGCTCTTGATTCGCCACACTTCCAGGGTGCCGTCGCCGGAGAAGCCGGCAGGGGTCGGGCCGTTGGCCAGTTGCGGAGCGGCGCTGATGATTCGAGGGTCCATGGGGAAGCCGAATTGACCACCGTCGGTCTTGATCGTCCAGGGGGCTTCGTCGGTGCCGTCGGAGCGGCCGAAGATGAACTCGCGATGCCGCGCCACATTGAGTTTGGCCTGCATTGCTGGGTCGTCGCGGTTGATGGTCAGCGGGATCATGACCTTGCCGGCTGGCTTGCCCGGTTTGGCGGGTTCGTAGTCGGCGGGGTTCATGCTCACGTCCTGGCCGGCATAAGGCTGGACTACCATTTGCATGAACTTGCCCACCCCCGGGTCGCCCCCGGTCCATTCCAGTCCTTTGCTGCCCAGCTTGAGCACCGGCTTGTACGTCCCGGACAGCACGTCGGCCAGGCTCAGCACTGTAGCCTCCGGCCCCTTGCCGTCGTGGTGCTCCATCAGGTTGACGAAGTACAGCTTGTCGCCGGTGTTGATCCCGTTTTTCGCGAAATTGACGATGATGTCGAAACGCTCGGCGATCCCTATGGTGGGCAGGATGGCGTTGTGGTTCTGCACATCGCCGTTGCCGTCCAGGTCCATGCTGCCGTCGAACGGCACAGCATGTTCCATCAGGTTGCCGTCGTTGGCGATCATGTGGAACGGCACGCGGCTATAAGACACGCCGGAACCGGCCGGGCCGGGGAATTCGCCGCCGGTGCCGGCGACCTCACGCACCAGCGCGATCCTGAAGTAGCGCGATACCGAGCCATTGAGGATGCGAAAGCGATAGCTGCGCGCCCGCACATTCAGGCGCGGCTGGTACTGCCAGTTGACCAGGACCTGATCGCCGAGAAAGCCGTCGGTGTTGAACGGGTTGAACCACAACTGGCCATTAGCGTCCCAGGCCTTGTCGGCCACCATCAGGTTGACGTCATAGTCGCGGTTGCCCCAAGGCAACGCCGAACCGCTGGGCAGGCGCAGGTTGACGCCGTCTTCGAAGGCTTCGTTACCGCGATCCAGGGCGCTGTAGTAGTTCATCATCACCGCGTTGCCCTTGTAGACGTTCTGCGCGGTGAAATCGACCATGTGGTCATGAAACCAGTGGGTGCTCATGGTTTCGCGCCAGTCGCCACGGATCTTGATGCTGCCGTTGTTGCACGTTTTGAGGCCCGGCGCGGCATCGTTGACGAACAGGGTTTCGTCCGGGGCGCAGGGGAACGCCGCGCGCGGATCCTGGGCGCTGGTGTTGATGGTGTCGTAACCGGCCAACTGGATCGGCCAGCGATAGTCGTAGTACTGCCCCGGAAAGAAAAACGCACCGGAAAAGCCATCGCTTTCGGCCGGGGAGTGGCCGTTGTGTTCGTGGGTGGTGAGGGTGTGCAGGCCAAACCCCATGTTGGCCGCCGGATCGATCGGCAGGGCGTTGTAGTGGCGCATCAACGCGGCTTGACCGTAACGCACCATCAACAGTTTTGGCGGAAAGGTGCCGTCGAAGGTCCAGAGCGCCTTGTGGTTCTGAATCGGCATGTTGGGGTGAAAACGAACATTGATGCCTTTGGTGGTGCCGGCCAGGACCGGGGCGTTCGAAGTCTGGTTGTACAGCCCGCCCGGCCCGAACTCACCGACGGCGTAGTTGTGCAACTGTCGGCGGTCGCGCATGCCGCTGTTGATCTGGGCACCCGCTTGTACGGTTTTGAAGCCGACCTGCGGGAAGAACTCGTTCCAGCGCTGGTGCGACCAGCCTTTTCCTGGCGGCCGACCTTCGGCCGGCGAGCCGACCGGATGGCGGTTGAGGAAGGCTTCGATCTGCGCTT
>NZ_JAHBDJ010000070.1:0-5764 GCF_019956375.1 Pseudomonas sp. GL-R-19 | reverse complement strand
GGCCTCAACGTGTATGGCGGTGAGCTGACGGTCTACGAGAAAAATCTCAGCGACGGCAGCAGCCCCGACACGCCGGCCCTGACCCAGAGCGGCACCTTCACCGTCACCGCCCTCGACGGTGTCACGACCCTGACCGTTGGCGGCATCGCCGTGGTCAGCGGTGGCGTGGCCGCCGGCTTCCCGCAATCGATCACCACCCCGCTGGGCAGCACCCTGACCATCACCGGGTTCAATGCCGCCACCGGTGTCGTGAGCTACAGCTATACCCTCAACGATAACGAAACCCACCCAACCGCTAACGGCGCCAACACGCTGCCCGAACAGTTCGCCGTGACCGTGGTCGACGACAACGGCACCACCGTGACGGGCAGCCTCGACGTCAACATCGTCGACGACCTACCCAATGGCGTGGACGACAGCAACGCCAGTACCGCCTCGGAAACCCTGCTGACCCTCAACGGCAACGTGCTGAGCAACGACGTGCAAGGCGCCGACCGCGTGACGCTCGGGGAAAACGCCGGCCCGATCACCCCCGGGACCTTCACCGGCACCTACGGCACCCTGGTGCTGAATGCCAACGGCACCTACACCTACACCCTGAACACCAGCGATGCCGACTTCATAGCCCTGCACGGCGGTGGCGACGGCACCGAAACCTTCGCCTACACCCTCACCGATGCCGACGGCGACAGCAGCACGGCGAACCTGGTGCTGCAGATCCACAACAACGACGACCAGGTGACCCTCAACGGCCTCGACGTGTATGGCGGCGAGCTGACGGTTTACGAAAAAAACCTCAGCGACGGCAGCAGCCCGGACGCACCGGCCCTGACCCAGAGCGGCACCTTCACCGTGGCCGCCCTCGATGGCCTGCAAACCCTGACCGTGGGCGGCATCGCCGTGGTCAGCGGCGGTGTGGCTGCGGGCTTCCCGCAATCGATCACCACCCCGCTGGGCAGCACCCTGACCGTCACCGGTTACAACCCGGCCACCGGCGTGGTGAGCTACAGCTACACCCTCAACGATAACGAAGCGCATCCGACTGCCAACGACGCCAACACTTTGCCTGAGCAGTTCGCCGTCACCGTGGTCGATGACAACGGCACCACCGCGACCGGTTCGCTGGACGTCAACATCGTCGACGACGTGCCCACTGGCGTGGACGACAGCAACGCCAGTACCGCCTCGGAAACCCTGTTGACCCTCAACGGCAACGTGCTGAGCAACGATGTGCAAGGCGCCGACCGCGTGACGCTCGGGGAAAACGCCGGCCCGATCACCCCCGGCACCTTCACCGGCACCTACGGCACTCTGGTGCTGAATGCCAACGGCAGCTACACCTACACCCTCAACACCAGCGATGCCGACTTCAAAGCCCTGCACGGCGGTGGCAATGGCACTGAAACCTTCACCTATACGCTGACGGACGCCGACGGCGACAGCAGCACCGCCAACCTGGTGCTGCAGATCCACAATAACGATGATTCGGTGACGATTGGCGGTTTGAACGTTGGCGGCGGCGAACTGACCGTCTTCGAGAAAAACCTCAGCGACGGCAGCGCACCGGATGCCACGGCGCTGACCCAGAACGGCACCTTCACCGTGGCCGCTCTCGACGGTGTCACGAGCCTGACCGTCGGTGGCATCGCCGTGGTCAGCGGTGGTGTGGCTGCGGGCTTGCCGCAATCGATCACCACGCCGCTGGGCAGCACGCTGACCATCACCGGGTTCAACGCGGCGACCGGTGTCGTGAGCTACAGCTACACCCTCAACGATAACGAAACGCATCCGACTGGCAACGGCGCCAACACTTTGCCTGAGCAGTTCGCCGTGACCGTGGTTGACGACAACGGCACCACCGCCACCGGTTCACTGGACGTGAACATCGTCGACGACCTGCCGGAGGGCGTGGACGACAGCCATGCGTCAACAGCTTCGGAAACCTTGCTGACCCTCAGCGGCAACGTGCTGAGCAACGACGTGCAAGGCGCCGACCGGGTAGCGCTCGGAGAAAACGCCGGCCCCATCACCCCCGGGACCTTCGCCGGCACCTACGGCACCCTGGTGCTTAACGCCAACGGCACCTACACCTATACGCTGAACACCAGCGATGCCGACTTCAAGGCGTTGCACGGCGGTGACAATGGCACTGAAACCTTCACCTACACCCTCACCGATGCGGATGGCGACAGCAGCACCGCCAACCTGGTGCTGCAGATCCACAACAACGATGATCAGGTGACCCTCAACGGCCTCGACATGTATGGCGGTGAACTGACGGTCTTCGAGAAAAATCTCAGCGACGGCACTAGCCCCAACACACCCGCCCTGACCCAGAACGGCACCTTCACCGTGAACGCCCTCGATGGCCTGCAAACCCTGACCGTGGGCGGCATCACTGTCGTCAGCGGTGGTGTGGTTACAGGCTTCCCGCAAACGGCCGTGACGCCGCTGGGCAGCACCCTGACCGTCACCGGTTACAACCCGGCGACCGGAGTGATCAGCTACAGCTACACCCTCAACGATAACGAAGCCCATCCAACGGCCAGCGGCGCCAACAGCCTGACCGAGAACTTCAACGTCGTGGCCACCGATACGGACGGCGACAGTGCGACCGGGCAGCTCAACGTCAACATCATCGATGACTTGCCGAGCGCCAAACCTGACTCGTCGTCGGTGACGGAGGGTGGAACGGTCAACATCAGTGTGCTGGGCAACGACATCAGCGGCGCCGACGGTCCGGCGACGGTGGTCGGCGTACGCGCCGGCAGCAATACCTCGACGTCGGCCATCGGCGGGCTCGGCAATCAGATCAACGGCACCTATGGTTACCTGACCCTCGATGCCAACGGCAACGCGGTGTATCACAGCAACCCGGGTTCGGTCGGTGATGCCGGGGCGACCGATACGTTCACCTATACCGTGCGCGATTCCGATGGCGATGAAAGCACCACCATCATCACCATCGACGTGGCTAACAGCATCATCAAGGCAAACCCCGACAGCGACGTGACGGTCTACGAAAAAGCCCTCGACCTGAGCAAGGACGGTCAGGACCTGGCCGCCGCTACGGTCACCGGCAGCGACCCGGGCAACACCGGCGAAACCGCGTCCGGCACCCTGGTCGGTTCGGTATCGGGTGCCAGCGGCGCAGTCACCTACACCCTGGTCGGCAGCGCCACCGGCGCATACGGGCAAATCCTGCTCAACCCCGACGGCAGCTACACCTACACTCTGACCTCGGCGCCGAAAACCTCGCCGAACGCCAACGACGGGCCGAACAGCCTGAGTGAAAGCTTCACCTACAAAGCCACCGATGCGCTGGGCAACAGCAGTACCAGCACCATCGTGGTCAACATTGTCGATGACGTGCCCAGGGCGGTGGCAACGGATCGCTCGGTGGCGGCGGTGCAGATCGATTCCAACCTGCTGATCGTACTCGACGTCTCCGGCAGCATGGCCGACCCTTCCGGC
The DNA here is from genome assembly GCF_019956375.1 of Pseudomonas sp. GL-R-19. Classification (NCBI taxonomy): domain Bacteria; kingdom Pseudomonadati; phylum Pseudomonadota; class Gammaproteobacteria; order Pseudomonadales; family Pseudomonadaceae; genus Pseudomonas; species Pseudomonas sp. GL-R-19. The sequence goes on along the minus strand of NZ_JAHBDJ010000070.1, from coordinate 2,290 downwards.
GTGTCGAACCTGTCACGGCTGGATCTGGCCAAGCAGGCCATCAGTGCCTTGCTGGATAAATACGACGACCTGGGCGATGTGAAAGTGCAGCTCGTCACCTTCAGCAGCAGCGCCACCGACATGACCTCGGTGTGGGTCGATGTCGCGACCGCCAAGACATTGCTGGCCGGCCTCATCGCGAACGGCAATACCAACTACGACGCGGCCGTGCTGACCATGCAGACCGCCTTCAACACCTCGGGCAAACTCACCGGTGCGCAAAACGTCGGCTACTTCTTCTCCGACGGCAAGCCCACCACCGGCCAGGAAATCGGCACTGCCGACGAGACTGCATTGAAGGCCTTCCTCGATGCCAACGACATCAAGAACTACGCGATCGGCCTGGGCAGCGGCGTGAGCAACGCCAACCTCAATCCACTGGCCTATGACGGCAGCAGCCACACCGACACCGATGCAGTGGTGGTGACCGACCTCAACCAACTCAACTCGGTGCTGTCCGGCACCGTGATCGGCGCACCGGTCACCGGTTCGCTGCTGGGCGAGGGCGGTGCCTTCGGTGCCGATGGCGGCTTCATCAAAACAGTCACGGTGGACGGCACCACGTACACCTACGATCCGAGCGGCAACAGCAATCAGGGCTCGCTGAGCTTCAGCGGCGGGCTCAACCACGGCACGTTCAACACCGTGGACAACACGTTGAGCATTGCCACCAACAACAGCGGTACCTTGCAGATCAATCTCGACACCGGTGAATACGCCTACATTTCGCAGAAAACCACGTCGGTGTTGATCACCGAAAACATCGCCTTCACCGCCAGCGACAACGACGGCGACCTGGCCAGCGCCACCTTGACGGTCAAAGTCATACCCAATGCACCACCGGTGGCTGGCGATGATAACGTCATCACCAACGTGCTCTCGAGCACGGTCGTGGTGCCGGGCGAACTGTTGCTGGCCAACGACACCGACCCCAACGGCGATCAACTCTCGGCGACACCGACTTCGTTCAACACCGGCTGGATCGCCGGGGATGCGGACTTCACCGGCACGGGCGCGATCAGCTTCGCCGGTGAAAATAACAACCCCGCCAACAAGAGTCTGGCCAACGTGCGCAATGCGTTTGCGGCCAACACGGCGACCATGACGGCGCTGCTGGTGATCAGTGGCTATCTCGACAAAGCGAACAGCTCCAATGGCAACAATGAAGACCTCATCACGGTCAAGCTGAAACAGGGTGAGACGCTCAACCTCGATCACAACCTGGACCCTGGGCACGTCACGATGGAGTATTCGCTCAACGGTGGGGCGTTCGTCAGCATCGCCGATGGCGGCGCCATCACCGCAAGCGCGGATGGCACTTACCAGATCCACCTGACCAACATCACCAACACCAGTGGCAGCGATGCGAATTCGGCGGAAAACTATCAGCTGACCATGACCGTCAACTACGCGGGGGCACAGGCTGTCACCACGGACTACCACGGCACCTACACCGCCAACGACAACCATGGCGGCAGCGACTCGGCCAATCTGACCATCAGCTATCAGGACGGCCATACGCTCACCGGCACCAGCGGGGATGACGTACTGGTGGCAGGCACGGGCAACAACATCATCAATGCCGGCGACGGCAACGATGTGCTCACCGCCGGCTCCGGCAATAATGAGCTGCATGGCGGTGCCGGCAATGATCTGCTCTACAGCGGTTCGGGCAATGACATCCTCGACGGCGGCACGGGGATCGACACAGCCAGTTACTCCCACGCCAGCGCCGGAGTGACGGTCGACCTCAGCCTGCTCGCTGCGCAGAACACCCTGGGCGCGGGCTCGGACACCCTGACCGGCATCGAAAACCTCACCGGCTCGAACTTCAACGACACCCTGACCGGTGACAACAACAGCAACGTGATCAACGGCGGCCTGGGCCACGACATCCTCAACGGTGGAGGCGGCGATGACCTGCTGATCGGCGGACTGGGCAATAACACTCTCACTGGCGGGGCGGGGACCGACACCTTCCACTGGCTCAAAGGCAACAGCGGCCATGACGTGATCACCGACTTCACCCCCGGCACCGACAAGCTCGACCTGTCGCAACTGCTACAAGGGGAGAGCGGCACCACGGCGTCACTGGATGACTACCTGCACTTCACCGTCACCGGCAGCGGGCCGTCGACGGTGACCAGCATCGACGTCAGCGCCATGGCCGGCGCCGCGCCGAACCAGACCATCGACCTGGCCGGCGTCAACCTGGCCAGCCATTACGGTGTAACGCCAGGGGCGGGTGGGG
>NZ_JAHBDJ010000069.1:0-5817 GCF_019956375.1 Pseudomonas sp. GL-R-19 | reverse complement strand
ACTCTTCAGTTCAAACATCTTTGGGTTTTGAGAAAACCCTAAACTTGGCTCAGCAATCGTTGGTTACATCTTTGATTTCTCGCGGAGTAACTTGTGATGCTGATAATCTGTTGACTAGCAGTCTGACCCCACAAGCACCCACACGAATTGCTTGATTCAGTTGTTAAAGAGCGGTTGGTTAAGATCTTTCGTCTCAACCGAGGTGCGCATCTTACAGCGCATCTTTTCAAACTGCAACCTTAAAAGTTTCTGATTTTTCAACAAAATCAACTACTTAAGCCAAGAGCAACATCAAGCTGCTCGTTAGCGGGAGGCGAATAGTACAGTATTAAAATACGTGGTCAACCCCTTCTCCTGAAAATTCTTTCCCCTGCCAAAGCGCCCGGGCTGCCACCATGAACCCCCCCAGCATCTATATAAAGCTTCAGGGCAGCAGAGAGCCCGGACCACGCCGTCAACTGAAGCCCCCCCTTATTTCCCCCACTCCCAGCGATGGCACTGATCCAGTACCACCACATTCAATGACAGCGCCACACCCGCCCTGCCCGGCCCCCCTCTGCCGACATCCTCGTCGGTATTTCGAACCGTGCGGCAGATTTCAAAAAGAAGTCGCAAACCCCGCGACTACTCAGGGTTTGCGACTCATAGCCGATACGTCCCTCAAGCTCCCGGGACGTTTTCTTTGGGCATGCCTGCCATGTTCATTGCCAAACGTGCAGGCTTAGTTCTCTACCTCAACCACATCGACATCCGGGGCATCAGGGGCGTCGGCCACATCCTCTCTGGCCTCCTTCGCCTCTACTTTGGCTACTTTGGCAGCGTTCCGGGCCGCATTTGCGGCAGCCCTGGCAGCATCTCTGGCTGCATCTGCTTTTGCCTTGGCGGCGTCCCGGGCTGCATCTGCATCTGCTTTCGGTACGCCAGCGGCTCTCGCAGCGTCTCGGGCTGCATCCGCCTCAGCTCTCGCAGCATCCCGAGCTGCATCCGCCTCGGCTCTGGCAGCATCCCTGGCTACATCTGCGTCGATCCTGGCAGCGCCCCTATCTTCTGCAGCTTCCCTGGCTGCATCTGCGGCGTCTTCTGCGGCCTCCCTGGCAGCGTCATTGGCGTCTTCTGCGGCTTCCCTGGCTGCTTCACCGGGTTCTTCTGCCGCTTCCCTGGCTGCATCTGCGGCGTCTTCTGCGGCTTCCCTGGCTGCATCTGCGGCGTTATCCGCGTCGTCGTCATCGTCGTTGGCATGCGCTTTGCCCGGGCCTCTGTTCCCGATCATGCCACCATGGTCATCGTCGTTGTCACGCGCATTGCCTGGGCCTCTATTCCCTGCCATTCCACCATGGTCAGCGTCGCCGCGGCCCGGGCCGCCATGGCCAGAAGCACCATGACCGCCGCCATCTCCATGGCCGCTGCCACCGCTACCGCCTCCGCCGTCACCACCGTGGCCACCGCCTCCAGAGCCTCCACCGCCGGAACCACCGCCGCCACCGTGACCACCGCCACCTCCGGAACCTCCGGAGCCGCCGCCACCGTTGCCGCCGTGACCACCGCCGCCTCCGCCTCCGCTGCCACCACCGTGGCCGCCTCCGCCTCCGCCGCTACCGCCATCTTTGGCATGCACGCTGGAGAAACTACTGATGTAATCAGGCACCAGGACAGTCGATGCCGACAGGACCCCGCCAATTGCCAGAGCCAACAAACATTTCTTGAGCAGCATGATGCACCTCCGCTTGGAGTTGCGCCGTCATCTCCGTATCGAACGCAATGTCCAGTGAGTTCCCGGCCGCCCACTGGAGCGGCCAGCCAACCGGCACGGCCATAAATCTGCAGCAATCACGAGCAATTGCGGTATTCGCACGATCCCTCAGAGCCAGCCGGTATCGTTGCGTGGGAAATATTCCCACACCTAATAGATTAGTGCTGTCAGCCTGAGTGTCAACGACCGAATATCAGGACTTGAGCCGGCTGTCCTGACTGGCTTTTCGACGCGCACCGTCGCACCTGGACCCGGCCTGGATCGAAGCGGTGAAACACATCAGTGCAGGGAAACAGGCGGGTATCAGTAGGTGTGACTGAACAACAGTCCAGCCTCGCCATCCGGGCTGGCATCGGAAAACCCCTTGACGGCATACAACTGGAACTTCCAGTTCTGATTGAGCTTGTGCGTGAGGAACAAGGTGAGCTCCTTGATCTGATCGCCCGTGGAAACGACCTTCTGCCGCCAGTCGTAGGACGCGCCCGCCGTGGTACGCGCGAACACGGGTATGGCGAAGCCCAGGCCGGCGAATATCGGGTCGTCGAAGTCGGAGCCCGACGGGTCGCCGAATTTTTTCCAGCCCAGGGTGGCGAACCCGGTCACAGGGCCGAAGGCTTTGGCGACGTCGACCTGGCCGGAATAGTCGGTTTTGCCCGTGCCCAGGCACTTGTCTTCGTCGGCCGTGGGCAACTTGACCTTGCCGATCAGGTCCACGAACAACCCGCCAACGCTGCCGTCAATCACTGCATAATCGGCACCGGCAACGGTGTCACCCAAACCGCTTTCCACTTTACCGCAGCCGCCGGGCAACGGCTCGCCATCAGGGCCGACCGAAGGATTGGTGATGCGCAGCCAGGGCACAGTGAGCTTGTAGGTCATGGGGCCGGTCTGGTATTTGCCCACCAGCGGGACGTACCAGGTTTCAGAAGTTGTACCGGTACCATAGTCGCCCCGAGAGTAGTCGGTTCCGATCGAGGTCGTGAAGGTATCGGCCAGGGCCGGCAAGCCCAGGCTGGCTAGCAAACCGACGAGCAGGATGCGCTTGGGGTTCATGTTCACCTCGTGTCTTGCGTCATCGAAGTTCACACGCATGCTTTGTTGCGTGACTTACCAAGCCTAGTTACTTATGACGATAGTGCATCATGCTTGCGCTGTTTAACCCGACCTGCCGGAGTGATCGATTTTTTCAACCGGTTCAACCTTCTCGATTTTCTCGACCTTTTCGACTTTCTCCACCTTTTCGACTTTTTCTGGCCGCTCTACTTTCTCGCCCTTCTCTGGGCGTTCGATTTTTTCGACTTTCTCTACCCTCTCGACCCTATCGACTTTGTCGGGTTGCTCGACACGCTCTGACTTGCCGGACCTGTCCACGCTTTCCCTCTGGTCGCCGCCGCCATGACTGTCACTGCCCCCGTGGCGGGTATCGTCGCCAACGCGGACTTCGCTCTCGTTGCGGCCGCTCCTGCCACTGCCCGAGTTGCCGGAGCTGTTGGAGCTGCCTGAGTTGCTCGAGCCACTTGAGTCGTCCGTACCTTGCTCGCTGCCCCGGAGTCGCCCATGTTGGTTGCCGGCTGGCGAATCAGAGCGCTCGCGGGACAATTCGATACGCGTTGCCTGCACGTCCCGCGCGCCGGTAAACACGCCGTTGACCCGCACGCGTCGGTCCAGTGCCAGTTCCGAAGGCTGCACACCGACAAACACGGTGTCGTGCGCCAGCGTCACATTAAAGCCACCCACCACCAAACGGTGGTCCTGCCGACCCTGCACCAGGCCCTCGATCACCGCATGGTGTACCCGACCAATGAAGGGCAGGCTCGGGTCGGAGCGGCTTTGGGTCACGTCCAGCTCACGGCCGGACCACTGGCCGCGCACCAGCATTTCCTGCGCCGGACCTGGGTGATTGCTGAGTTTGAGCCCCAGGAGATAGCCGCTGCGATCCACCGATCCGATAGCACTGGCCTCCTTGAGGCCGGGCGCCCGGTCGATGCGGCTGGCTACCACGTCGCCACGGGCATCGCGCAGTCCGCTGACCCGCACGGGATCACCCGGGCGCAGACCCGCTGCAATTTGAGCACCGCTGGCCAGACGTACCGGTTGTCCCATGACACGCATGGGCATGGAGTCTCTAGGCAGGGCTGTCAAAGGGCCTTCGTAGACGTGCAGGATAGAAATGCGCCCGGCCTCCAGACCTCGCTTGGAATTGAATGCTTCCACGGCAACCACTTGGCCGACTGCCAGCTGGGTGCTGGTGGTGGCAATGCCGTTCTCGCTGACAGGAACGTTATTGTTGAAGTGCACTTCCAGGCCATTGACACAGATCGAGGCGAACCCGGTGATGGTACCGACAATGCCGGTGCCACCGATCCCGCCGTTGTCGCTTTCACTGCCGATGCCCGTGCCACCCACGCCGCCTGCAACGGCACCGGTGCCGCCAATCCCGCCAGGGCGCTTTTGCAGCGGTGCGCCGGTACCGCCCATCCCGCCGTTGTCGGTGCTGATGCCGGTACCGCCCATGCCACCAGGCGCCACACCCGTACCGCCGGTGCCACCCGGAGCCTGGATGACCGGAACCTCACTTGTGCCCGCGTCATTCTGGCTCACACAGGCTGGGGCGGCCTGCAACACAATCGGAAGCCCGAGGCCCAGAGCGAGGGCGATTGCACGAATCAGGCGCAAGTTGACGGTCATGGCTTAGGGGCCGTTGATGAATTGGTATCTGAAGCTTCAGTGTAGAAGTACAGGCCGACCGTGATGCGCTGGCGCGGCTCAAGACTGGGCAGGTCGCGGAATTCCAGATCGGCGGCGAGTCGGTTGAAACTCAACAGGGCCTGCATCCCCTCGCTGGCAACGGCCTCGCGCAACGCCTCGACGCTCGCTGGGGTCAGCGCGTCATAGTGGACGCTGCGTTCAAAAAAGGCCGGAACTTCGCCGCTCAGATTGTGTACCGCGGCGCTAGCATGATCGTGCAGGTTGTGCCCCAGGTAAGCGGTTTTCTCATCGAAGCCCTTTTGCGGCACGAAGGCCTGGGCTTCGAGGTGCACGAGATCTTGTTCGTCAAGGCGCACGACCCCCAGGCGCAGCCACTCATCCAGCACCACTCGCGCCCGGATATCCGTGCTGACCTTCGCCACCAGGGCGTCAAAGGAGCGATCGCCGCCGACACTGGCCAATCGAGGCAGGGGCAGTGGCTGGCCGGCGTCGTTGCAGAACGGCGCCTTGGCCCAGGCGTTGACCAGTTGCGCACCGAAAGTGATGTTTTCCGGAAGTGTGGAAGAAGCTGGGTCGCTGGTGTTGCGCAAGCGCCGTACATCCTTGCGGTGCACGCCGGTGAGCAGGCTGATGCGGCTGTCGGTCGGTGCCTTGTCGCCCAGACGGAACTCTCGGTCCGCCACCTCGACGAAAACCTCCTTGAGCAGGTCGGCAAACACCAGGTAGGTGACTCCTTTGCGCAGCATCAGGCGTACCAGCGGCCGCATGACATGCCGCAAGGCTTTGAGGAGCGAGGTGGGCAAGGTAGACGATTGCATTCAGCGCATTCCTGGTCAGTTAATCCCAGTATAGCTACGTGGGAAATAATCCCATGAAGACAGGCGCTTTTTTTGCCGCGCCTCATACAAAACCGCTCTTCAGGGTCTTGTATGAGGTCATCAGGCCGCTTCAGATCCGGCTGTTGTCGTCGCCGGGTTCGCCACCATCATGATTGCCATTGTCGTCACCCGGCTCGCCGCCGACATGGACGCCGCGGTCATCACCCGGCTCGCCGCCAACGTGGACGCCGCGGTCGTCACCAGGCTCACCGCCGACGTGGACGCCGTGGTCGTCTCCAGGCTCGCCGCCGACGTGGACGCCGTGGTCGTCACCCGCTTCTGCATGGGTACCACCGCGACCGGAGTTCGAGCCTCCAGGACCACCATGGCCTGAATTCCCGTTCCCATGATCGCTGCCGCTGTGGCCACTGTTGCCGCCGCTCCCACTGTTGCCGCCATGGCCACCGCTGCCACCGCTCCCACTGTTGCCGCCATGGCCACCACTGCCACCGCTCCCACTGTTGCCGCCATGTCCGCCGC
>NZ_JAHBDJ010000068.1:0-6554 GCF_019956375.1 Pseudomonas sp. GL-R-19 | reverse complement strand
CTCCCAGCCCATCTGCAACATCGGCTGGACCAATTACCGACGGCTGCCGATCTGTCTGAGTGCAGCCTGCGCGAGCAACGCTGGGTGGTGCTCGATCTGGAAACCACCGGCTTGAACCTGAACAAGGACCACGTATTGTCCATCGGCGCGGTGGTGATCGAGGACGGGGCCATCGACTTTCGCCAGCAGTTCGAACGCACCCTGCAATATCCGCAAGTCAAACTCGGCCCCAGTGTGCTGATCCACGGCATTGGCCCCAGCGCCATTGCGGCGGGCAGCGACCCGGCAGAAGCGCTGCTCGATCTGATGGAGTACCTCGCAGACAGTCCGGTGCTGGCCTTCCATGCGCCGTTTGACCAGCACATGCTCGGCCGCGCGCTGAAAGATCATCTGGGCTTCAAGTTGCAGCATCCGTTTCTGGACGTGGCGGACATTGCACCGCTGCTGTGCCCGCAAGCGCACATTCGCGAGGCCGGGCTGGACGACTGGATCGACTGGTTCAAGCTCGAAGTCTTCGAACGCCACCACGCCAGCGCCGACGCCCTGGCCACCGCTGAACTGGCGCTGATTCTGTTCAGCCGCGCGCGGCAGCAGCAGATTCATAGCCCGTTGAATCTGCAACAGCGCTTGAGTCAGTGGAAGCGCCGGCAGCAGGCTCCGTCCTTCTGACCTATACGCAATCCCTGTAGGAGCGAGCCTGCTCGCGAAAATCGTCAACGGTGACACGTTTTTCTGGCAAGACCGAAGTGTCAGATGATTTTTCGCGAGCAAGCTCGCTCCTACAGGGGCCGTCGCCAAATTCCCACCTGACCAACGCCAATTGCTTACCTCCCTCGCCCCTGTCACAATCGCGAACAATTCTCGTTAGTTAATATTTCCCAATCGGTGTGCGGCGTGTCGTCAGTTCCAAGCCCTCAAAATGAGCTCGTCGGTGCGTTATATCGCGACCACCGCAGTTGGCTATTGGCCTGGCTTCGACGCAACGTCGCCTGCCCGCAACGGGCCGAGGACCTGAGCCAGGACACGTTCGTGCGCTTGCTGGGCCGCGAGGAACTGAAGGTCCCGCGCGAGCCCCGGGCATTCCTGGTGGCGATCGCCAAGGGCCTGCTGTTCGATTATTTCCGCCGCGCCGCGCTGGAACAGGCCTACCTCACCGAGTTGATGCTGGTTCCCGAAGCCGAGCAACCGTCGGCGCAAGAACAGCAAATGATCCTCGAAGACCTGAAAAACATCGACCGATTGCTCGGCAAGCTTTCCAGCAAGGCCCGGGCGGCGTTCCTCTACAACCGTCTCGACGGCCTCGGCCACGCAGACATCGCCGAGCGCCTGGGGGTGTCGGTGCCGCGGGTGCGCCAGTACCTGGCCCAAGGCATTCGCCAGTGTTACATCGCGCTGTATGGTGAGCCGACTTGAATCCGCTCAGTTCCAAACCGGTATCGGCCAACGTGCTGGACGCGGCGATTGCCTGGCAGTTGTCCATGGACTGCGCCAACCCGGTAGAACGCGACGAGTTCGCCAAGTGGCACGCGGCCCACGAAGAGCACGCCCGCGCCTGGCGCCAGTTGGGCATGCTCGACCAGCGTTTCGGCGTGGCCAGCGGCCCGGCCCGCACCGCCCTGCTGCAATCGCGCGAAGGCATCCGCCGGCGGGTCCGCAAGCTCGGCAATGGTGTGGCGAGTATGGTTGCGGTGATCGGCCTGGCGCTGTTCGCAGGGGAGCGTTACCTGCCGATCGACTATTGGCTGGCCGACCAGCGCACCGCCGTTGGCGAACAGCGCACCCTGCGCCTGACTGATGGCACGCTGATCAATCTCAACACCCACAGTGCCCTGGATGTGCGCTTCGATGAAAAGCAGCGACGCATCGTGCTGCAGGAGGGCGAAATCCTGGTGGAAACCGGCCATGGCGATCCCCGGCCGTTCATCGTCGAAACCCGTGAAGGCAGCATGCGCGCGCTGGGTACGCGGTTTCTGGTCAAGCGCGAAGAAGACGGAACGCGCCTGAGTGTGTTGCAGTCGGCGGTGGCGGTTCACCCTGAATCCACCCCGGACGAACAGATCCTGCGTGAAGGCCAGCAGGTGCTGATCCGCAACAATGGCCTGGGCCCGGTTCAGGCGGTCAACCTCGGCGCGGATGCCTGGACCCGCGGCATGCTGGTGGTGGACAACACGCGGCTGGAAGATCTGGTGCATGAAATCGGCCGCTATCGAAACGGTTACGTCGGGGTCGCACCGGAGGTGGCCGACCTGCGCATCACCGGCAGCTTCCCGTTGCGCGACACCGACCTGGCACTCAATGCCCTGCTGCCGACCCTGCCGGTGCAGATCGAACAGCACACGCAATGGTGGGTGAAGGTCGTGGCCAAGGCCGATGCCAATCCCTGAAAAGCTTTGTGTCTGATCCGTCGCTATCGCGAGCAGGCTCGCTCCCACATTTTGAAATGCATTCCATTGTGGGAGCGAGCCTGCTCGCGATGGCGGCGTTCGACTCCCCACAAAAACCGGATTGACCCAATACCCGCCGCAACCGACTTCTGAATCGAAATTATTTCCATCCAGCTCTATCACTTTTTGATTTTCGTTCGGCACACAGGCAATTGAGAAATATTTCCATTCAGGAGCCGCTGTATGCCTCGTTCGCTAGACTCCCTGTTGCGCCGCAGTTTGCTGGCGGTCGCCATTGCCCTTTGCACCCCTTTGGCCAGCAGCCAACTGGTCGCCGCGGAACAGGTGTTCAGCGTCCGCGCCTACAACCTGCCGGTTGCACCACTGGCCAGCACCCTGAACCAGATCGCCAGCCAGGCCGGTTTGGCCCTGTCGTTGAATCCATCCTTGGCGGCGGGCAAGACCTCGGCGCCAGTCAAAGGCCAGTTCGACGCAACCGGCGCCCTACGCGAAGCCTTGCGTGGCACTGGCCTGCAACTGGAGCAGAGCAGTGCGGGCACCTACAGCCTGGTGGCCGTGCCCGAGGGTGTGATGGACTTGCCGGCGACCAGCGTAATCGGCGTGCAAGACACTGAAAGCGCCTGGGGGCCGGTACAGGGCTACCTGGCCAAGCGCACCGCCGCCGGCTCCAAGACCGACACCGCGCTGGTCGAGGCGCCGCGTTCGATTTCGGTCGTCACTCGTGAGCAGATGGACGACCGCAACGCGCACACCCTCGACGATGCCGTGCGCTACTTGCCGGGCATCACCTCCAGCAGCTTCGGCAGCGACACCCGCGCCGACTGGTTACGCGTGCGGGGTTTCGAGCCGACTCAATTCCTCGACGGCCTGCCACTGCCAAAAGGTGTGTACGCCAACCCGAAACAGGAAACCTGGAACCTCGACCGCCTGGCGCTGCTGCGCGGCCCGGCCTCGTCCGTATACGGCCAGACCCCGCCGGGCGGCCTGCTGGACATGGTCAGCCGTCGCCCAAGCGCCGAAGCCAGCAGCGAAGTCCAACTGCAGTACGGCAGCGACAATCATCGCCAGATCAACTTCGCCAGCACCGGCAAGATCGACGACGAAGGCCAGTTCCTGTACAGCCTCAGCGGCGTACTGCGCGACGGCGGCACGCCCATCGACCACATCGATGACAAGCGCTACAACATCGCGCCGAGCCTGACCTGGAACATCGACGAAGACACCAGATTCACCTTGCTCACACAGTTCACCCGTGACGATACCGGTATCACCAGTCAGTTCTATCCGATCCAGGGCACCAAGATCGACATGCCATTCGGCGAGATCTCCCACCACAAGAACCTCGGTGATCCGAACTACGACTTCTACGACCGCACCTACTACGCACTGGGTTATGCCTTCGAACATCGCCTGAACGATATCTGGCAGTTCCGGCAGAACCTGCGCTACACCAAGTCGGAGCTGTCGTTCCAGGCAGTGACCGTCAACAGCTACAACCCTGACTTTGCCAACCTCGGCTTTGTCGTCGACGATCAAGGTAACACCGGACGTGGCACCACCAACGTCGACGAAGACATCGCCCAATTCGCCGTGGACAACAACTTCCAGGGCGACTTCGTCACCGGCGACGTCAGTCACACCTTGCTGATCGGCCTGGACCACCAGCGCAACACCACCAACTACCTCTCGATCTTCGGCACCGCACCGGGCATCAACGTCAACGACCCGGTCTATGGCTTGCCGATCACCCGTCCGCCACGCTCTACGGCCTTTTATGACTACGAACAGAAGACCCGGCAGACCGGCCTGTACATCCAGGACCAGATGGCCCTCGACCAATGGCGCCTGACCCTCGGCGGTCGTGAAGACTGGGTCCACACCGGCACCACGTTCTTCAACAAGGGCGATGCCACCAACACCGAACGCGACAAGAACTTCAGCGGCAACGTAGCGATCAGCTACGTGTTCGATTCGGGCTTCGTGCCTTACCTGTCTTATGCCGAATCGTTCCAGCCGACCAGCAATGCAGTCGCCTCGCCGACCGAGTCGTTCAAGCCGACCGAAGGCAAGCAATGGGAACTGGGTATCAAGTACCAGCCACCGGGCAGCAACACGCTGTTGACCGCGGCTGTGTATGACCTGACCCAGAAAAACGTTTCCGTTACCAACAACGTGGGCAACGTGACGGTCACCAGCCAGACCGGCGAAGTGAAAGTCAAAGGCCTGGAGCTGGAAGCCGTTTCCGACGTGACCGAAAACCTCAAGGTCACTGCTGCTTACACCCTGGCCAAATCCGAAGTGCAAGAAGGCATTTACAAGGGCAATCGCCTGCAATTGATGCCTAACCAGCAAGCGTCGGTGTGGGGCGACTACACCTGGCACAACGGCGTGCTGAATGGCTTCGGCATCGGCGCTGGCGCGCGCTACACCGGCAACACCTACGGCGACCAGGCCAATACCTGGCTGGGCAAGGCCGGCGCCTACACGGTGTTCGACGCGGTGGTTCACTACGACCTCGGTCGCCTGGACAACAGCCTCAAAGGCGCTTCGCTGGCTGTTAACGCGACCAACCTGTTCGACAAGGACTACATCTCGACTTGCGACAGCTTCTACTGCTACTACGGCGACCAGCGCAGTGTCGTCGCAAGTGCAACCTACAAGTGGTAACGCTTTGAGCTGACACGCCCTATGACCAGGCCGTCCGTCGTGGACGGCTTTGGTTTTTCTGAAGGCTATGAAATGAAAAGTAAAACAATTCGCCGCTGGTCCGCGATCCACACCTGGACCAGCCTGATTTGTACGGTGTTCCTGTTGCTGCTGGCACTGACCGGCCTGCCGTTGATCTTCCACCACGAGATCGACCACTTGCTGGGCGATGCGCCTGAAGTGAAGGAAATGCCGGCGGACACCCCGCACCTGGATTTGCAGCAATTGGTGGAAGCCGCCGAGAAGCATCGCCCCGGTGAAGTCATGCAGTATTTCGGCTTCGAGGACGATGAGCCCAACGCGGTGCTGACCATCATGGCCGCGACCGCGGGCACCGAGCCGAACTCGTCCCACACCTTCTTGCTCGACGCCCGTACCGGCGAAGCGCTGGAGACGCCATCGGCCAACGGCGGTTTCATGATGACCATGCTGCGCCTGCATGTAGACATGTTCGCCGGGCTACCGGGCAAGTTGTTGCTGGCGTTCATGGGGATTCTGTTCGTGGTGGCGATCGTTTCCGGCACGGTGTTGTACTTGCCGTTCATGCGCCGCTTGAAATTCGCCACCGTGCGCCAGGACAAATCCACGCGCCTGCGCTGGCTCGACCTGCATAACCTGATCGGTGTGGTGACGTTGACCTGGGCCCTGGTGGTCGGCGTGACCGGCGTGATCAGTGCCTGTGCCGACCTGATCATCGCCGCCTGGCGCAATGACAGCCTGAGCGCGATGGTCGCGCCGTACCGCGATGCGCCACCGCTGACGCAACGCGCGCCGGCCACCCGCTTGCTCGATATCGCCAAGGATGTCGCGCCGGGCATGCAGCCGGACTTCATCGCCTTTCCCGGCACACGATTCTCCAGCGAGCACCATTACGCGGTGTTCATGAAAGGCAGCACGCACCTGACCTCGCACCTGTTGACGCCGGTACTGATCGACGCCAGCACCCTGCAAGTCACCGCCGTGGCCGAACGACCGTGGTACATGGACGCCATGGGCATGTCGCAGCCGCTGCACTTCGGTGACTACGGCGGCATGCCGATGAAGATCCTCTGGGCGACCCTCGATGTGCTGACCATCATCGTGCTCGGCAGCGGGGTCTACCTGTGGGTGGTGCGGCGCAAGGCTGCAAGGCCTGTGCTGGAAAAAGCGGAGAGCGTGGCATGAAGCCCCGGCAGTCGAACTTCTGGAAAGTCTTCGTCATTCCGACCGTCATTGCGGTGCTCAGCGCGACAGGGTTGTTTGCCGCGTTGCTCGGGGATGGTGTTTGGGACTCGTTGAGCTGGGTGGGGCTGGGTGTCCCCGCCGCTCTTGCCCTGCGCGGCCTCCTGCAACGCCGCTGATCCCTGTAGGAGCGAGCCTGCTCGCGATGAGGCCGTATCAGTCGACATTGAATTGCCTGACACATCGCCATCGCGAGCAGGCTCGCTCCTACAGGTTCGGCGG
>NZ_JAHBDJ010000067.1:0-7843 GCF_019956375.1 Pseudomonas sp. GL-R-19 | reverse complement strand
ACGCTGAGCGTGGTGTCTTCCTGCACCGCGCCGGCCGCATTGCCCGTCGCGAAGCTGAGCACGGGCGCGTCGTTGCTGCCGGTGACGGTGACGGTCACCAGTTGGGTGGCCACGCCGCCCAGGCCGTCGCTGACCTGTACCGTGAACACGTCATTGTGACTCTCGCCGGCCTTCAGCGACTGCACCGCACTGGCAACCCCATCGGTGCCATTGGCCAGCGTGTAGGTCCACTGGCCGGTGCTGTCCACCGCGATCGCGCCGTAGGTGCCCGTATTCGTACCCGCAATGCTCCAGGTCGCCGTGGCGTCATGATCGATGTCGGCCGAGCTGAACTGGCCGTTCACGCTGAGCGTGGTGTCTTCCTGCACCGCGCCGGCCGCATTGCCCGTCGCGAAGCTGAGCACGGGCGCGTCGTTGCTGCCGGTGACGGTGACGGTCACCAGTTGGGTGGCCACGCCGCCCAGGCCGTCGCTGACCTGTACCGTGAACACGTCATTATGACTCTCGCCCGCCTTCAGCGACTGCACCGCACTGGCAACCCCATTGGTGCCATTGGCCAGCGTGTAGGTCCACTGGCCGGTGCTGTCCACCGCGATCGCGCCGTAGGTGCCCGTATTCGTACCCGCAATGCTCCAGGTGGCCGTGGCATCGTGATCGATGTCGGCCGCGCTGAACTGGCCGCTGACGCTGAGCGTGGTGTCTTCCTGCACCGCGCCGGCCGCATTGCCCGTCGCGAAGCTGAGCACGGGCGCGTCGTTGCTGCCGGTGACGGTGATCGTCACCAGTTGGGTGGCCACACCGCCCAGGCCGTCGCTGACCTGTACCGTGAACACGTCATTGTGACTCTCGCCGGCCTTCAGCGCCTGCACCGCACTGGCGACCCCATTGGTGCCATTGGCCAGCGTGTAGATCCACTGGCCGGTGGTGTCGACGGCGATCGATCCGTAGGTACCGGTTGGCGATCCATTGATGCTCCAGGTGGCCGTGGCATCGTGATCGATGTCGGCCGAACTGAACTGGCCGCTGACGCTGAGCGTGGTGTCTTCCTGCACCGTGCCGGCAGCGTTGCCCGTCGCGAAGCTGAGCACGGGCGCGTCATTGGTCCCGGTCAGGGTGATCGTCACCGTTTGCGCTGTTGAGATCGCATTGCCCGTGCCGCTGTCGTCAGTCGCCACCACGGTGTAGGAGAAGCTGATGGTTTCACCGGCGCTCAGGAAGTCCAGGTTCTGGTTGCTGCTGTAGGTCCAGCCGGCCTGATCGACCGCGAAACCAGCCACCAGCGCCGCGGCTTGCGCCGCACCGAGGGTGCCGCCGCTCCAGACGAGGTCGTGGTTGGCGCTCTGGCTGACCGTGACGACGTCGTTGCTGTCCAGATCAGCGAAGCTCAGCGCGCCGCTGTCGCTCAGCGTGGCCGCGCCGTTGCCTTCGTTCATCGCCCCGGTCGGGTCGGTGATGGTCAGCGTCGGCCGGTCGTTGGTCCCGGTCAGGGTGATCGTTACATTCTTGGTCACCGCCGCCCCGAAATCGTCGGTCAGCGTCACCGTGAACACTTCGGTCTTGATCTGCCCTTCGGCCAGGTACTGCGCCGCGCTGTTGTTCAGCGTATAGCTCCAGCCCACGCTGCCCGCCGCGTCACCGGTGCTCTCATTGCTGACAGTGGCCACCAGCGCACCCAGCGCCCCGGACGGCGCACTCACGCTGGCCACATGGGCGTCATCGGCCAGGTCCACGTCGCCGAAGGCGAAGCTGCCGCTGGCCAGCAGGGTGCCGTCTTCGGTCACCGCCCCGCTTTCGATTTCTGCCGCCGTCACCGTCGGCGCGTCATTGGTGCCGGTGATAGTGATGGTCACATTCTGCGTTACCGACGAACCATGACCATCGCTGATGGTGACCAGGTAAGTTTCGGTGACTGTCTGTCCCTGGGCCAGGTACTGCGCCGCCGCATTGTTCAGGTTATACGTCCATTGTACCGAACCGTTGGCCGCGTTCGCGGCTTCGCTTACCGGCGAGAGCACGAACGTACCAAGATAAGTAGAGTTGCCCGCCGCCGGCGCGAACGTCGCCATGTGCGTGTCACTCAGGTCGACGTCATTGAAGGTAATCGTGCCGCTGGCCGTCAGCGAATCGGTCGTGCTCGCAGTGGTCCCAGCGTCTTCGGTCACCGTGCCGGCCTGCGCGCCAAGGCTGATCGTCATACCATCATTCACGCCCGAAAACTGTACCGTCGCAGTGGCCCAACTGAGCGTTCCGTTGCCGAGACGAATCGCATAGGTAAAGCTGTCCGTCAGGAGCTCGCCAGTAGCCAGCGCCTGGAGTTGTGCCTTGAAAGCATCTGAAAAAGTAGCGGCGTCGTAGCCGACCTTGCCGTCCGAGGTGATCCAGATTTTTGCACCGTTCTCGCTGGTGTCAGAACTCGTCGCCTCAGCCCTCGCCGTATCCTGGGCCAGGAGGTCGGCCGGAGCATAAACCTTGGTGACAGTAGAAAGACTGTCCGCGTTGTCGAGTGACCAGAGTGTCTTCGCGTTGCCACCGAGGTCATTGGACATGACGTCCCAATACACGACCCCCAACAGATTTTCAGTGGTGGTGAAGAGGTCATCCTTCCCCTGCGGCGTGTTGGAAAACGAGGTAACGGTTCCGCCGCTTGTAGTTGTAGTGCTCGCCATGTCTTTCTCCCAAGAATTTCACCCTGAGCAAAAAACCGCCGTGGGCCGCTAACAGCCACAAGCCGCTTCTTCCTCAACCCACGAAAACCTCATTCCACCGGCACCAGCCGGCTGGCCAGCAGCTTCACGCCCGCCCCGGTCCTGCCGCCCAGTGGCTCAATGCGCACAATTTGTCCTTGAGCCTTGAACTTCATGGGGCCGCCGGGAGTGTCGAGCTCGATCTCGAAGTCAATCAAACTACCCACCTGCAGCTCACTATCGGTTTCGAAATACAAACCGGAGGCGCTGATGTCACGGGTGACACCGTTGCCCCCGCCGATCAGTTGCAGCGACAGGGTGACTTGCTCACGGGGCTCAACTCGGTATGTGCCTTTCATGGTTGCAGTCTAAAAACGACCGCTGTTTTATACATGGGAGCGCTATCCCTTTTTTCTGGGAGTCAATCAGCCATGAAAACAGGGCTTTACGGGACAAATGTCATGGGAGGGGGGACCTGAAGCGCTATAGAAAAAAGCTACAGGCTGCAACGATTGCTATCATGATCAGCTAACACAACCCGTCTAAAGAGGCAGCGACCTGCATGCCAATTCAAGTCCTGTTAGTAGCACTACCGCTCGTGGCCTGGGGTCTTGAGCGTCTGGTGGAAAGCGCTCAACCGAGATTGATGCTGGCGGGTTCGGTGTCGTCGGTGGCGCAATACCTGCTTTCGCTGCACCAATACACGCCAGATGTAGTGGTGCTGGACCTGGACGGCGAGGACTGTATCGAGTCGCTGGCTGACTTGCACAGCCAGACCAGCGCCAGGATTCTGGTAGTGACAGGGTCGAGCGACGTGACGCTGCATGACAAAGCGGTGCTGGCGGGCGCACGTGGCGTGGTGGACAAGCGGGAGTCGGCCTCCGCATCGACATTGCTCAAAGCCATAGAAAAAGTGCATGACGGCGAACTCTGGATTGACCGCAATGCGACCAGCCGTATCTTCCTTGAACTGGCGCGCAAGAAAGCCGAGCGCGATATAGGCCCGGAGCAACAAAAAATCGCCAAGCTAACGCGCCGCGAGCAGCAAACCATTGCATCGCTGGCCAGCGACCCCTCAGCCCCTGGCAAGTTGGTGGCCGAGAAGCTGCATATCAGCGAGCACACGCTACGCAACCATTTAACATCGATCTACAGCAAGCTGGGCCTGACGAACCGCGTAGATCTGTACGCCTATGCACACAAGCATGGCCTTTCCACAGTTGACTGAGGACTGCGGCAATACGCCTTCTGCTTACACAGAATTCAGTTGTGTTGCATCGACCGGTTGAATCCACAGCCAAATGCAGACTTTAACGCTGGCACGCGGTTATGATCCGGGATAACCAGGCGCCCTTGGACCCACGCTTATGCCAGCCTCGCAAATCCGCCCCTCACCCGCGCCACTGCTCAAACCAGGAGAGACGGTGGTCCTGTTCGACGGTGTCTGCAAGCTGTGCAATGGCTGGGTGAGGTTCTTGATTCGCCATGACCGCCAGCGGCGAGTGCGGTTGGCGGCGGTTCAGTCACCCGAGGGGCAGGCTCTGCTCGCGTGGGCAGGTTTGCCCATGGATCAATTCGACACCATGGCGGTGATCCGCGACCGATACTACTGGGACCGTTCGGATGCATTTTTCGAAATCATCGCCCAGTTTTCCGCACTCTGGCGCCCCGTGAACCTGTTGCGCATCGTCCCTCGCAAACTTCGAAATTGGGCATACGACCGCATTGCGCTCAATCGTTATCGGCTCTTCGGGAAATACGACACGTGCCTGTTGCCGGAGCCTGATCATGAACAGCGCTTTTTGAAAGCGCCCCTGTGAACGCTCTCACACGCATTAACCGGATCACCCGTTGCACATCTGGCATCAGCGCCAAATGCCTGCAAACGCTGCTGATCCATCAAGGAAGATAAAAACAATGAAAATATCATTCATCGCTTCACTAGGAATTTTATCGCTAATTCAAACATCATTATCCTTCGCGGATAATGTTAATGGAAAAAATCTCTATGTACAGCGATGCACCATGTGCCACGGAATGGATCTCAAAGCAACAGGACCATTGGCTAATAAAAGCAATCCTCCTGCACCTGATCTAACAACATCCGTTTTCAAAAAACGATTGAATGATTATCCGGGCGTGATTGTATCATCGATAATACTTCGTCCAAATGGAGACTTGATTCCAAAAACTTTGCGGGAGAATGGTGTAAAGCTATCGCCGCACTCATGGAGCATTCAAGATCTGCGCGATTTAAATCAATACATGAGTGGTGTGATTTCAAAAAACCGATGATTTTTGAGGCATCCTCGGCGCTAATGGGCTTGCCTTTGAGCATGGTAAACAATATCCATCGCCCAATTCTGCCTTCATCCATTTTATGCCTCTCTGTAAACTTCCACTCCCCCCATCTCTTGGGTTTTACGGCAATGATTGAGGCGAACTGTTCTTGATCAGCTATGGTGAGTCGGTACACAACGCAATTGGCGGGTCATCAATGAATGCGTATCTCACCCTGTTTTTCGGCATGTTCACCACCCTGCTGGCAATCATCAATCCACTTGAGGCCATCCCGGTTTTCCTGGGTCTGCTGCAAGACAAAGGCGTCCCCGAGCAGCGTCACGTGGCACGCAAGGCCTGCCTTTATGCGCTACTACTGATGTTTTTCTTTCTGATTTTCGGCAACCTGCTGCTGCGTTTGTTCGAGGTTCCCCTGAGTATGATTCGGGTAGTCGGCGGGGTAATTCTGATGCGCATCGGCTTCGAACTTTTTGCCCCATCGCCCAACAGCAACCTGATTCCAAACGGTGGCAAAAGTGACCAGGACGTATCCTTCATACCCATGGCCATGCCGATCATGTTCGGCCCCGGTGCCATCGCCACAGTGATTGGCCTGACTAGCACCATTAAGGATACCGACCGCGCCATACTGCACTTTGCCGTGGTAGCACTGGCGATCTGCGCCACCATGTTCGTCACCTATCTGTCTTTGGCTTACGCCAATACCATCCTCAAAAAGATTGGCCCGCGAGGCATCGACGCCGCGACCCGGATCGTCGGTTTTTTCGTTTCGGCGATGGGTGTAGGCTTGATCTTCCACGGGACGGTAGAGTTTCTTCAGTCGTATGGGGTGCTGCTCAACGGGGTAACGAAGTAGGAATGCAAAAGCTTTGGGTTTTGCCTGGCTCCGAAAAGCAAGGAATATCCCGAGCACTCCTGACTCAATAGCCCTACAGCGTTGCATTCATTTAGGAAACAACAGCGTAAACGCTACCCGAACCCCCCAGCCTTCGGGTCCATCTTCCGGGCTGTCGGCCCAGTAACGCGGGCCGGCTTGCAGGGTCATGGGTTGATGGCCCACTTTGAACAACTGAGTGACGAACAAGTTGATCGGCACAGACCACTCCCGGGTTTGCCAATCGTAGGTGGACTCGGTATTGATACCGAAGGTGGTGTAGGTATGAGTGGTGTAGCTGAAGAAGGGTTGCAGGAACGTCTGGTTGACCTTGTCCTTGTCATCCGGCGGGCTGTTTTCCAGCGACCAGATGTGGTTGGCAAGAATACCGCGGGTCCAGCCGTCATGTTGCTTGAGCGCCACCACTGTAGGGCCCAATCCCCATTGCTCGCTACTCAGCAGTTCGTCGCTGCCGGTGGGCACCAATATGGCTGGGCCTGCTCCCCAGATCCAGCCGTTGGCGGTTTCCTGTTTGGGTGAAAAAAAGAAGCTTTGAGTGACGTCTCCCACACCTGATTTATCGGCAACCCCGCCGGGCACCAGGCCATGCTGATCGATGACGGGCAGGATGGTGCGGGAAATCAGATTCCACTCCTCGTTGAGACTGAAAGGCAGCACCGGCTGGATGTTGGTAACGCTCTGATACCCCTCACCGCTGGGGCCGAGTTTTTGGTTCCAGTTATATTGAATCGGCAAACTGTATAGCGCGGCGACCGGATTCAGGGATTGTTTGGCTAGCTCTGCCTGGCTATCGGCAGCGACGCCAGATTCAGACCAGACCATCGCCAAGGCAATAAAGCGAGCAAGCTGAAAACCTTTGTTCATTAACAGTTCCTTTCTCAGGGGGAGAGAATTGGACAATTGCATCGCTACTGTAAGGCTGAGGGTTAGCCCTAGCGCAAGTTGAGCGTAGATCAGGTTTTTGAACCGTGTTCAGAAAGAACAGTAGATGCAGTCGGGTAATTACCCGTTCAACTGGAAAACCGCACTAGACTCTACCCTGCGCCTTAACTTGTGCATGGTCATGCAGTCAGGGGGGAATGATTCTGTACGCAGTACCTAGGCTAATTACTCGGTGGTCAATGCACCAAGGGTCCATGTGATTGTGCACTCATCACCCGGTTGCCAACACGATGAAGGCACGAAAAATCACGAGACTCTCGGCGACTTGGATTTGATGGCGCGCCAACCGGCGGCCTGGCCGTAGACACTAACCTGGGATTGAAAGGCGCACTAAAATATGTGGCCACCGTGCCGCAAGTCTTTGACTTGTGGCAAGACCCGCAAGAGCGCTATGACCTTTTCATGAACAACTTTACCGAGCGCACCTGGACAATGGTGCCGATTACGGGCGCGATCATGAAGCTGATGAAAACCTGCGTCGATTACCCGCCACGCAAATTGCAAAGCATGGGTTACGAGGCGCCGATCGAGCTGTCGCAGTACCAGAAATTCCAATACGTGCGTGCCCCCCTGAAAAAAGAAGGCATCAACCTGCCTTTGCCAGCGGGCAACTGATCAATCAACTGAAAAATGGCGGTCTCATCAGGGGGGCGCCCCTCCAATATGATGTTTGCGAGTAGTGGCTTTCTTGAAATCCTTAGCAGTCACCAATGGCTATATCGGGTCGTTTTCAGCCGGTCGTGACAGGCACAAAACGGCCAATACCCGACACTTCCCCCTGGCTCGATAGCTGGCGTTTTCGCTCCACGTACTGTCACAACCACCGCGCAAAAATCCGTCATGACATGTCATGACCTCCTGCAAAATCGGACTTTGCCCAACAAATACGGGGGTTTTAAGGACGAACGGTCGAGAGGCGTCAAGCGCGGGGAATTGCCGGGAGTTTGCAGCCACTACAGGCTTTTCAGGCGGGCACGTTCGTCGCGGTACTGTGAACTTCACTCTCATCACGTGTCACATT
>NZ_JAHBDJ010000077.1:0-208448 GCF_019956375.1 Pseudomonas sp. GL-R-19 | reverse complement strand
CCATCATCGTCAACAAGCGCTCGATGGCCAGCGGCTATGCCGGTCTGGACAACGAGCTGTTCTACCTGGACAAGACCATGATGGTGTTCGGTGACGCCAAGAAGGTCATCGAAGACATGGTCAAGGCCGTCGAGTAAAACCTGCCCAGCCCTTCCCCAAAACCCCGGCCATTGACAGGACGGGGTTAATGGGAGGGTGAAGCCCATCCACTCACCAGTGAAGTCTGCTCGACGACGCTTGCTATAAAAACCGCCGATCCCTCATTGCGGCCATTGTTCGAGCAGTATTGAAACGAATTTCTCCGCTGCGGGGGATAGTGATGCCCCCCGACGGTAAACCAATCCCAGCGATCGATTCACCACAGGCTCTATCAAAGGGACGCTTACCAGCGTTGGGTGATCCCCGGCAGGCATTGCCAGACTTGGCATCGCCGATACGCCGAGCCCAGCCTCTACCAGGCCCAGAGAAGTGGACAAGTGCTGTACCTCGTAGAACCACTGTGGGCGCCAGCTCAAGCCTGATAAAGCGTGATCCAGCAGCATACGGTTTCCGCTCAGGCGACCCACGCCGATAAGACGATAATCGCTGAGTTCAGACCAGGTCACCGAGCTACGTTCAGCCAACTCATGATCACGCCTGCAGGCCAACACAAAAGGTTCATTCACTAATGGCACGAACTCGATATCCGGGTGCTGGCCGCTCATCATATTGATGCCGAAATCGGCTTCGCCCCGCAGGACTGCCTCAAGGCCTTCATTCGCACTAAGGTCCAGCAATCGGATTCGAATTTTAGGATAGCGCTCGTTGTACAGGCGGATCACCGAAGGCAGAAAGTAGAATGCGGCAGTCGGAATACACGCCAGGGTCACCCTGCCAATTTGACGTTCCGCGAGCTCGCGGATATTGAGAATCGACTCATCGAAATCGTCCAGTAATCGCCGTGCCTTAGGCAGAAAATCTCTACCTACGCTGGTCAGGCTGACCTTGCGCGTTGTGCGATCGAGCAATGAGGTTCCCAACCCTTCTTCCAGCTTTTTGATTCGCCGGCTCAAGGCTGGCTGAGACAGATGCAGGGCATCAGCCGCTTCGTGAAAACTGCCCAGTTCGGCAATCTTCACGAAAGATCGTATGTCATTAAGCTCATAGTCCATTTTTTGTCACGCCAGCAACGAGGATGGATAGCAATCTACCCCACTTTAATCATTCGTCAAACGCAATAATAGCGACGATATTTGCATTGGAAACATTTTTTAAAGCCTGACACTCTTGCCTCAAGAACATCAATTACCCCGATTGATCACCAAGAGTCTGTGTCATGCAAAGAATTCCCTGTGTGCTAATGCGTGGCGGTACCTCCAAAGGCCCGGTATTTCTCGCTTGGGATTTACCTGTAGCCATCGAAGCCCGTGACGAGCTGCTGCTCAACCTGATGGGCTCAGGTCATGAGCTGGAAATCGACGGCATCGGCGGCGGCAGCCCGCAAACCAGCAAAGTGGCTATTGTCAGCCCTTCGTTGCACCCAGATGCGGATGTCGACTATCTGTTCGTACAAGTGATGGTTTCACAACGTCGGGTGGATACCGCTCCCAACTGCGGCAACATGCTGTGCGCCGTGGGTCCGTTTGCTATTGAACAGGGTCTGGTCAAGGCGTCCCGCGAGCGTACTCGCGTGCGCATTCGCAATTTGAACACAGGGACATTTGTGAATTCCGAAGTGCAGACCCCGGATGGCAAGGTCAGTTACGAGGGAGAGACTGCAATCGACGGCGTGCCGGGTACCGCTGCACCGGTGCAACTGACCTTCCTCGATGCCGCCGGCAGTAAGACTGGCAAACTCTTCCCTACAGGAAACACACAGGATGTGATCGATAACGTTCCTGTGACCTGCATCGACATGGCAATGCCAATGCTTCTTGTCGAAGCTGGCCAGTTGGGCAAACGTGGAGATGAAAGCCCGGCCGAACTGGACGCCGACAAGGAATTTTTGCGGCGCCTGGAGTCGTTGCGACTTCAAGCAGGCCTCGCAATGGGTCTGGGTGATGTCAGCGACAAGGTCATTCCCAAACCCGTATTGGTATCACCGGCCAAAGCCGGTGGCACGATTCAGGTTCGCTACTTCATGCCGCACAACTGCCACCGTGCCCTTGCCATTACTGGCTCCATCGGCCTGGCCACCGCTTGCGTCACTGAAGGCAGCGTAGTCGCGCAGATGCTGGGTGGAATCAGTACCCCTCGTCTGGAAAATGTTCGAATCGAGCATCCAAGCGGCGCAATTGACGTCGTGTTGTCCTACACCGGTGCCAAGGGTGAGACCATTCGCGCCTCAGTCGTACGCACGGCACGCAGGCTATTCGCCGGTTACGTTTACGCCACTGCCTCTGCGCGACTTGCCGGATAGACCCGGTAGTCGTTGGCATTTTTGCATCAGCACAATTCTAAAAATGGGTGATGCCATGAAAGTTGTTAAATCGCTCTATTTCCAGATTCTCTGCGCTGTCCTGCTGGGCGTAATCGTCGGGCATTTCTGGGCTCAGCAAGCTATCGCTCTCAAACCGCTCGGTGATGCCTTCATCAAGCTGATCAAGATGATGATTGCACCTGTCGTGTTCTGCACCATCGTTACTGGCATTGCCGGGATGAGTGACAAGCGTTCACTCGGTCGCTTGCTCAGCAAGACCATGTTGCTGTTTCTTGGGTTGACGGTGATCAGCCTGATCATCGGCCTGGTCGCGGTCTATGTGTTCAAGCCTGGCGCCGGCATGAACATTGATCCGAGTCAGTTGAGCACCAAGGGATTGACTCAATACACCGAGTCGGCTGCACAGCTTGGGGTGGTCGAGTTTTTCATGCACATCATCCCCGATACCTTTATCGGTGCATTCAGCAAGGGTGAAGTACTGCCGGTGCTGTTCATTGCGGTGTTGTCTGGCTTTGCCCTGTCCTCGCTTGGCGAGCGCGGCAAGCCGGTGCTTGACGTTCTTGAAGCAGCGTCGCACATGGTCTTCAAGATTTTCTCTTACCTGATGCGTTTTGCACCCATCGGCGCTTTCGGCGCGTTGGCGTTCACGGTAGGGCAGTACGGCATCACTTCGCTTGGTTCGCTGGCGAAATTGATCATGACGTTGTACATCGCCTGCGGTTTCTTTGTTTTCGTGGTGTTGGGAAGCATTTGTCGCGCTAATGGCTTCAGTCTCTGGAAGCTGTTGCGATACTTCCGTGAGGAGTTTCTGGTGGTGCTGGGGACTTCTTCCACTGAACCTGTGATGCCACGCATGCTGGAAAAACTCGAAGCCTTGGGTTGCAGGAAAGGCGTGGTGGGTCTGGTGCTGCCGACTGGTTATTCGTTCAACCTGGATGGCACTGCCATCTATCTGTCGCTGGCCGCCATTTTTATTGCCCAAGCCTGCAACATCGACCTCACCCTCACCCAGACCATCACCATGTTGGCGATCATGCTGTTGTCCTCAAAAGGAGCCGCCGGCGTGACCGGCAGCGGTTTTGTCGCACTGGCATCTACGCTGACCGTGATGCACGACATTCCGTTGGCCGGCTTGGCCTTGCTGATTGGCATCGATCGTTTCATGTCTGAGGCACGTGCACTGACCAGCCTGGCCAGCAATGCTGTGGCAACTGTCGTGATCTCTATCTCGGAAAATGCTTGCAACCGGGAAACGCTGATACAGACCCTGGACGGAAAACCTGTTCCGGCTGAGGCGCTGGCCAAGAAAGAATCCTGGGAAGACCTGGAAGTCGTCAAGAACGCCAAGATCGGATAGTTCCTACCCTACTCCTGACTTTACTCAAAACCCACCCGCCAGGCACCGTTGATCGTGTCGCTTAGCGGGTTGGGGGGCGTATGCCTCGGCGTCAGCCACTCTAACGATAACAACAAGAGAATCGTCCTATGCTCGCTTTCCTTGGCTTAGCCATGGTGGTCGTATTCACCTTCCTCATAATGACTAAGCGTTTGTCGCCCATTGTCGCACTGACTGTTGTGCCCATCGTATTTGCCGTCATTGGCGGATTTGGCGGTACCACCGGCAAGATGATGCTCGACGGCCTGAAAATGGTCGCCCCTTCAGCCGCACTCCTTTTATTCGCAATCCTGTTCTTTGGCTTGATGATCGACGCCGGCTTGTTCGATCCACTGATTCGCAAAATTTTGAAGCGAGTCAATGGTGACCCAATGAAGATCGCTGTTGGCACTGCCCTCCTCTCCTTGCTTGTAGCCTTGGACGGTGACGGCACAACCACGTACATGATTACTTGCGCGGCAATGCTGCCGCTGTACAAGCGCATCGGCATGAACCCGATGATATTAGCGACCATCGCTATGTTGTCACTTAGCATTATGAGTGGCATGACGCCATGGGGCGGCCCCGCGACTCGCGCGATCGCGGCATTGGGCCTGGATGCGGGTAAATACTTCGTGCCTTTGCTACCGACCATGATTGGTGGTGCGATGTGGGTAGTCTTTAGCGCATTTTTGCTGGGCCGTGCCGAGCGCAAGCGTATCGGCAATGTTCAGCTGCAAAGTGGTGGCGGCGATTGCTACATCGAGGCGATTCTTGAGGACACACCGCACAAGCGTCCCAAGCTTGCGTACATCAACCTGCTACTCGTAGCCGCAGTGATGGCGGCTCTCGTGACGGGGCTGATGCACTCCGCGATTTTGTTCCTGATCGGCTTCGTTCTGGCGCTGATGATCAACTATCCACAATTGGACATTCAGAAAGAACGCATCCTTGCCCATTCGGGCAACGCCATGACCGTCGTGTTGCTGGTGTTCGCAGCCGGGATTTTTGCCGGGATTTTTTCTGGCACAAAAATGGTCGACGCCTTGGCCCAAACCCTCGTCGACTGGATTCCGCCGTCCTGGGGGCACCTGTTCCCACTGGTCGTTGCGATCACCAGCATGCCGCTGACTTTCGTGCTGTCTAACGACGCCTACTATTTTGGCGTATTGCCGATCCTGGCCAATGCGGCCGCAGCTTATGGCATTGATCCCGTGGAGATCGCCCGGGCGTCTATTCTCGGACAGCCTGTACACCTGATGAGCCCACTGGTCGCGTCTACTCTGTTGCTGGTGGGAATGGTCGACCGCGATATTGGCGACTTCCAGAAAGCCACCGTCAAATGGGCGGTGCTCACCTCCCTGGTGGTTACTGCACTGGCCTTGTTAACCGGGGCAATCAGCCTGTTCACCTGATTCACCCAAATCTTATGCCGTCTTCCAACGAGCCTCACTAGCGAGGCGCGCGCTGTCCTGCACTCTAAAAAACAACAATGAGTAATTTGCCATGAGTTTTTTGCATTCCCGTCAGGCTTTGTTTTGCGTTTTAGGTTTGTTGCCAATGGCCGGTGCCAGCGCCGAAGGCTTTATCGATGACAGCAAACTTAAACTGCAACTACGAAATGTGTATTTCAATGAAAACTTTCGTGACGAGCACGGCATGAGCGCACGAGCAGCGAGAACCGCAAAAAGTGAGCGAACCGAGTGGGCTCAAGGATTCTTGCTGGACTATCAGTCAGGATTTACACAAGGGACGATGGGGTTTGGCATTGATGCCCTTGGTCTGTTTGGAGTCAAGCTCGACTCAGGCCGTGGCCGCAGCGGTACCGGACTATTGCCGGTTCATGATGACGGTCGGGCGGCCGACGAGTTTGCCAGTGCCGGTGTTACAGCAAAAGCACGGCTTGCAAAGACCACCGTCAAATACGGCACCTTGCTGCCCAAGACCCCTGTGCTGATTTACAACGATGCGAGATTGTTGCCACAGACCTATCAAGGCACCCAAATAAGCAGCAGCGACATAGAAAACCTTACCGTCACCGGAGGATACCTGGACCGTTTCAAACTCCGGGACTCTACCGACAGCATGCCGATCGTACCTGACGGTTTCAGTGGGGATAAATCAGGAGATTTCAGCTACGCCGGTGCCGAATATAAATTGGGCAAGGACATCCGTCTGAGCTATTTCTATGGCGAGCTCGATAACTTTTATCGCCAGAACTTCGCAGGCATCCAACACGACCTGCCTTTGGCCGGTGGAGTGCTCACCAGTGACTTGCGCTACTTCCATAGCGCTGATACCGGATCTGCCTTCGACGGCAAAATCGACAACGACATGCTCAGTGGCCAACTATCGTATGCCATCGCGGGCCATACGATGGGGGGTGGCTATCAGACCCTTAGCGGCGATGCAGGCTTACCCTTCATCAGTGGTGCTACCGTCTATTCATTCAGTAACGCTGGCATTGGCAAATTCATTGAGGAAGACGAGAAGACCTGGATGCTTAATTACGGCTACAACTTCGCGGCCGCAGGCGTGCCTGGTTTGACCTTTTCCACGCGCTACCTGAGCGGCAATGACGGTAAATCCGACACCACCGTCAAGGAATGGGAGCGTGATACCGAGCTGGCTTACGTCGTTCAAGGAGGTTCTTTCAACGGCCTGGGCGTGCGCCTTCGCAACTATGTCTACCGCTCGGATTATTCCCGGGGGCGTGACAGCAACCGGATCTACCTTACCTACGACATTGTCCTTTGGTAGGGCACGGATCACGACCGGATACCAAGGCTCGGGGCCGCGATCACGAGCCAATCCATTTGAACGAGCGATAAAAAGAACCTGCGCCTGAGGCCATTCGAACGATGGCTTGCGGATCTCCCCCCGACGCCGCAATGCACAAAGCACAAAGCACAAAGCACAAAGCACAAAGCACAAAGCACCGCTCGTGGTAACCGACATCGTTGGCGGGGGAAGCATTTTTTTTGGTTCTTCACGCAATCCCGGGAAGAACCAAAAAAAAGTGGGCACGCTCCCTTGTAGGAGCTGCGGTGCGGCGATGGTCGATAGCGCGTGTGAACCGGATAAACGCGGCGTACTTGAGTCCATCGCCGGCAAGCCGGCTCCTACAGTTTCCCGGAGTTCCGTGAAGAACCAAAAGAAACCCGCCATGCATGTCCCATAAAGAGCGGGCCGTGCCACCTCAAAAGCGGATAGATATCGCCTCGAATCCGGATAGATGCACCCCACAAAAAGGCTTTCAATCGGGGGGAGCCTAAAAACTACAAAAGGGTGTACCTGATGAACAACTCGAGAAGCATTGTCCAGTGGCAAGAATACATCCAGGGCTGCCTGGACTTCCGTCCGGCCGAAGGCATATACCGTATCGCCCGTGACATGTTCACAGAGCCGGAACTGTTCGACCTGGAGATGGAACTGATCTTCGAGAAGAACTGGATCTACGCCTGCCACGAGAGTGAAATCGCCAACCCCAATGATTTCCTGACGATGCGTGCGGGTCGTCAGCCCATGATCATCACCCGCGATGGCAACAATCAGCTTCACGCGCTGATCAATGCTTGTCAGCATCGGGGCGCGACGCTGACTCGCGTCAGCAAAGGCAACCAGTCCACCTTCACCTGCCCGTTCCACGCCTGGTGTTACAAAAGTGACGGCCGCCTGGTCAAGGTCAAGGCCCCGGGGGAATACCCGGAAGGCTTCGACAAGGCCACCCGCGGCCTGAAGAAAGCCCGGATCGAAAGCTACAAGGGCTTCGTCTTCATCAGCCTGGACGTCAACGGCAGCGACTCGCTGGAAGACTACCTCGGCGATGCCAAAGTGTTCTTCGACATGATGGTCGCCCAGTCTCCTACCGGCGAGTTGGAAATACTGCCCGGCAAGTCGACCTATAGCTACGACGGCAACTGGAAACTGCAGCACGAAAATGGTCTGGACGGCTATCACGTCAGCACCGTGCACTACAACTACGTCTCCACGGTGCAACATCGCCAGCAAGTCAATGCCGCCAATGGTGGCGGCTCCGACACGCTGGACTACAGCAAACTGGGTGCCGGTGATGCCGAAACCGACGACGGCTGGTTCTCGTTCAAGAATGGCCACAGCCTCTTGTTCAGCGACATGCCCAACCCGACTGTGCGCGCCGGTTATGCCAGCGTCATGCCGCGCCTGGTCGAGGAATACGGCCAGCAGCAGGCTGAGTGGATGATGCACCGTCTGCGCAACCTAAACATCTACCCAAGCCTGTTCTTTATGGATCAGATCAGCTCGCAGCTGCGTATCGTGCGCCCGGTAGCCTGGAACAAGACAGAAATCACCAGCCAGTGCATCGGCGTCAAAGGTGAGTCCGACGCGGACCGGGAAAACCGCATTCGTCAGTTCGAAGACTTCTTCAACGTTTCTGGTATGGGAACCCCCGACGACCTGGTGGAGTTTCGTGAAGCCCAGCGCGGCTTCCAGGCACGCCTTGAGCGCTGGAACGAAGTGTCCCGCGGCAGTGAAAAATGGGTCGAAGGCCCCACCCCCAACAGCGAGGTCCTGGGCATCAACCCGGTATTGACCGGCACCGAGTTCACCCATGAGGGGCTCTACATCAATCAGCATGGATCCTGGCAGCGTTTCCTTCTGCAAGGTCTGGAACAAAAAGCCCTGAAGTTGAAGGAGGTGTGAAATGAGCGCACTACAACATTCCATCGAGCAATTCCTCTACCGCAAAGCCGAACTGTGCGATCAGCAGGATTGGGACGCCTACATCGCCCTCTTCGATGAGCAGAGTGAATTCCACCTGCCGCAATGGGAGTCGGAGCATGTGTACACCACCGACCCCAAGCGCGGCATGTCGCTGATTTACTACTCGAACCGCTCCGGCCTTGAAGACCGGGTGTTTCGTCTGCGCACGGGTAAATCGGCGGCGTCAAACCCGATGCCGCGCACCCTGCATCAGATCAGCAATGTGCGAATCAAGGAGCTCGATAACGGCTTGCTCGAGGTCAAGGCAGCCTGGGTCACCCTGTATACCCGACAGGGGTTGTCCGAGCAGTTCTACGGCCATGTGACTTACCACCTTAAAGCGGTCGCAGACAGCTGGAAGATCACTCGCAAGCACATCGTGCTGCTCAACGACACCATCAACTCAGTGCTTGATTTCTATCACCTGTGACCTGCGGAGCACGCTGTCATGAACCATAAAGTCGCTTTCAGCTTCGCTGACGGCAAGACCTCGTTCTTCGAGGTCAAGCCAAACGAGTTGTTGCTCGACGCTGCGCTACGCAATGGCGTGAACCTCCCGCTGGATTGTCGCGAAGGTGTCTGCGGCACCTGTCAGGGGCGCTGCGAATCAGGTCAATACACTCAAGATTATGTCGATGACGAGGCGTTGTCCGAACACGATCTGGAGCAACGCAAGATGCTCTCTTGCCAGACCCGAGTGCAATCGGATGCGTCGTTCTATTTCGATTTCGATTCGAGCTTGTGCAACGCTGGGGCAACTCAATTGTTGCAAGCGGTGATTACCCGTGTGGAGCAGGTTTCAGCCACTACCGCGATCCTTCATATCGACGCTAGCGCCAGCCCGCTGCAACTGGATTTTCTTCCGGGGCAATACGCACGACTGCATGTGCCTGGAACCAGTGAGTGGCGCTCCTATTCTTTTGCCAACCGACCCCATCCCACTAACCAGCTTCAATTTCTCATCCGCCTCCTGCCAGACGGCGTGATGAGCAACTTCATTCGTGAGCATTGCCAACCCGGTCAAATCATCGAGTTCGAAGCCCCCTTGGGTAGCTTTTATCTACGCCAGGTGACCAAGCCTCTGGTGCTGGTCGCAGGAGGAACCGGCCTGTCGGCTTTCCTTGGGATGCTGGATAACATCGCGGAAAAAGGTGGTTGTGGGCACCCGATCCAACTGTTCTATGGTGTCACTCAGGACAATGACCTGTGCGAAACCCAACGGCTGGCGGACTATCGCGAACGTATCGTGGATTTCGACTACCACCTCATCGTGTCGAGGCCATCGGAGCAGTGGAAAGGGAAAACCGGATGGATTCCTGATCACTTTGACCGAAATGCGTTTGAGGCTGATCCATTCGATATTTACCTGTGCGGCCCTCCGCCAATGGTGGAAGCGGTCAAGACCTGGTTCATCGATCAGCGAATCGAAAAATTC
Source organism: Pseudomonas sp. GL-R-19 (assembly GCF_019956375.1). NCBI lineage: Bacteria > Pseudomonadati > Pseudomonadota > Gammaproteobacteria > Pseudomonadales > Pseudomonadaceae > Pseudomonas > Pseudomonas sp. GL-R-19. The sequence continues at coordinate 198,476 of NZ_JAHBDJ010000077.1, read as the reverse complement.
CAGATGTTTTACGAGAAGTTCATCGAGAGCAACTCAAAACATTAAGAACCATGGGGAGTATCTGGAATCGACCAGGTACTCCCCCATTTTTTATGGTTCTTCACGGAATCCCGGGGAACACCGATACCTGTAGAAGCTGCGGTGCGGCGATCCGACTTACCAGCGATGGCGACCTTACGGCCGAGCATTTTCTTCCTGGTGTACATATTCATTGCTGCGGTAACGGCCACTTAGGGTTCCGCCCTGACGGCGGGTCACTTGGAAAAACGGAACGCCGCCCGGCCTGTAGGAGCGAGCTTGCTCGCGATGGAGGTCAACGATGACGCGGGGAGCCTGACACCCCGCGGTGCTCTCAGGTTTTTCGCGAGCAAGCTCGCTCCTACAGGGCCCGCCGCCATCGGCCATCCATGGCCGGCGGCGGCTAACCCGGCATCCATGCCGGGTTGCCCACTGCGCAGAACCTGCGCTCGGCCTCACGAGGGGGCGTGCACCGCAACAGCACCGCGAGGTGAGCTAACGCTCGACCTCGTTGTTTGGTGGTGCACGCGTTCCCCTGTAGGAGCTGCCGAAGGCTGCGATCTTTTGATAACGCCTCGGTCTAAATCCTTACGCTGGCAAACGTCGACTCATTGCGCGCCTGGCTCAGCGCCGACAACGGTCCGGACAACGGCGACAGCACCAGCGCTTGCGGCAGCGGCGTCATCGCGACTTGTTGGGTGGTGTTGGACCCTACGCGCTCGTCACGCGGCGGAATACCGTAGTACTCGCGGTAGCACTTGGAGAAGTGCGGCGTGGACACGAAACCACAGACCGACGCCACTTCGATGATCGACATCGGCGTTTGCTTGAGCAATTGCCGCGCGCGGATCAGACGCAGCTTGAGGTAATAGCGCGACGGTGAGCAGTGCAGGTACTTCTGGAATAGCCGCTCCAGCTGACGTCGCGAAACGGCGACGTACACCGCCAGTTCGTCGAGGTCGATCGGCTCTTCAAGGTTGGCATCCATCAACGCCACGATTTCCTGCAACTTCGGCTGGTTGGTGCCGAGCATGTGCTTGAGTGGCACACGCTGGTGATCCTGCTCGTTGCGGATGCGCTCGTAGACGAACATTTCCGAAATGGCGGCCGACAGTTCACGCCCATGATCACGGCTGATCAGGTGCAGCATCATGTCCAGCGGCGCAGTGCCGCCCGAGCTGGTGAAGCGGTTCCGGTCGAGGGTAAACAGCCGGGTGCTCATGGTCACCCGAGGAAAGGCTTCCTGCATCGCCGCCAGGCACTCCCAGTGCACACTGCAGTCGAACCCGTCCAGCAGGCCGGCACCAGCCAGCGCCCAACTGCCGGTGCACACCGCGCCCAGGCGTTTGGACTGACGTGCCTGGCTCTGCAGCCACGACACGTGTGCGCGGGTCACCGTGCGTTGAATGCCGATCCCGCCACAGACAATCACAATGTCGAGCGGCGGCGCTTTGTGCATGGCGGCGTCAGGCGTGATCTGCAGACCGTCACTGGCCCAGACTTGACCGCCATCGACGGTGAGCGTGGTCCAGCGATACAGCTCGCGGCCGGATAACTGATTCGCCATGCGCAGGGGTTCCACTGCGGACGCCAGGGAAATCAGCGTGAAATTGTCCAGCAGCAGAAAGCCGATGGATTGAGGCGCACGGTTCTGGGGTTGGGCCCCGGAGTTGAACGTCGTCATCGCGGTATCTCCTCACACAAAGCGGGTAAACGGCCTCAGGCGCAGGCTCTTTTTATTGCTCGTCCAGCGAGCTATCTGTATTTACTTGCAAAACTCACACCTGACTTCAATGAATCCTTCCATGCGTTCAAAAAACGACACTCCGATGTCTCTATCCCGATGGTCGCAAGGGGTAAGGTTAAAAGCGAAGGCGATGTGGTCAACCGCTCTACTCATTGGCAGTGAGCAATAAGGTAGCGTTTTTGGGAGGGAATGGCCGAAAACGGCAACTTGCTTGTTACCGACATGCACAGGTCGGTTTTCGAAAGGAACAGTGGGCGATGGCGTTAGTGATTGCAGCAAGCTGAAGCATGCGCCGCGATGGTGCATGGCGACCTATACCCGGTCACGCCGCAGGTCCAAGGCATACCCGGGAACGCTTGTAATCAACCCTTTCCTGCAACTAACTGTTTTCAAGGGCTCATTACCGCCGATGACGGAGAGCAAGACCTTCTTGCACATTTTATAACGTATTCGAGATGATGGCTTTGAGATACTATCTAAAGGTCAGAGAGTCTTGCGACCGCATTGGAGTGGCGTATTTTACAATGACCATTTTTTACGGAAAGCAATGGTCTGAGCCCGCTCGTCCAATTTCAATATCAGGAATGATTGCGAACTAATATGCCCAAAAAACAATCGTCTTTAAAAATGAGTGGCCCAGGAGAAATCAGCACGAGTCCATTTCGCAGTCTCCCGCAAGTAGTTGATTTCATAGGTGGTTCCTCGCAGAGAGTATTCCAGAAAGCAGGCCTGAGTTTAGAGCAATTCGTCAGTGAAGACCGGCACCTCACCTATATGGACGCTGCTCACCTATTCAAAGCTGCATTCGAACACACCGATTGCCCCCATATTGGCTTACTGATAGGTGAGCGTTGTGCACTGGATGATTTGGGTCCGGTGGGCCAGCTCATGCGCCTCGCGACTTCACCAGGCGATGCATTAAACGACCTGGTCGGGCATGCAAGTCTCTATGATCGTGGCGCGACCCCACTCCTGCTTCCCTTGGCGGGCCAACACAGTCTGTTGGGATATGTCATTTATCGCCACGACCTGCCCAATCAATCATTACTTGTCGACACTGCCGTCATGGTTGGCCTGCAAATGTTGCGGACATTGTTAGGCGCTAACTGGACACCCGTTCGTGTGCAGTTTTCATATCGCAAGCCATCAGATATCACCCCGTACGTCAGAAAATTTCGCTGTGACATTCAGTTCAATGCAAGTATCTCCGGGCTTGTAATAAACAATCAGCAACTGCGGCAAATTCAATGCACGGCGAATCCACGCTTACACCATCTGCTTAAACTGGCTATTGCGACCGCCACGTCACCTTTGACGATGTCAGAACAAATAAAGAGCCAGGCATACGCTCTATTATTGAAAGGCCAGGCAAACTCCAAGTACATCGCCAGTCAATTCTCATTGAATGAAAGAACGCTGCGACGCCGGCTGGATGCGGAAGGTTCTCACCTTAAAGAACTGATCACCGATTCCAGAAGCAACTTCGCGCGGCAGCTCTTGAAAGATACGGATTTGCCGATATCCACAATCTCTCAGACCCTTCAATACCAGGATCCAAACGCCTTCTCCCGTGCATTCAAAACGTGGACCAATACGTCGCCACAGCAGTGGAGAAATGGGCTGGGGTAGCCTCCATTGAGGGTTGATTCGCCGATTTCCATACCCCCGCGATACCGCGCGCACTGTCCGAAAATGCAAGGTGCCTTTCTGATGATTGCCGTAAAGTGAACGCAACAACCGGCTGATTGCAAAGCTGATCTTCGGTTTTTTGTGCTGTTCATGAGGTTGGCGATTAGTTGCACCTGCGGGTGGAGTTCCGCGCAGACACTCAAGAAGGCCACACGAGTAAAAGACGATGCCCTGGCCTTGGGGCGATCCAAGCGATATCGATTGAGTGATCTGGTAGAGAGGGATTTCATGCCGTTAAATAGAAGTGTGTTGTCGATTACTGTTCTTGGTGCGCTGACACTCTTGACCAGTGGCCGCAGTGTTGCCGGTGGCCTGATGTTGTACGAAACCGCCACCGACAACGTCGGACTGGCCAATGCCGGTGCAGCGGCCCGGGCACAAGGCCCTTCGACCATCGCCAGCAACCCCGCAGGCTTGAGTTACCTCAGCGGAACACAGATCTCCGCTGGCGCTCAGGTTCTTTTTGGTGACTTATCGTTCGATCGGGACAGTGAAACCAATACGCCGGGCACTGGCAGCGGTAACGCGCTCGATCCCATACCGGGTGGCAGTTTCTTCATCAGCCATCAACTGGATGATCGGTGGTCCGTCGGTTTCGGCTCCTATGGCGATTTCGGCCTCGCTGAAAACTATGACAACGACTGGTCCGGCCGTTATTTCGTGCAGAACGCGAGCATTGCGGGACTGTCACTGGTACCCAGTGTCGCCTATCGCTTCAACGATCAATGGTCCGTCGGCGTCGGACTCAAAGCCATGTACGGGATGCTCAAGAGCGAAGCCGCCATCGATCAGGCGCCACTCGGACTGACACAACGGGGTGACGGCCAATACAAATACCGGGACAGCACATGGGGTTACGGCGCCAACGCAGGCGTGATCTATGCCCCACAGCCCGGTACCCGGATTGGCCTGGCTTACACCAGTCAGGTAGACCTCGATTTCGAGGATCGCCTGGATGTGCACAGCAGTGCTCCGTTGGTGAGCCGCCTCAACAACCTCAACACCAAGATCGACCTGAAAGTGCCGCAAACGGCGACCCTCAGCCTGTACCAGCAACTGGATTCGCAATGGGCTGTTCTGGCCACAGTCAATTGGCAGGATTGGTCGAAATTCGGCGACATCGGCATTGACGTAGACACTTCCAGAGCCGGCTCAAGGGCCGCCTCGATCGATGCGCATTACAAAGACACGTATCAATTGGCGCTTGGCGCTCAATACCAGATGAACCAGGACTGGATCTGGGATTTCGGTATCGCCTATGACACCTCCGCGGTGTCCGATGGTGATCGTACGCCCACCGTGCCCATGGGCGCCGCCTGGCGCTTCGCCACAGGCTTTACTTATTCGCTGAATAAAGAGACAGACGTGAATTTCAGTTGGGTCACGGTGTGGATGGGGGACATGCCAGTCGATCAGCAAAAAACGCTGTCTGGCGATCGTGTATCAGGCGAGTTCGACAACGCCTGGATTCAAGCCCTGACCGCCAACATGACTTGGCGCTACTGAGAAAAATCCAAGAGTGCTTCAAGTGTCATGCCTGGTATTTAACCTTGGACATGAACACTCACGACGCCAGCTTGCACAAAACCAACGAGGTGAAAATGAACAGGATGTCTAACAGGGGCTGGACCATGGCTGCGGCGGTCGTCGTCGTGGGTTCAACGCTTTTCGCGGGGTGTGCGGGCAAAAACGATCCGATCGCGCAGGCCGACAAGGCGGATATGGCCAAGGGCGTGGCCGCGCCGAGTCTGGAGCAGACCAAGGCGATCGCCGAGGAAGGCTTCATCTACGGCTTGCCGCTGGTCATGAACTACGCCGTGATGAACGAATTCGCGGTGGACGCCAAGTCCAGCCAGTTCAAGGCCCCCTTCAACCAACTGCACCACGATCATAAGGTCGCGACCCCCGCTGACACGGCCATCATTACACCCAACAGTGACACGCCGTACTCCTTTCTCTGGACCGACCTGCGCGCCGAGCCGCTGGTGATCACCGTGCCGGCCGTCTCCAAAAAACGTTACTACTCGGTGCAGTTGATCGACGGCAACACCTATAACTACGGCTACATCGGCAGCCGGGCCACGGCCAGCGCACCCGGGAGCTACCTGATCGCAGGCCCCGACTGGAAGGGGGCGACACCGCCTGGCATCGACAAGGTGTTCAGCTCCACGACCCCTTTCGCACTGACGTTGATCCGCACCCAGTTGTTCAATCCAGCCGACATGCCGAATGTCGAGAAGCTGCAGGCGGGTTACAAGGTCCAGCCACTGTCCGCTTTCCTCCATCAACCCGCGCCGCCCGCTGCGCCGAAGATTGCTTTCGTGCCGGCCACGACAGAGGGCATCAAGGCCAACTTCTTCGAGTACCTGTCGGCCGCGTTGGAGTATGTGCCGCCATCGGCTGAGGACAAGGAGATCCGTGCCCGGCTGGCCAGCATCGGCGTAGGCCCCGGTCGCAGCTTCGAATTCAAAGACCTCTCGCTCGAGCACAAGGCCGTGGTCCTGCTCGGGATGAAGGCCGGCGACGAGAAGGTCGACAAGTTCCTCTCGAGCGGCTTGAAAAATATCAACGGCTGGAGCATCGGCGCGTTCTTCGGCGACCAGGCGTTCTACAAAGGCGACTGGCTGATGCGGGCTGGCGCCGCGAAGGCGGGTCTGTACGGTAATGACGCCACCGAGGCGATGTACCCCATTACGCGTACCGATGGCAACGGCCAGACGTTGAATACCGGCAAGCACAACTACACGCTCACCTTCCCCGCCGGCAAACTGCCGCCAGTCAATGCCTTCTGGTCGGTGACCATGTACGACGGCAAGAGCCAGCTGCTGATCAAGAACCCGATCAACCGCTACTTGATCAATTCGCCGATGCTGTCGACGATGAAGAAGAACGCGGATGGCTCACTGACCCTGTACATCCAGAAGGATTCGCCGGGCAAGGCCAAGGAGGCCAACTGGTTGCCGGCGCCTGACGACACGGCCTATCTGGTGATGCGCCTCTATTGGCCGAAGGCCACGGCGCCTTCGATTCTTCCCGCCGGCAGCGGCAGCTGGCAGCCGCCGGCAGTGATGGCGTCGAAGTAACGCGAATTTGCGGCTGCTTGCAGTTGGCAAGCAGTCGTTCGATTGCTCAGGCAGAGATCCAGCGGGCCTTATTGCCGAAAGGGCTGAGGCCACAGGGTCTGGCCTTGAATAAAAGACACCCAGGAACACATCCCTCAAGGAGTACCGTTACATGAACTTTTCGCACAAATGGATAACGGGTGCCGCACTGAGCAGCTTGTTATTGACCGGTTGCGTATCGAAAGTTACCGAGCAACAACAGTACTCCGGCTTTTTGAAGAGTTATGGCGGCCTGCAGGAAACCACCTCGCCAAGTGGCGTGGAGGTACTGCGCTGGGTGGCGCCAGGATTCAAGCCTGCGGATTATTCCACGGTGGTCTTCGAGCGTTTGGAACTGTATCCGACGCCCAAGCCGGATGAACGCGTGGACCTGAAAACATTACAGGAATTGCAGGCCTACACCACTGAAAGCGCCAAGCAGGCATTGTCCCAGAATTACGTGGTCGTTCCAGACGCCAGAGATGTTCGCAAAGGCGAGCGAGCGCTGATCCTGCAGGCGGCAATCACTGGCGTGACAGCCACCAACGAAGGCATGAAATGGTACGAAGTGGTGCCGGTCGCGGCAGTCATAGGTGCAACTCAGGCCGCCACGGGGCATCGCGACCAGAATACCGAGCTGTACATCGAGGCGGACTTGATCGACGCCAAAACTGGCGCACCGGTCGCAAAAGCCGTGCGTAAAGTGTTTGGCGAGAACCTGAAGAACGCCAGCCAGAAAATCACCGCGAATGACTTCAAAGCGGCCATCAAGGGAATGACCAGCGACATGCAGACGTTACTCAAGTAATTGTCACTGCAGGTGCTCAAGCAGTTTCTGCCTATCGTTAGCGGGCTCCCCTTGATCGTCGAGGAGCCCGTGGCGATCCGCATTCAAGGATTTCAACATGTACAAGCGTATTGAACGGCTTTTGCTCGCACTTTCGGCTTTCGGTATATCCGTTTCCAGTCAGGCTGACGATCAGGCGGAACTGGCCAAACAGTCATTGAATCCAGTCGCGGCACTGTACAGCTTGCCCATCCAATACAACTGGAACCAGAAAATGGGGCCCTCCGGTAATGGAATCCAGAGCGTCACCAATATCCAGCCGGTATTACCCTTCACACTCAATGACGATTGGAATCTGATCTCTCGCACGATCCTCCCGGTCATTGATCAGCATGGACTGGCACCGAGGGGCATCGCCGATAAAAGCGGAGTGGGCGACACCTCGCAAAGCTTCTTTTTCTCTCCCAAAAAGCCCACCGAGGACGGTTGGATCTGGGGTGCAGGCCCCGCGCTGCTGTTACCGACCGGTAGTGATGAGCTACTGAGTAGCGAACAATGGGGGATTGGACCGACAGCGGTGGCGTTGAAGCAGGCCAACGGCTGGACGACCGGTATTCTGGCGAACCACATCTGGTCGCTGGACAACAACCCGGCCAATGACAAGGAGAAGGTCAATCAGACGTATCTGCAACCCTTTCTGGTCTACACCACAGCGTCGTACACCAGTATTGGCATCAATACAGAATCCACTTACGACTGGGAAGCCAGGGAGTGGAATGTGCCGATCAACCTGTTCGTGACGCAATTGTTCAAAGTCGGCAAGCAGCCCATGAGCCTTCAGGTGGGGCCGCGATACTGGGCGGACAGCCCTGAGGATGGTGCACACGGTTGGGGCTTTCGAGTGGCGTACACGCTACTCTTTCCCAAGTGAAGCGATCCGTAAGATGTGCGTTTAGCGCTCGAATGATTGATCGCCTGCGATTCGGTGAAATTCGAGAAGTTGCCTCCTTGATGGGCACAGATATGCATCAAGATCGTCAGGGGTTCCTGCCTTTGGGGAATATCGCCTGATTAGCAGTTAGCTGACCGACACCCCCATCTAATGCGAAAAATGGAGTTTCACATTCATGATAACCACACTACCGAGAACATTTGGCTGTGCGATGGTATTGCTCGCGTCCTTTGGATTGACGCACGCCCAGGCAGCGGACATCACTCCCACTGAGACGAAAGCCATCGCCGAGGAAGGCTACATCTACGGTCTGCCCATCGTGATGAACTACGCGATCATGTACGACTATGCCGTGGACAAGAGCTCCGGCCAGTACAAGGCGCCGTTCAACCACATTCACAGCATGCACAATGTCTTTAGTTACAAGGACACGGCCATCGTCTCGCCGAACAGCGACACGCCGTATTCCTTGATGTTCATGGACCTGCGTAGCGAGCCGATCGTGCTCTCGGTACCGACGGTGGAGAAACCGCGGTACTACTCGGTGCAGCTCATTGACAACAGCACCAACAACTTCGGTTACATCGGCAGTCGTACCACCGGCAGCGAAGCCGGCGATTACATGTTGGTCGGCCCAGACTGGAAGGGCGTGACCCCGCCAGGCATCAAGAGGGTGTTTCGTTCCAGCACACAACTCCCCTTCGTGATCTTTCGCACCCAGCTCTTCAATCCGGCGGACATGCCAAACGTCGAAAAGATCCAGTCCGGTTATGCGGCCCGGCCGTTATCGGCTTATCTCAAGCAACCCGCGCCGCCTGCCGCACCGGCGATCGACTTCCCGAAGATCGACAAGGCCCTGGTGAAGACCGATTTCTTCAAATATCTGGGCGTTGTGATGCAGCTTGCCCCTGCTACACCAGAGGAAGCGGCGATCCGCGCGAAGCTGGCCCGTCTGGGCATTGGCGCCGGCAAGGACTTCAACTTCCAGGATCTGTCCGCCGAGCAAAAGGCCGCAATGGTTGAGGGCATGCAGGCTGGGCATGCGAAGGTCCAGGATGCAGTCAATCATCTCGGCACGCAGGTCAATGGCTGGAACATCGTGAGCTCCGGCGGTAATGCCGCGTTCTATAAGGGTGATTGGCTAAAGCGCGCCGCCATCGCACAAGCGGGCATCTACGCCAACGACGCCGAAGAGGCCACGTATCCGATGGCCAAGATCCTGTCCGATGGTACGCCGCTTGACGGCAGCAAACACAACTACACCATCACCTTTCCCGCTGGACAGCTTCCGCCGGTCAATGCTTTCTGGTCGGTGACGATGTACGACGGCAAGAGCCAACTGCTGATCAAGAATCCGATCAATCGCTACCTCATCAACTCGCCGATGCTACCTGACATGAAGAAAAATGCGGACGGCTCGCTGACGCTCTACGTCCAGAAGGACTCGCCCGGCGCGGACAAGGAAAGCAACTGGCTGCCCGCACCGAATGATCTGATCTACATGGTGATGCGCCTGTATTGGCCGAAGACGGAAAACCCTTCCGTCCTGCCTCCTGGCAAAGGCACCTGGGCTCCACCTGCGATCGTTAAAATCAATTGAGCAGCTAACGACCGGTTGCAGCGGACGGCGCTCGGGCGCCGCCGCTTAACCGGGACGTCAGGGTTTCGCAGAGACCCTGACATCTGCTGTGATGATCCAAAGGCCGGCGGTGGCCGCAAACCGTAGATGTTGTTGTTTTGGCGTTATTTGCACGGCACTCCGTATGCCGCGATTCAACGCAAGTGGGTGGATACCCCTCCTCAAGAGGGGGGCGGTGTGAGCACAGCCTGTTCACGATGCTCTCGACGCACCGTGTAAATCCTTCCACCGTCCAACAGAGAACAACAAGCATGTTTTATGAAAACATCGACACCTCGTCCATCAACGACGAGGACCTGCCGTGGGTTCCGTTCGCACCTTACAGCGATGAAATCTTCATCAAGTACATCAAATGCGACCCGGTTCGCGGGGAAACCATCACCCTGCTCAAGGCCCCGGCCGGGTCTTCTCTGCCCAAGCACCATCACTCCGGCACGGTCATCGTTTACACCGTCAAGGGTGGCTGGAAATACCTGGAGCACGACTGGATCTCAAAACCGGGCGGCGTGGTGTTCGAAACCGCAGGTTCCAGCCATACGCCGATCGTGCTGACTGAATATGGCGATGAACTGATCACCTTGAACATCACCCAGGGCGACCTGCTGTATTACGACGATAACAACAACATCGTGGCCGTCGAGAACTGGAAATCCAGCGTGGATCGTTACCTGGCGTTCTGCAAGGCCAACGATATCGAGCCCAAAGACATCACCAGCTTTGCGGTCTGACCCGCCCGCCAATCTCTCGGCCGTCCGGTGTTCGACCGGGCGGCTGCGCCGTTGCAATGAATAAAAAACGGAGACACCCATGTCCCAGAAGCTGCAACCCGCCGGACGTTTCACCCTGAAACTCTGCGCACTGTTGGCCAGCTCGGTCGCATCCGCACAAGACTCACTGCCCTTCCCGCCGACGCCTTCGGCCAGTGACGCCAAACCGACGCTGCAAGAATCGAAGCACCAGAAACGTCAGCATCAATCTCAGCTTCCTGCCGAGGCCCCCAATATTCTGGTGATCATGCTCGATGACGCCGGCTTCGCGCAGTCCGACACCGTCGGCGGTGCAGTCCATACGCCGACCCTGAGTCGAGTCGCCGACAGCGGCGTGCGCTACAACGCTTTTCATACCGCTGCCATCAGCTCCGCTACTCGCGCCGCATTGCTTACCGGACGCAACCATCACCGGGTTGGCAACGGCGTCATCGCAGAGCTGGCCACCGATTGGGAAGGCTACACCGGCAAGATACCCAAGAGCTCGGCGACCATGGCCGAGGTGCTCAAGCAATATGGCTACAGCACCGCCGCATTCGGCAAATGGCATAACACACCACCCCTGGACACCACGGCGGCCGGTCCTTTCGATACATGGCCGACGGCCTACGGCTTTGAACATTTCTACGGTTTCCTGGCCGGCGAAACCTCTCAGTACGAACCGCGTCTGTACCGCAACACAACGCCAATCGAGCCGGCGCGAGATCCGCAATATCACCTCAGCGAAGATCTCGCCAATCAGGCCGTAAACTGGCTGCAAGACCATCAGACCTACGCGCCAGCAAAACCATTTTTCATGTATTGGACACCGGGTGCCGTGCATGGTCCGCACCAGGTGAATGCGCAATGGGCCGATAAATACAAAGGCAAGTTCGACGGTGGTTGGGACGCCTATCGTGAGCAGACGTTCGCTCGCCAGAAAGCGCTGGGCTTTATCCCGCAGGACGCCGTCCTCACCCCACGCCCGGTGGAACTCCCAGCCTGGGACAGCTTGTCTGCCGAACAGAAACAGTACCAGGCACGGTTGATGGAGGTGTATGCCGGTTTCCTGGAACATGCCGACACGCAGGCCGGCAAGATCCTCGACGAACTGGAGCGCGAAGGTCAGCGCGACAACACGCTGATCTTTTATGTCTTCAGCGACAACGGCGCGTCTTCCGAGGGGATGGAGGGCACGATTAACGAGTTGCTGGCCCAAAACGGGATTCCAGTTCCCAAAGAGCAGCAGTTGAAAGTCCTCGACGAGATGTATGGCGGCTTGTCCGCGCTCGGCGGGCCTAAACTTGAAAGCATGTACAACGCCGCGTGGGCCTGGGCAGGATCAGGGCCATTCACAGGCACTAAACTGGTCGCCGGCTACTTCGGCGGTACGCGCACGCCGCTGGCCGTTTCCTGGCCGAAACAGATCAAGGCCGACGCCAGGGTTCGCGGACAATTCCACCATGTCAACGACATTGCCCCGACAGTCTACGACGTGCTGTCGATCACGCCACCCAAAGAGGTCAACGGTATCGCTCAGGACCCAATGGATGGAGTCAGCCTGCGCTACACCTTCAACGACGCTCAGGTGAAGTCGAAAAAACCGGCGCAATACTTCGAAGTTTTCGGCAGTCGCGGCCTCTACAAGGATGGCTGGATGGCCTCGGTTTTTGGCCCGCGCAAACCCTGGGTGCAAGGCTTTGCGCAGTTCATGGGCTGGAATCCGGCGAATGATCGATGGTCGCTCTACAACCTGCAAAACGACTACTCCCAGGCCAACGATGTAGCTGCGAGTAATCCGGAAAAACTTGCGGAGCTGAAGGCGGAGTTTGACGTGCAAGCCAAGGCTAACCATGTCTATCCGATTGGTGCCGGCCTCTACCCCTTCCTCGATCCGACTGCACGAATCTCTAGCAGCCAACGCGAATGGCATTTCAGTGATCGCGTCCATCGCTTTCCGGAATTTGCGGCCCCCAACCTGCGCAATCAGAACAGCAAAGTCGTCGTCGACGCCGACGTTCCAGCTAACGCCACCGGCGTGTTGTATGCCTTGGGCGGTATCGGTGGCGGGGTCAGCCTGTACATGGATGACGGTTTCCTGGTCTACGAGTACAACGCGCTGGCTATCTCTCGAGTCAAACTGCGTTCGGCCGAACGAGTACCCGCAGGCAAAGTCAGTATCGAAGTGCTGACGACCCTGTCGTCAGCCAAGCCCGGAGCGCCGGCCAATCTGAGCCTGCGACTTGACGGGCAGGAAGCCGCCCAAGGGGTGACGCCGTTTACTCCGGCACTGACGTTCACCGCCAGCGAAACCTTCGACGTCGCTCAAGACCTCGGTTCCCCCGTCACCCTGGACTATTTCGAGCGTGCGCCCTTCGCATTCAATGGCAAGGTCAAGGATGTACACGTGACGTATTTGCCTTGACCCTCAATGCCGCCCGGATAACCGGGCGGCAGATTGATGACTCCCGGACCCTGCCCCCATGCCTACCCACGAAACCCCGCCCCAGGGCTTGCATCTCATGGCCAAACCCGTCGGGCCGATCTGCAACCTCGATTGCAGTTACTGTTTCTACCTCGAAAAAGAACAGCTTTACCCGCCTCGGGAACGCTTCAGCATGACCGACGAGGTGCTGCGTCTGTATGTGCAGCGCTACATCGAGGCCCAGCCCACGCCTGAAGTCGAATTTACCTGGCAAGGCGGCGAACCGACTTTGCTGGGGTTGGATTTTTTCCAGCGCGCGGTCCTGTATCAACGCCAGTTCGCGGGGAACAAAGTCATTCGCAATACGTTGCAGACCAATGGCACGTTACTCAATGACGACTGGTGCGCATTCCTCGCCCGTGAACGCTTCATGGTGGGGATCAGTCTCGATGGCCCGCGATTCGTCCACGACCTCTATCGCCCCGACAAGCGCGGACACTCCAGTTTCGATGACGTGATGCACGGTCTGGAACTGCTCAAGCAGCATGGCGTCGACTTCAATGTGTTGGTTACCGTGGCGCGCGATGTCGCCAGATTTCCCCTGGAAATCTACCGTTTCCTCAAGTCTGAAGGCGTTCGTCATATTCAGTTCAACCCCGTGGTGGAACGCGAGCCCAGCGCCTCACAGGTCAGTCTGGGTCTGCATTTCGCTATCCCGCCGGAGTTACGCTTGCACGTGGTGCCGGAGCCCGCGAAGGTGACGGAGCAAACGGTTGCCCCCGAGGCTTATGGCGATTTTCTCATCACGATTTTTGACGAGTGGGTGCGCCAGGATGTCGGGGAGGTTCATGTCATGAACTTCGAATGGGCACTGGCCTCATGGTGCCAGCTGCCGGCCTCGGTGTGCCTGTTCAGCCCGCGTTGCGGGAAAGCGGCGATCGTGGAGCACGACGGCAACGTGTACTCCTGCGATCACTACATGTATCCCGAGTATTTGCTGGGCAACCTGAAGACCGATGATCCTGCCGTGCTACTCGCCTCTGCTGCGCAACAAGCCTTTGGCGCCGCCAAGGAAGAGACACTGCCGACGTATTGCCAGCAATGCGATTACCGTTTCGCCTGCCATGGCGAATGCCCGAAAAACCGCTTCATGAATGCGCCCGACGGCGAGCCGGGCCTGAACTACCTGTGTCCGAGCTACAAGAAATACTTTCGTCACCTGACGCCCTACATGAACGCCATGGCCCAACTGGTCAGCCACCGGCAACCCGTGGCGTTGATCATGCAGGCCTTCGCCGGCCCGCTGATCGTGCCACTGGATAAATAGCCTTTCAGGGTTGATCAAGGAGCACGACGGAGCAGGAAATGCGACAGCGCCGGGATCAGCACCAAGGCGCCGACCATGTTCCAGATGAACATGAAGGTCAGCAGGATGCCCATGTCGGCCTGGAACTTGATCGGCGACCACGCCCAGGTGATCACGCCCGCCGCCAGGGTGATGCCGACCAGCGCCACCACTTTGCCGGTGAACGCCACGGAGTTTTTGTAGGCTTCGGTCAACGACAGACCGGCACGCTGCTGAGCCAATTGAACGCTGAGCAGGTACAGCGCGTAATCGACACCGATGCCGACACCCAAGGCAATCACCGGCAAGGTCGCGACCTTCACGCCCATGCCCAGCCAGACCATCAACGCCTCGCAGAGAATCGACGTCAGCATCAACGGCACGACCGCCACCACCACCGCCCGCCAGCTACGGAAGGTGATGAAGCACAGCACGATCACCGCGCCATACACGTAGAACAACATGGTGCGATTGGCGTCGCGCACGACGATATTGGTCGCCGCTTCGATCCCGGCGCTACCGGCGGCGAGCATGAACTGTCGATCGTCGTTGCTGTATTCACGGGCGAACCGATCGGCCACTTTCACCACGTGATCGAGGGTTTCAGCCTTGTGGTCGGAGAGATAAGCGATCACCGGCATCATCGAACAATCACTGTCGAACAGTTCCGGGTTGTTCACCGAGGCCTGTTGCGCGCCGTAGTTCAGCACGTTCTGGTTGCGCGCGACGGTCAGCATTTTCGGGTTGCCTTCATAGGAACCCGCCGTGATCTGGCGTACCGCGTTGACCAGCGACACGGTCGTCTGCACGCCCGGTTGCTGTTGCAGCAGCCAGCCGAGACGATCGGCTTCGACCAGGGTTTCGTACTTCAGGCAACCTTCGCTGGCGGTTTTGACCATGACCGCAAACTGGTCGCTGGACAGCGAATAGTTGGCAGTGATGTAGGCGTTGTCGCGGTTGTAACGTGAGTCGGCGCGCAGTTCGGGTGCGCCCGGATCGAGATCACCGATCTTCAAATGCGTGCTGACGATGAAGCCACCTACCGCCAGCAACCCGGCCACCACCACCGCCACCGTCGCCCAACGACGCTCGGTAAAGCGGTCAAGCAGGCTCCACACATTGCCCAGCCCTGCCCCCTTCAGCTCCTGCCTTTCCTGGCGCAGGCTGCGCGCCGCCGCCTTGGGGCTGACACCCCAATAAGACAGCAGCACTGGCAGCAACACCAGGTTGGTAAAGATCAAGACCGCCACACCAATGCTCGCGGTGACGGCCAGGTCCTGGATCACCGGAATGTCGATCAGCATCAGCACCGCAAAACCCACGGCATCGGCCAGCAATGCGGTCAGTCCGGCCAGGAACAGACGGCGGAAGGTGTAACGTGCGGCGATCAACTGATGGGTGCCGCGTCCGACGTCCTGCATGATCCCGTTCATTTTCTGCGCACCATGGGACACGCCGATGGCGAACACCAGAAACGGCACCAGAATCGAAAACGGGTCGAGTGCATAACCGAACAACGTGATCAGGCCCAGTTGCCAGACCACCGCAACCACCGAGCACAGAATCACCAGCGCGGTGCTGCGCACGCAACGGGTAAAGCCAAAGATGATGGCAGTGGCAATCAGCGCGGCGGCGCCGAAGTACATCATGATCAGCATCAGGCCATCGATCAGATCGCCCACCAATTTGGCGAAACCGATCACGCGGATCTTGATCGGACCTTTGCCCTCTTCACCGGCAAGGTGTACCGCGCTGCTGCCGGCGAACTCAAACTTGTTGCGCAGCTGCTCTTCAAGCATCCGCGAAAAATGGTGATAGTCGATTGCCGCGCCCGTGACCGGATCCTTCTCCAGCAGCGGCACCACAATCATGCTCGATTTGAAATTATTGCCGACGAGACTGCCGATGATCCCGGAACGGGCAATGTTCAAGCGCAGTTGCTCGACCCCACTGGCCGAGCCGTCGTAGGAGTCCGGCATGACCGGGCCGCCACGGAAGCCCTCCTCCGTGACCTCGGTCCAGCGCACGGCAGGCGTCCATAATGACTTTATCCAGGCCCGGTCCACGCCCGGGGTCAGGAACAAGGTGTCATTGACCTGCTTGAGCACCTCCAGGTATTTCGGGTCGTAGATGTCGCCGTCGGTGTTTTCCACCACCACCCGAACCGTATTGCCCAGCCCGCGTAACGACTGGCGATTCTCAAGGTAGTTTTTGATGTACGGCTGACTCTGCGGAATCATCTTTTCGAAGCTGGCATTGAGCGTCAGCCCAGTGGCCGCGAAATAGCTCAGCACTACCGTCACGATCAGACAGGTCAGCACCACCAGCAGGCGATGGTTGAAAATCAGGCGTTCAAGGACATTGCCGGAGCGTGCATCGAAGCCCTTCAGCTCTCGGATCACCGGCATCGTATCGAGGTTGTAGTTACCCATGAAGTGGCTCGTCTCTTGTTATTATGTGGGGTGGGCTCATTCGAAGGGCAACTGGCGCAAGCCCCGTGCGCCTGCGACCACCACGACGCCTGATGCGATGGCCTGCGCCGCAGCGGCGGGCCCCAGGCGGTCTTGTGGCTTTAGCGTGAAACTTGCGCCGTCGTCGGTGCTGACAAGCACATGCCCGGCCTGGCTGACCAGGATGATTCGGCCGTCGGCGGTGATCGTGCTCGCGGTGATGCTTGAGGACAGGCCCAGTTCAACCTTGTCCCAGTTCGCACCGTGATCGACGCTGCGATAGACATTGCCTCGCAGGCCATAAACGAGCACCGAGCCCGGCTTGCCGGTGATGCCGAAGTAGCTGCCGCTGTAGGGCGTCGGGATATTGATGAAGCGTTGCGTTGCCGGGTCCAGTTTCAATACCAGGCCTTGCTCGCCGACAATGAACAGGTCATCGCCGATTGCACGCATCCCGTAGAAATTCAGCGCCCCCGGATTGTCGGTGCGATCCATCAACGGAACCCAGCTCCGGCCGCCGTCTTCGGTGCGAAAAATCAGATTGAACGCGCCGACGATATATCCGGTTTTATCATTGGCGAACCAAACGTCCAGAAAAGGTTTGTCAGCCCCGTCATCGACCATTCGTTGAGCCTCGGCCAATAACGCATCGTCGGGCTGTTGCCCTTCTTGCCTCTGAAAATATTCGAGCATGATCTGCCCCACCTGACGGCCATCGAGCTGACGATTCCAGGTTTCACCACTGTTGTCGCTGTGCAACACAATGCCGTCGTGCCCGACCGCCCACCCCTGCGTCGGGCTCGGAAACTGCACGGCGACCAGATCGGAACTCACCGGCACTTGTGCCTGGTGCCAGCGGACGCCGTTATCATCGGAATAAAAAATATGGCCGCGTTGGCCCACGGCGACCAAGCGCTGACCTGCACGGGTCAACCCGGTGAACACACCGCTGATCGCCTTTTCACTCTGAATCGCGGGGCTCGACAGCACGTCGACAAAATCGGCGGCGACGACGCACCTGGTGAATGGCACAGCCAACGCCACAGTCAGCGCAGCGAGCGTAATCCATCTAAATGTATTCATGAGGTCTACTCGGCAAAAAAAGCCGCCGAACAGTGCGGTACACACTGTCGACGACAAAAAAAACACCTGCGTTATGGCTCAGCGAATACCCGTGCCGGCCAATGACTCAGGCGCCCATTGCGCTTTCGAAAGCGGGTCGATGTACTTGACGCCGCCGTACGGGCCGTAGATGCCGGTGATGTTGTAGCTGCCAGAGACCAGGTCATAAATCATGTGGTTATCGGAATTCGGCGCCTGCACGTCATAGCTGTATGCCAGGTGTGCAAAGGATCCGCGGTACAGCTTGCCGCTGGCGTCATATTCATCCGAAGCCAGGGCGATCCAGCTGTCTTCGTCGAGGTAGAAGGTGCGCTTGCTGTAGATGTGGCGTTTGCCCGGTTTCAGCGTGGCTTCGACCACCCACACGCGGTGCAACTCCCAGCGCATCAGGTCCGGATTGACGTGATGCGGCGTGGTGATATCCCCAGCGTCCTTGTGATAGTTCAACTTGTACGTGTTGTACGGAACGATCATTTCCTTCTTGCCGACGAGCTTGAAGTCGTAACGGTCCATTGCGCCGTTGAATACCCAGGCATCGTCATAGGTCGAAGCACCGGCCGAGCCAGGGTTTGGCGTGTCGTAGGCGATATCCGGCGCGAGTTTCACGCGGCGCTGACCTGGCAGGTATTGCCAGCCACGACGCTCCATTTTCAGAGGGTTGACGGCATCCTGCACCAGGATGGCTTCGCCTGCGCGACGGGCCGGGGCCTGGTAGTAGAGTTTGGTCTTGAAGAACAGATCCGTCTCTTTCGCCGGTTCCGTACGCTTCGGATCGTAGAGCGGGTACTCCAGATAGCCATTACCGGTCGTGGCCAGTATCGCCCGGCCGGAACTGTCGACGTTCCAGGAGTCGTATTTGATATTGGTGGCATAACCCTGATAACGCAGCAGGTGGTTCCACATGGCCTCATAGCCATCTTTCGGGATCGGGAACGGAACGCCCGGCAACGCGTTTTCCAGTGCTACCCCGCCTTCGAGTGTTTTGGTGCCGACGGCATTTTTTGCGGTGTTATCCAGCAACCGTTGAGGCAGCGCAACGCTGCGATGGGTCGGAAACACATCGACCCGGAACGTCGGGTAACGCTTGAGCAGTTCTTGCGTGGTCGCGGTCAGTTTGTCGGTGTATTGACTGAGGTTTTTGCCATCGACGACGACGCGTGGCTTGTCGGCCTCGTAAGGGTCCGGACGGAACGAGCTGCCCGGTTGAAAACTGGCCGGCGCCGTGGTGAGACCGCCGGTGTAGGACGGAATGGTGTTGTCGGCATTGCCAGCCTTTTCAGCGCCGACGCCTGTCAGGCTGTTACCGAGTTTGCCCGCTTCATCGGGGGACACGGCTGCGTGTGCCGCACCCGCGATGGCAACGGTCATTGCAGTGAACCAAAGCGTGTTGACGAATTTCATGGAGTGACTCCTGCTAACAAGCAAAGACTTCGATCAAATGGTCGTTTTGAAGGTAAAAGTGACCATGCCCCGATCCTTGAGCTGAGGCTGAGTACCGCCGAAAGCAGTGGTCTGCCCCGGTACGCAGTTGTATTGGCCGTTGGCCCCTGGTGCGGCGCCCTGGCCCTGTGCACCTGCACCACCGGCTGAACCGCAGGTGTCGAACGGACCAAAGTTGTCCACGTACTTCAGGTCAAACCGGTACTGGTTGTGCACATCCATGCCTACGCCCACCGAGTAACTGCCGGAGTCCTTGTTACCCCCGAGCTGAACCGACGAGTTGCCCGCAAGGCCGACGCTGTAGTTGGCCGGCAGGTACATATCGATGCCGGGGAACACCTGATACCAGGTCGGGTTGAAGTTGACGCCCAGGACGTAGTTGTCCTTGGTGACCTTGTCGACACCGCGATACCAGTCTTCGCCTTTGAACAGCTGCTTGTTCTCGGTGACGTCCAGCCAGCGGCTGTAGGCGAGTTCAACCAGCAAGGTCGAGCTGTCCCAGACCGGTGTCGCACCGAACGTGGTCAAGCCGTTGAGCACCGCGTGCACGGTGTTGCCTCGGGCCACGCCGTTGTCACCATCAAAGCTGCTGATGAAGCCAGGCAAACCGGCAGCACCGGCGGCCGGATTGACCGTTGCCGGCACGCTGGCCAGCGGCATGTTGTGGCGATAGTTCAGGTCGAGACCGACGCTGACACCTTCGATGCTTTTCGACAGGCTGATGCCGTAGATATCGATGTCGTCGACATAGAACTGGTTGTAGCTGCCGGCATTGCCGGAGATCAGTTGCGCAGGGCCGACCGCCGTTGGCTGCAACACCAGGTTGGGCAGAATGTCGGAGGTTTTGCGGTAGTAGAAACCCAGCGTACCCTGCAGCCATTCCGGGCTCCACTTGGCCATCAGGCCGAAGTCACCTTGCTTGTCCGGGGTAAACGTATGCCCGTTGCTCAGCCGTAAAAACTGGTTGGCTCCCAGTGGGCCAGGTGTGCCGAACAGCGGGTTTCGGCCGCCGATCAACGACAGGTTGTGCCCGCCATTTTGAATGCCGTCGTTGAACCCCAGATAAGTGCCCGACTCCGGCAACCGCGCGGCGTCCCAGTCCAGGAAGTACTGCGCGGCGAGGGTCAATTCCGGGTTAATCGTGAAGCTGGTGGACAACTGATTACGCGGAATGAACAGTTCTTTGGCTTCTGTTCCCGGGACCGCCAGCGACTTGGAAATATCCAGGCCGGACTGGCCATAACTGTTGCCATGGGCAAAGGCGAGAATGCTTTCGCCCCAGTAAACGGTGTGCCTGCCGAGCTTGCCGCTGAGCAGTGATTCATCGCCGACTTCAGTGCTGCCAAACACGAAGGCATCAAGGATTTCCGAAGAAGGACCGTTGTAATACCGATCGGCGTAACCGCTTTGATGACGAGAATCCGGCTTACCGTTGTTGAGCTGATTGGTCGAGGCGTTGTCGCTGCCAATATCGTCGTAAGCGTGGTCGTACCAGGTGTTGGCGCTGACACGGAATCCGGCTTTTTCTTTGTAAACCACGTCCAGCTCGGTCAGCACATCCAGTCGTTGAGAAACGGGACTGCCGGAGGAGAAGTTGCGATCTCCGTCATTGTTGTTCCACGAATTGGCCAGCTTACTGTTGGGGGCTTCCACGCGTTGGGCATAGTTGAACTTCAGCGTGTTGTCGAAGCGAACCGCAAAGTCTTCATTCCCCGTGTTGATCTCCACAGCCCCCACGGGCGCGATGCCCAGGCCGGTGAGAATGGCGGAGGCCAACAACCCTTTGCGAAGGTTTGCATGGCAGATCTTATTATTTTTGTTCATCTAGCTTGCCACCTGCTCTATGGTTTACGAAAAGTCATGGGGTGAATCACGGCGTAATGAGCCTCCTCTCAGGTGCGCTGCAAAAGGGTGACCGACACCGCCCGGCCCAGGGCGGTGCTATGTTGTAAAGCCGTGCGGGCACCAGCAATTTGCCTGCCGTCGGCCATGTCGCGCAGTTGCCAGACCAACTCGACCAGTTGCGCCAACCCGGTGGCACCCGGGGCGTGACCACGTCCCAGCAAGCCACCCGATGGGCACACCGCATTCATCTGCCCTTTCAGGCGGTGTCCTTGCTGCACGAATCGATCGATCTCGTCCTCCCGGCAAAAGCCCAGCGCGGCGCTATTGACCATGAAGTCGCCGACGCTTTGGTCGTGCAGCTCAACCACGTCGATGTCTTCCGCACCGAGGCCCGCCTGCTGATAGGCCAGTTGCGCGACTCGCCGGGTGGTCGCCCGTCCGAGCACATCCAGCACGCAACCCGCTTCCTGCTCTGAAGCGCTGTCACTGCCCCTGACACTGGCCAGCACGGTGACGTCCGCCCGAGCGCCGAAGCGCAGGGCGAAGGCCGGGGTACAGAGCAGGATGGCCGCCGCACCGCAGGCGGGCGGGCACAGATAAGGCGCGAGCCAGCCGTCGCGATCCGGCACGCGGTTCAATACGGCGTAGGGATTGCGCCCGGCCTGGGCCCGTGCCCGCTCAAGCACTTGATCGAAGCTGCTTTGAGCAATGCCCATGCATGTCAATAACCAGCTGGTTTGGGCAGCGAACAGCAGCGCCGGTTGTTGTCGACGCTCGATAAAGCCGATGGGGTTCTCACCCTGCCCGACCTTTGCCGACTCATCGCGAGCGAGATCTTTCAAACCGAAAAACTCACGATTGGAAATGCCTGCCGGCATGCACTCGACGCCCACCAACAGGACACATTCAGCCTGGCCGCACAGCAGGCTATTGCGGGCCAACTGGAAAGCACTACTGGCCGACGCACAGCCATCGCCCAAGCTGAAAATCGGCATGCCCGAGTAGCCAATCTGCGACAACATCTGCTCGGCGATACCGGCTTCACCGTATACGCAGGAAGTAAACACCTGGTCGACCAGGTCATAGTCGATCCGCGCATCGGCCAGCGCCGCACGGATGGCTTGCCCCGCCAACGCCGCATGACTGTCAGAACCACCCAGCGGTAGAAACGGCACCATTGCTGCACCGGCGATCAGCACTTTTACAGACATGAACCTGCTCCCACTCGCCGATACGTCGGCGCTTTTGTGGGGTCAGACTATTGCGAAGTCGAAAAGCGCACCCCCCCATTGACTGGGGGGGCGATTGGACATCGGATGTGGGGGGGGATTGAAGGATGATCCGAACGGATCATCTCGGGTGGCGGGTTGGCATTAGCCCGCTGTCTCGAGAATTCCCAGCATGTATGCACGCGCGACTACATGCTGTCTTGTGCCGGCCTGGAATTTTCCAAACAGGTTTTTCAGGTGCCACTTCACGGTTTCCTCGCCGACATTCAGCGCCAGGGCGATTTGCTTGTTGGACAGGTTGCGAGCCAATAGCTGCAACACCTCGCGTTCCTTGGGCGTCAAGAGACGACTCGGGGACACGCTCAATGGAGTGGATTCGGGTCGCGCAACAGGTGCGGGCGTAGAGGTCGCGGCAAGCAATGGGACCGTTTCACCCTGGAGCGTCTGCTCCCATTTGATCAGGTCCGGATGGGTGTCCTGCACCACGCGTAACATACCGTTTTCTTGCGCGAGGCTGACAGCCTCCAGCAAATGGTCAGTGCCGCCCTGTCCGGTTGCCCTGAGTGCCAGTGCCTTGAGCAGCTTGATCTGCACGATGTCTCGCCCACGACGCAGGTATTCGGCTGTTTCACTGACCTTGTCCAGCACCGCCAGCATAGCCTCCCAATCACGTTGGGCCAGTAAGGCATAAGCGTTGGCTACCCCGGCGAGCAAGTCCAGCTCCGGCCCCAGCAACCCTGCTCGCTCACGGGCAATAACCGGCGTGAAACTGTCCAGTCGTCGCCATAATGCCTGACAGGTATCGCTGCGTCCCTGCAAGGCATGCAGGCGTATTTGCTCTCCCAGGGAGGCAATGCAGAATCGTGGAATATTTCGCTCTTCTCCAAGGGCGAATAACGCCTCGAGCAGATCCTGCCCGCGATGCCCCTGCCCCTGGAGTGAGGCCAGTCGAGCGGCGGCGAGGAAACCCTGCACAATGGCATCGGGGGACGCCAATCGCTCAACGATATCCAGCCTGTTCGCCAGCACCATAGCGGATTCCTGAATTGCCCCCTGTTCCAGCAACACCGTCGCCAGAGCGCTCGCTAGAATGACCGCCACCGGACTACGCCGACCGATGTCCCGTTCGGCATGCAACAGGCTATCGTGCAGCGCAGTGCGCGCCGACACTATTCGACCCTCGTATAAATAAGCGAGACCGACCACCCACTCGCCATACCCGCGTATGGCATCAAGGCCAGGACTACCCGCGTAAATCGCTGCTCGCTGAAAGATTCGCCGGGCTTTCTCCGGTTGTCCCTGCAACAGCGTCAGCCGGGCGATCAGGTTCGCGACCAAGGCTTGCACCGTCATTGAGAATGAAGGCAATCGATCGACCCAAGGCATGATGAGCTCATGCGATTGATCCGGACGGTCCGCAAAGAAGGCGGCGGTGGCGGCGATGGCGGCCGCTTCACAACGTGTCGCCTCGTCGGCGGACGGATGCTGTTCAATCGCAGCAATCAATTGCGCCGCTTCTGCCTGACGCGCTCCCATTGCCAATGTCCAGGCCGCCGCCAGGCAGATGCGCGGATGCGCCAACACGTCAGCGGAGCCAAGCTCCTCGACCCACTCCAGCACCCGGCTGAATTGCCCTTGCAACGCGACTTCGTACAGGCATTTGCCAATCAACGTATAGGCCGGCTGGGGCATGTCGGCCAACAGATATTGCCGGGCGGCCTGTTCCAGGAAACCGTGTTGTTCCAGCCACACGGCGCCGCGCCGGTGATAACCCTGACGTTCCTCCAACGGCAAGTCGGCAAAACGGCCGAGCAGAAATTCCCGCGCCAATGGATGGATGCGCACCCAGTCACTGTCGATACTTTCAACAAAAATCGGTGTCGAGGCACACAATTCCTTCAGCAATTCACCCGAGCGAGCGTTGCCCGTCAGTGCCTCGCATAACAGGGGCTGGACCATTTCCAACAAGGCAATGCCGGTCAGAAACCGAACCTGCTCCTCCCGAAGATGTGCGAGCAGACCGTCGACGAAATAGCGCTGGATATCACCCAGACAAGTCGACAACCCTTCGACTGCCGCACTCCGATTCGGGCTCTTCTCCAACGCCGAAATCGCTAATTGCAAGCCAAGCGGCCAGCCTTCGGTTATCTCGTGCAGCCGCATGCAGAGGTCGGCATCGACCCTTGCGCCGAAACGATCATTGAGGATGGCGACCGCCTCCTCCACATTCAGTCGTAAAGCCGCTGTCATGATCGTCGTGAAAAGCCCTCTTGCCGCGAGGTCCGCCACTTGCAGATTCAACCGTGTGCGAGAGGCCATGATGATGCGCAAATTGGCCGGCGCGTTGTGCAACAGGTACGTCAGGGAGTAACGGATCGTCAGCTCGGGCAGGGTATCCACTTCATCCAGAATCAATACGGTTTCGCTACCCAGATCGGCCACTTCCGCCAACCACTGCGTCAGCCCTTCCTGTTCGTCACGCCCCAATCCCGCAATAGGCTCGAATGCGCGGGCAAACGACGGCCGACCGCTGCCAATGGCCATGGCAACTCCCAGCCCCTGGACAAAACGCGCACCATCATCCTGTGCATCCAGCGTCATCCAGGCCACCACGGCGCCGTGAGACAAACATTCACGGCGCCATTGGGTCAGCAGAAAGGTTTTGCCGAAGCCTGCCGGCGCTTGAACGGCGATCACCACTTTGTCTGTCAGTTCCTGGGTATGAATACCCAGGCGGCTTCGCATCCGTGCTGATTTCTGACTACGCGGCGGCGTCGTTTTGAGGATCAGTTGGGGCTCTATGCAGTCCATTGTTTCAGACCTGAGTGGTTGAGAGACGCTTACCCAAGGAGCGTCTGAAGGTCCCTGGATACAGTTCCAAACGGCCGAACACTACCATGGAATAGTCCGAGGGCTTGAACTCCCGGTGCAATCCAACGCAAGCCGCTTGCGTACTTTCGGTGCAGTGACCTGCTCGCCACGCCAAAGCTCCGCTACCTTCCAGCCAGGGCTCTGTATTCGGCCGGTGTACTGGCGTGCGCAACCTTGAACGCTGCCGTCAGGTGGCTCTGAGAACTGAAGCCACACTCCAGTGCCACATGCAAAATAGGTAGATCGGTCTGCATGAGCAAATCACGTGCATGTTCCAGTCGTACATTCATCACATAGCGATGGGGCGGCATGCCCATGGCGCGCTGAAACAGCCGTCGGAAATGAGCCGGGCTGACACCCGCCTGGCCAGCCAGTGTGCTGATCGAGAGTTCCTGCCCCAGATGCTCGCGAATGAAGACCAGGACTGTATGCAGGCGCGCCAGATGAATATGCGGCGGATAAATACCTCTGCTCGCGTCAACGCGTAGCGCACGATACACCTGCTCAAGCATGACCATGGCCAACCTTGCCATGAACCCCTGATCAGCCCCTTTCCCAAGACTTAGCTCATCCATCAATTGCCGGGCCGCTGCGCTCACCAAACCATCACTGACGGGCAATGGTGCCTGCGCGCCAGCGCATAGCTCACGCAATTGTCGAAACACGCCATCAGTGCGTTCGGGCAGATAAAAAACCGCGAAATCAATGCTGCCGGAATAGTGCCATTGAGTGGCACAACCTGCAGGCAGCAGCATTGACAAGCGCGGCATCGATGTTGAGCGCAACTCGCCCCCTGCCCCCTCATCCGCCCGCGAGCCACCGAACTGGGTCAGCAGGGCCATGAAGTCAACGGGCGGGACGGTTAGATCAGTCGTATGCAGGAAATAGCGCTCCGCATACAAGGGGATGTCACTGCACACCAGGCCGCCCAGCAAGGGCAATCCCAGTGTTTCATGGACCTGTTGTTGCGGATTCATGGGCATCTCGGGATGAGCATATTTTGACAAATATGACCGCTTTTCAGGTGAGTTGTCGATGTCGGAAAGAACAATAATCAACCGAATTTCCGCCGCTCGCATCAGTGCGAGGCAGATCGATCACAACGCCAGGTGAGGCCTTCACAATGATCACATTGCACGAAACCCTGCGATTGCCTGCCGTCGGTCTGACTGGCTTTGAAACGCCGCTGACTGAAGAAGAGCGCGCCATACAGCAGGCGGTGCATCAGTTTGCCAAGCACGTACTACGCCCCATCGGCCGCGAGCTCGACAAAATGAGTGCCGCCGACGTGTGCGCACCAGACTCACCATTCTGGTCGGTGTTTCAAGAGGCCGCCAAGCTCGGTATCGAGCCAACTTTCTTCTCTCAGTTCGAACCCCAGACCGCTGTTCGTCTTGAGTCACTGATCGGCGAGGAAATGGGCTGGGGCGATGCCGGCCTGGGGATTTCACTGGTTGTCTGCGGTGCGCCCTTGCAGATGGCCATGGCCGCCGGCAATCAGGAGCTCGTAGAGCTCTGCACGGGCAAGATCGGCTGCTGGATGGTTACTCATCCGGACAAAGGCAGCGATCTGATGATCTACGACATGAAGCGCGAATGGCCGCCCGGGCAGGAAGGCAACAAGGGCAGCCTCTGCGCCAAAGTCGGCAAGGACGAGATCGTTATCAATGGCCAATGTTCGGCCTGGGTTTCAAACGGTGCCGTGGCGCAAGTCGCGCTGGCTCACATCACCGCTGACTATGGTGACGGCTACTTCGATGCCGATGGCCGCCCCCACGGCGTAGCTGTGATCATCCCGCTCGACCTGCCCGGTATTTCACGCGGCAAGCCGCTGGACAAAATCGGCCAGCGCGCCCTGCCACAGGGTGAAATCTATTTCAGCAACGTGAAAATACCACGCCGCTTTGCCGTCGCCCTGAAAGATCAATATTACGGCAACCAATCCTCGGCCTGGTCCTACGCCGGTACGCACATGTCGCAGGTGTTCACCGGCGTTGCCCGCTCGGCCTTCGAAATGGCTTTGCAGTATTGCCATGAACGTAAACAGGGCGGCCAATTGCTGATCGACCATCAGCTCACGCGCTACCGCCTGGGCGACATGATGCGACGCGTCGAACTGGCACGCGGCGTCGCACGGCGGTCACTGGCCTATGCGCGTTTGTCGCCGTGCGCTCACCCCTACGCGACAGCTTCAGCAAAGGTGACGGTCACCGAAGAGTGCATGAAGGTTGCCAGCGAGGCGCTGCAGCTGTTCGGTGGCGCGGGCACCTCACGTGAGTACCCGATTGAAAAGATCTTCCGCGATGCCCGCTCTGCACTGATCGAGGATGGTGAGAACACCATCATCACGATGCGTGTTGGCCTCCTGTGCCAACAGCTCTATGCCGAAGGCTGGTCACAGAATTGATGTTTGCAGCTATCCAATAACCAAAAAACAAGAGACGCAAAAATGGCTAAATTCCCCGTAGTTGTCTATGGCGCCAGTGGCTACACCGGCATGCTGACCATGGACTGGCTGATCGACCAGAACATCCCCTTCACCGCTGTGGCGCGCGATGCCAAGCGTGCCCAGGAAATGATGGCGCAACGTGTGGTACGCCTGGAGTCCGCGACCTATGAAATCATCGAGGCCGAGCACAACGTCGAGTCGCTGAGCGCCGCCTTCAAGGGGGCCAAGGTTGTCTGCAACACCGTTGGGCCCTTCGTCAACTTCGGTCTGACCACCGTCGAGGCCGCGCTCAAGGCCGGCTGCCACCACATAGATACCACCGGCGAGCAAAGCTACGTACGTCAGGTTCGCGAGCAATTTGGCGAGCTCTATCGTCAGGCTGGCCTGCTGGTTTCGCCATCGCTGTCCTACATGTTCAGCTTCTCCGAGATCGCCGCCGAACTGGCGCTGGAAACCCCCGGCATCGACGTGCTGGAAACCGCCGCCCTGTGCCGCGGCCCGCGTGATGTCGCAGGGGTCAGCCTGGGCTCGGCGGCCTCGATTTTCGAATTGTTCCACAGGGAGCAGTTCTACCTGTGGGAAAACAAGCTGGTGCAGCACCCCGCTACCGCTTCGTTCAACATTGTCGACCCTAACTTCATGCAGCCGGTTTTCTGCCTGCCTTGGGGGGGAACCTCGCTGCCGATTTACTTCGAGCATGATCCGCGCGTGCGCGCCTGCACCTCCGCGGTCGGTTTCTACGACAACAACGTGATGCCGATGGTGCATGGTCTGAGCCAGAAGTGGGAAGCGGAATACAAGCACCTGTCCAAGGAGCAGCAGGACGCAGTGGTGAGGAGCCTGGTGGAGGCCACCACGCCGAGCATGCCGCCCCGCGAACGCACCACCTTGCAACGCAGCGTCGACATCGCTATCGGCCGTGGTCACCTGGCCGCCGTGCGCGCTACCGTGCATGGCGTCACACCCTATATTTCCACCGGAGCCCTACAAGCCGCGGCGGCGATCAGGCTGCTCGACGGCGACACCAACAAGGTCGGCTTCGCTTCCGGCTCCAAAGCTTTTGGACACCGCTATCTGCTCGGCTTCCTGGAAGAGCGCGGCCTGGCCCGTGCCACCGTTACCAAACTCTGATTACCGGCACAGGAACCACTTATGGCCATCATCGACTTTTACGACCGCGGCTGGGGCATCAACCCTGCCGGGGTCGCCTACATCCAGGGCGAGCGCTCTTACACCTTCAACGAAATCGGCGAGCTCTCGTGTCGCATCGCCAACAAGCTGCTCGCACTGGGCTTGCCGAAGGAAACCAAGGGTGCCGTCTGGTCAGGTAACGACGTCACCGCCTGGGCCTGCACACTGGGTCTATGGCGCGCCAACATGACCTGGATTCCAGTCAACGCGCGCAACTCCAGCGAAGAGAATCACTACATCCTCGACGCATTCGACTGCGAGGTGATGTTCTACCAGAACGACTTCGCGCCAATCATCACCGAGCTGCGGCCCAGGCTGCCGAAGATCAAGCACTGGATCTGCATCGATGCCGACGCTGTCGATGCACCTTCGCTGGAGCTATGGAGCGCCGGTCAGCCGGCGAGCCGTCCCGAAGTCGCCTATGACATGGACGACGTGGTGGCGGTCTCACCCACTGGCGGCACTACGGGCACGCCAAAGGGAGTGATGAACACCCACCGCAGCGTGCAGACGTTCATTGCCCACTTCATGCTGACCTGTGCTTATCGCAATGGTGAAAAGCCGGTGAATATGGCCGCTGCACCGATGACCCACACTGCCGGCCTGTTGGCCGTACCCTGCACGGCGCAAGGCGGCACTGTCGTGGTTATTACCAAACCCGATCCGGCATTGATGTTGAACGCCATTGCGCAGCACAAGGTCAGCGAGCTCTTTCTGCCGCCAACGGTGATCTACAGGCTGTTGGAAATTCCCGGTATCGAGAAACTGGACTTCTCCTCGGTGAAGTACCTGATGTATGGCGCTGCTCCGATGTCGGTAGACAAGCTGAAGAAAGCTATCGAGATTTTCGGCCCGGTCATGACCGGCGGCTATGGTCAGACCGAAGCACCGGCCAGCATCGCCAACTTTCGTCCCGACGAGCATCTGGTGGGTGACCAATTCGCCGACGATGAACGCCTGTCCTCGGTCGGCCGCCCCAACCCGCTGGTGCGCGTCGAAGTGATGAGCGACACCCACCAGATCCTGGCGCGCGGTGAAACCGGTGAAATATGCGTGCGTGGCGACCTGATCATGAAGGGTTACTACAAGCAGCCGGAGAAGACCGCCGAGACCATCGTCGACGGTTGGCTGCATACCGGCGACATCGGCCATATCGATGCCGAAGGCTATCTGCACCTCACCGATCGCAAGAAGGACATGATCATTTCCGGCGGCTTCAACGTCTATCCCAGCCAGGTCGAGCAAGTGCTGTGGGGACATCCGGCCGTTCAGGACTGCGCCGTGATTGGCGTGCCCGATGAGAAATGGGGCGAGGCCGTCAAGGCCGTGGTCGAGCTCAACCCAGGCCAGGAAACCACCGAGCAGGAGCTTATCGAGCTGTGCAAAGCCAGGCTGGGCAGCGTGATGGCACCGAAGTCGGTCGACTTCACTACCAGCCTGCCACGCAGTCCGGTGGGCAAGGTGCTGAAAAAAGAACTGCGTCAGCCGTATTGGGAAAACGCAGCTCGCAAGATCTGACACAACCGGAGGGGTGCGAACTGGACACCGACCAACTGAATATAAGGAATTTTCAATGAGCAATATCTATATCGCCGGCATCGCCATGACCGTCTTCGGTCGCCACACCGAACGCAGCCTCGACGACTTGGCACGCGAAGCTTTCCAGGGCGCATTGAAGGACGCCCACTGCAGTGCCGCCGATCTCGATATCGCATTTTATGCCGGCATGACCAATGGCCCATTGCAAGGCCAGCTCTCGATCCCCGGTCAAGTCGTGTTCAGCAAGATCGGTATTCAAGGCATTCCTATCTATAACGTCGAGAATGCCTGCGCTTCGGGTAGCTCAGCCTTCAATCTCGCCGTGCAAAGTCTCAAGGCCGGTACGGCCAGTATCGCGCTGGCGTTGGGTGCGGAAAAGATGAACATCCCGGATAAACTGAAAGCCCTCTCGCTGTTCGAGGCTGGATGGGATGTTTCTCGCGCCGAAGAGAATTACCAGATATTGGTGAAAATGGGCGAAGGAGTGGTGCCGCCCGCCGGGTCGGAATCGGACAAGCCTTACAGCAAATTCATGGCCATCTATGCCGCATTATGCCGTCAGCATATGAAAACCTACGGCACCACGCAGCGTCAGATCGCAGCGGTGTCGGCGAAAAACCACACCCACTCGGTCCATAACCCTTACTCGCAATTTCGCAAAGCCTTCGGTATCGACGAAATCCTTGCCGCCCCTCCGATCACCTACCCACTGACCCTGCCGATGTGCGCGCCTCTGTCGGACGGTGCGGCAGCAGCCATCCTGTGCACCGAGGAAGGACTCGCACGCATCGGTGCCGACAGGAGCCGCTGCATCAAGGTAGCGGCCAGTGTCATCCGCAGCTTCAGCCATCGCCGGCTCGATCAGCCGGAACTGAACGTCGGTCACCTGGCCGCTAACCTGGCCTATGACCTGGCGGGCCTGGGGCCGCAAGACATGCATGTCGCCGAAGTCCATGACGCCTCGGCGATGGGTGAAATCATTCAGGTCGAAAACCTGGGCCTGGTCCCGTTCGGTCAGGGCGGCCCTGCGGCTGAACGTGGCGAATTCACCCTGGGCGGACGCATCCCGGTCAATACCTCAGGTGGCCTGGAATCGAAAGGTCATCCGCTCGGTGCTACCGGAATCGGCCAGCTCTACGAACTGGTGACGCAACTGCGCGGGGAGGCTGGCGCACGCCAGGTACATGGTGCACGCCACGCAATCCAGGAGAACGGCGGCGGTTTGCAGGGCATTGAGGAGGCAGCCGTCGCGATCCACATTCTCAGCAAATAGTGCTTGTCAGAAAAAATGTGTAGCGGCGAAACCAATCAAAACAAAAAGGATAAAAACATGTTCCAAGACAAAGTAGTCGTCATCACTGGCGCAGGATCCGGCATTGGTCGGGAGTTGGCTATCCAGATGGTGCAAGCGGGCGCACATGTCGCCCTGTCAGACATCAACCAGGTGGGTCTCGACAGAACCATGAAGCTATTGCCTGACGCCAGCAAAGCGAAAGGTTACCTCCTGGACGTATCGTCCTGGGACGCCTTCCAGGCCCATGCTGACGAGGTGAAGCGCGATTTTGGCACGGCGCACTTCGTCATCAATAACGCAGGCGCCGCAGTCATCGGGACAGTTGCCAACACCTCCATCGATGAGTACGAGTGGCAACTCGGTATCAACCTGTGGGGCGTGTTGTACGGTACCAAAGCGTTCCTGCCGATGATGCAGGCCCAGCGAGAAGGCTGCATCGTCAACATTTCCAGCGTATTTGGCCTGGTGGGTTTCCCGATGCAAAGCGCCTACAACATGTCGAAGTTCGCCGTACGTGGTCTGACCGAAGCATTATGGTCGGAACTCGAAGGTAGCGGTGTACGCGCCGTGTGTGTGCACCCCGGAGGAATCCGAACCAATATCGAGAAGTCCGGACGACGTTGTAAAGCCGCCGGTAGTACAGAAGAAAAGTTCAAAGCGCTTGCCGACAAGATGCTGCTGACGCCGCCGGAGGATTGTGCCGGCGACATCATCAGGGGGCTGCGCAACGGAACCAAACGCATTATCACAGGGAACAAGTCGAGCACCTTGTTCTGGATAAGCAGGCTGTTCCCCAATAGCTATCCGGCATTGCTCAAGCTGCTTGGCTGAGACCCAAAATTAGCAGATGTCTCTGCGTGATGCGAGGCGTCACCACCGCTCAGGAACAATCCCATGACCGACAGTTATACCCGCAAGCTGTTTATTTCTGCCGCTTGCTTCAACGTACTCGCGGGCCTTCCATTACTTGTAGCTCTGCGCCCCGTAGCTGCACTGTTGGGGCTGCAAATTACCCCCACCTCAACCCTCTTCATTCAACTCACCACGTGCCTGGTTATCATATTCGGCTGGGCCTATTGGATGATCGCTCGCGATCCGCTGCAGTATCGTCCCTATATCCTGCTCGGGATAATCCTGAAAGTACTGTTTGTCGTGGTGGTTTATGGCCACTGGCTGGCGGGCAGCATCCCGTGGCCATTGCCAGTAGCGGCATCGGGTGACATCGTCTATGCATTACTGTTCTGGCGCTATTACCAGCATGCCGAGCGTTGAACGGTTGCGGTAGGGACGGCAGTTACCTGCCGTCCCCCCCGCTCAGATCCGTACGTGCGGAACTTACGTGCGGAACTACCGCATACGGCTCCTGCCTCGTGTATGTGACGCGGCTTCATCATCGACGCAAGTTACGAGGATGTCTGGCTATCCCACCTTGCGCGATCACACGACGTAACCGCACGTAGTCCGCTTCGGCATGTCGAATGGCGTAGCCTATGTTCTGAAATGGGTCGTATGGTCAATGAGTCGTTTAGGAGCTGTTCCCGTTGAAATCCGATTTAATTGACCCAGACACAAAGTATGCAAGCGCGGCAGACCCTGCCCTCGGCCATATTCCGAACGATCTGATAGCGGCTATCCAGAATGTGTACAAGCCGGCGGGAATGCAATTGACGGATCAGGCTCTGCGCGAGGCTGAGAGTGCCGAGTATGGTGCCTCCCGCTTTGGCCTCGACGGACACTCCATTGTCTTCCGTGTGGCTAAAACAACGCCGACGAAGATTGGACAGTTCGTCACAATATGGAAGCGCCCGACGTCAGGCAGCACCATTGCGCCTCTCGATGTCGATGACGGCGTAGCCTTTGTTGTGGTGAGTGTGTTCGATGCAACGCATCGCGGACAGTTTGTTTTCGACCAGAAGATACTGGTATCAAAGGGCATCATGGCGATTAACGGTAAAGGCGGTAAACGCGCCATCCGCGTTTATCCACCTTGGGTCAAACCCGTCGCCAAAGAGGCCGTTAGGACACAACAATGGCAACTACGATACTTCCTTCCTCTTGAACAAAGCGCAAGCGCCGATCCCGTGCAGGTGCGTCGGCTATTTGAAGTTCAAGATCCTTATCCGTCATTACCGGCAAAGGAGCAGTCATACCCGCAGGAATTACAGCACCCTGGGTCGGAGAAGACTGGGGGGCGCGCGTCATCCGTCGGCTAGTGCTCACCGGTAGCCGACCAACGCCATTGCGAATAGCTCGGAAATCAAACGGCTGCTTGCAATTGGCAAGCAGCCGCAAGTTCGCGTTACTTCGATGCCACCACTGCCGGTGGCTGCCAGCTACCGCTGCCGGCGGGAAGAATCGAAGGCGCCGTGGCCTTCGGCCAATAGAGGCGCATCACCAGATAGACCGTGTCGTCAGGCGCCGGCAACCAGTTGGCCTCCTTGGCCTTGCCCGGCGAATCCTTCTGGATGTACAGGGTCAGCGAGCCATCCGCGTTCTTCTTCATCGCCGACAGCATCGGCGAATTGATCAGGTAGCGGTTGATCGGGTTCTTGATCAGCAGCTGGCTCTTGCCGTCGTACATGGTCACCGACCAGAAGGCATTGACGGGCGGCAATTTGCCGGCCGGGAAGGTCAGCGTGTAGTTGCGCTTGCCGGTATTCAACGTCTGGCCGCTGCCATCGGTGCGCGTGTAGGGGTATGTCGCCTCGGCGGCGTCGTTGCCGTACAGACCGCCCTTCGCGGCGCCAGCCCGCATCAGCCAGTCGTCTTTGTAGAACGCCTGGTCGCCGAAGAACGCGCCGACGTTCCAGCCGTTGATGTTCTTCATTCCGCTCGCGAGGAACTTGTCGACCTTCTCGTCGCCGGCCTTCATCCCCAGCAGGACCACGGCCTTGTGCTCGAGCGAGAGGTCTTTGAATTCGAAGCTGCGACCGGGACCTACGCCGATGCTGGCCAGCTTCGCCCGGATCGCCTTGTCCTCAGCCGATGGCGGCACATACTCCAATGCGGCCGACAGGTACTCGAAGAAGTTGGCCTTGATACCCTCCGTGGTGGCCGGCACGAAAGCAATCTTCGGCGCAGCGGGCGGCGCGGGTTGATGGAGGAAGGCGGACAGCGGCTGGATCTTGTAACCCGCCTGCAGCTTCTCGACATTCGGCATGTCGGCCGGATTGAACAGCTGGGTGCGGATCAGCGTCAGTGCGAAAGGGGTCGTGGAGCTGAACACCTTGTCGATGCCTGGCGGTGTCGCCCCCTTCCAGTCGGGGCCTGCGATCAGATAGCTCCCGGCCGCGCTGGCGGTGGCCCGGCTGCCGATGTAACCGTAGTTATAGGTGTTGCCGTCGATCAACTGCACCGAGTAGTAACGTTTTTTGGAGACGGCCGGCACGGTGATCACCAGCGGCTCGGCGCGCAGGTCGGCCCAGAGTATCGAGTACGGGGTGTCGCTGTTGGGCGTAATGACGGCCGTATCGGCGGGAGTAGAAACCCGATGCTCGTTGTACAGCTGGTTGAAGGGGGCCTTGAACTGGCTGGACCTGGAGTCCACCGCAAATTCGTTCATCACGGCGTAGTTCATGACCAGCGGCAAGCCGTAGATAAAGCCTTCCTCGGCGATCGCCTTGGTCTGCTCCAGACTCGGCGCGGCCACGCCCTTGGCCACATCCGCCTTGTCGGCCTGCGCGATCGGATCGTTCTTGCCCGCACACCCCGCGAAAAGCGTTGAACCCACGACGACCGCCGCAGCCATGGTCCAGCCCCTGTTAAACTTCCTGTTCATTTTCACCTCAATAGCCATGAGCGCATTGCTGTCGTGAGCAATCATGTGGTCATGACTTCGCTTGTTGATATTTTTAATTCTTTAGCGTGAAGCGGCTTGTATCTGGGCCTCTCTTGATGGACCCATTTTTAAATACCGAGGCGTCTGCAAAACCCGCAGTGATTCGCACCGACTAGCGTTGCGCAGAAGCCCCAAGTAACCTTAACTGCCTTGCGGTACTACTCGGGCATCATTGCCAGAACCTTCGATGTAAACGTTCATGCCTTTACCCAAGGACGGATTGATCGGCTGAGTCACCGATACCAACACGCCGTTTCTTACTCGCACAATGATCTGTTGTGCCTCTATCGGTTGGTCATACTTTTTCTTTTCTGCGTAATTACCG
Organism: Pseudomonas sp. GL-R-19; assembly: GCF_019956375.1. Classification (NCBI taxonomy): domain Bacteria; kingdom Pseudomonadati; phylum Pseudomonadota; class Gammaproteobacteria; order Pseudomonadales; family Pseudomonadaceae; genus Pseudomonas; species Pseudomonas sp. GL-R-19. The sequence goes on along the minus strand of NZ_JAHBDJ010000077.1, from coordinate 162,434 downwards.
CCCGCAGCACCGGCGAGTGCACCGGCAACCATGGCGACATCGCGGCCGGTGCCATGACCAATCAAGCTGCCGACAGCGAGACCACCAAGGCCGCCGAGTACGGCACCGACGCCACTGTCATGATTGGTCTGCATCTGCGCCAACGATATCTGCTCGATCTTGCCTGAGCGGATCTCGGTTTCACCGGCACCGCCATCGGTTGATCCTACGACGGAGCAGGCACTGACCAGCACAGTCATCAACGTGACCGTCAACCTGAACAGGATTGATTTCATTGCGGTATACCTCGTTATTGGTGTTTAACTTGCGAAGTTGAATCGTTTCCATGTCACGAACCCACTGATCGTCCGGGCATCGACAGATGCACAAGCGCTTAACGCAAGTACACTGGCGAGCGATGCAAAAAGTAACGGTCTTTGCAATCTAAAGGGTCGAAGCGATGAATAGCGGCCCATGTCAGCAATCCTGTGCTTGAGCACTTTTGAACCGCCAATGGCTATTGGCGATTCAAACGAGACTTAACTGCGGATGAACGCCCAAAGATCGACGTTCAACTTGTCGATTGCAGCCTTGAAGTCCTTGGCGGTGACCTGCTGGCTTTCGTTTTCCAGTGTCGTGCCAAACACCTTGCGCACCATTTTGGCCACGGTCTGGTTGGTTTTCGCATCGATGAGCTCGGCCTCGATGAACAGGTTGGTGTCCTGGTCGCGGTGACCGGTGGCGGCCTGTGTCGCGCCGACAACGGCCGCAACGGGTACGACTTCATACCATTTCATGCCTTCGTTGGAGGCACTGACCCCGGTAATTGCCGCCCGCATGATCAGGGACCGGGAACCCGCCGGGGCAGATGAGGTGTTGGACACTACACGGTATTTCTGACTCAACGTGGCCTCAGCCTTGCTGCTCATGTAGTTCTGAATGTCGGTCAGCGTCTGTTGATTGACTCGCTCATTAGGCTTGGGCGCCGGGTAGAACTCCAGTTTGTTGAACACCACGGTGTCGTAAGCATTCGAACTCCAGGTCGGGCTGGTCCAGCGCATCACTGTTCCACCACTGGGTGTTTTGACTTCCTGCAAGTTGTTGTAGTTGTCCAGGAAGCCGGAATACTGGGTTTGCTCAGTGACTTTCGAGGTACAACCGCTCAACAAGACGCCGGTCAGCGCAGCACCGATGAGCAAATTTCGGGACAGATTCATAATGGTGTTTACTCCTTGGAAGAAATCGTCGTTCTTTCGTTTACAAAACATCAGAATCGCCAGGTCATGCTGCCGGCCAAGGCTTGAATCCAGGCATTGTCGAATTCACCGCCAACCCGAAGTCACCGTACTGGCCGAAACCGACGCTCCAGTGCTCGTCCAGTTCATGGCTGATGAAGAAGCTGCCCCCGGGAATCGGATCGAGGGCATTGTCACTGCCGCTGCCCGGAGTGTTGGTGCCGGAGTCGCGGTCGAAGCTCAGGTCGCCATACAGGGCAAGTAGCGCAGAGGCGGGCAAGATCGCTGTTCTGATATTCATGAATCATCCTTGATAGATACCACTTTGGATTAAGTGGTCGATGGCGCCCCCCCGGGGCATCAATAAGCCCCCACGCACAGTCTCAACCCCAACTAACCATAGCCTAGAAAAGGTAACTCAAGGAGGTGCTGAACAATTTATCGGTTCACACCGCGCGTCCATTTCGATCTGGCAATTTCAACCCGTCGACCATGCTTTGCAATAGTAGTTTTAGATTACTTTCGTGTTGATTCAGTTGGATGCGCACATTTGTTGTGCCAGTCATGCACGATGCCTATAAAATGTTTTTAGAAAGATTCAGCGCACTAACCGCCCTCCTAAGCTCCCGGCAGAGCACCCGAAAACAAGGAGTAAATTAGTGAACTGAAATCTCATTCGTTGCACAGGTCATTACGCAAGTGACTTGATAGCCAAACGCCACTCCATTGGCCTTACTTGCTCACCTGAGGAGACAGCCTTCCGGGGGCAAGCCTGTACTGGTAGCTGTAAGGCTCACGATACTACGAATGAAAACCATTATTCCCGGACCAAGCCACAACGCCTGGCAATCATGACCAAGTTAACTAAATTGCCGGACTTAAGTTTTTTTACCACTCGCGCCTTATAGGTACTTACCGTTTTCTCACTCACCAACATGTGTTGCGCAATAGCACTATTATTGGCACCTTGAGTCAGCGTGACCATTGAAGCCGATTACGCTGGCCAGGACGTGTCAGGGCTCGCCGCCATACACGGCAGACCGCCGAACGAAAACCACCCAGACGTATCAGGTTTCCCGGCACCGCGTGGTGCAACCGGTTGAATCCACAGTCGCAAGCAGAGGTTCGCGAAGACGCCCAGCCGAGATACAGCAATGGGCGCAAAAATGAGCGAAACAAGCAGATGCTCCAACCGGTTTCCGAGCCCTGCCTTGCTCCCCGCCGCTGGGGAGATGGTCTCGGCAGCAATCCCATGGTGCAACCTTCCAAGCCATCCGTGAAACCTAAGTATGGTTGCGCGATACCCATGGACGATGGTGTGGGCTATTGCCTGGGAATAGGGTTTGCGGACCGGTACTTCGGCCTCATTGCGAAAAGCCTTGCGCACTTCGCGGGACCGATCGTACCGCCCCTCATTCGCCGCAAGAGCGGTACCCAGACGAGAGCATTCACCATGACCGACGAAACCAAAGGAACCACCCGCCGCGCCCTGATGAACGCCGGTGTGGCGGCTGCCGCACTGGCAGTGGCCGTGCCTGCCCTGGCGGGTCAATCGAGCAAAGCCCAAGCGCCTGCGAGTGGCGGCTCACGCCGCCGGGATCAGGGCTCGGGATACTTCACGCTCAAGGACGGCACGCGTCTTTTCTACAAGGACTGGGGCACCGGCCAACCCATCGTGTTCCATCACGGCTGGCCGCTGTCCGGCGACGACTGGGATAACCAGATGCTGTTCTTCCTCAGCAAGGGCTATCGCGTGATCGCCCATGACCGGCGTGGTCATGGGCGCTCCAGCCAGTCCGCGGTGGGCAATGAGATGGACACCTATGCCGCCGATTTTGCGGAGCTGGCCGCCCACCTGGACCTCAAGGGCGCCGTGCACATCGGCCACTCCACCGGTGGCGGCGAGGTAGCCCGCTACGTTGCGCGCCATGGTGGCGGTGGTCGCGTCGCCAAGGCGGTGCTGATCGGTGCCGTACCGCCCATCATGCTGCGTACGGAAAAGAACCCGGGCGGTCTGCCACTGACAGTGTTCGACGGCTTCCGCGAGGCGCTTGCGGCGAGCCGCGCGAAGTTCTACCGGGACGTGGCCGCCGGCCCCTTCTATGGTTTCAACCGGCCGGGCGCCAAGGTATCCGAGGCGGTGATCGACAACTGGTGGCGCCAGGGCATGAATGGCGGCGCCAAGGCGCAATACGACTGCATCAAGGCCTTTTCGGAAACCGACTTCACCGAGGATCTGAAGATGATCGAGGTGCCAACCCTGATCCTGCATGGTGAAGATGATCAGATCGTCCCCATCGATGACTCAGCGCGACTGACCATCAAGCTGCTCAAGCACGGAACGCTGAAAACCTACCCCGGCCTGCCCCATGGCATGTGCACCACCCATGCCGAAACTATCAATGCGGATCTGCTGGCGTTCATCCAGGGATGATGGATCGGCCGTCGTAACGCCGTGCAGTTGCAGGCGAAAAGGTCGGGAGGCTGTTGCTCTGGACCTTTTCGCCGAATCGCTCGCCAATGCACTGGCACAGGTCGTCGATATCCTCCAGGTGACAGACATCGGCACTCAAGGTCAAGCGCCGTGCTGAAATTCAGATGTCCATTGCGAGATACGCCGGCAGCGTGAATTGCACCAGCGCACCACGCGGCAGGTTTGCGTTGGCCCACAGGCGACCACCGTGGGTATCGATGATCGAGCGGCAGATCGACAAGCCCATGCCCAGGCCGGTGGCCTTGGTGGTGTAGAACGGCGCGAAGACCCGCTCGGTGCTCTCCGCGGCGAACCCTGGCCCGCTGTCGCCGACCGTCACACGCATACCGTCCGGCTCATGTTCGGTGCTGATAAGCAGGTGACGCTCCCCATCGGGCACGTCGCCCATGGCCTCGAATGCATTGATGATCAGGTTGAGCAGCACTTGCTGCAGCTCCACCCGGTCCGCATTCACCTGCGGCAAGCCATCGGCGAGTCGTGTGCGCACCACAGCGCCATGCTTGACGGCTTCGCCGCGGGTGAACTCGACCATCTCGCGCACCGCCGCGTTGACGTCTACCGCCTGCTTCTGCGGCGGTGTCTTGCGGATCAGCTCGCGGATGCGCCCCAGCACGTCCGCCGCACGATTGGCATCCTTGATGATGCGCCCCAGCACCTGGCCCACCTCACCCAGTTCCGGCGGTTGCGCGCCCAGCCAGCGCAAGGCGGCGTTGGCATTGGTCACGGTGGCGGCGATCGGCTGGTTCACTTCGTGGGCGATAGAGGCCGCCAGTTGCCCCATGGTGGCCACACGGTTGGCATGGGCCAGTTCCGCCTGCACCTCGCGGTAGCGCCGCTCGCCGTTGCGGACCTGCTCCTCGGCCTGCTTGCGTTCGGTCAGGTCGAGTACGAAGGCGACCCCTTCCTGCAAGCTGGCCTCGAAGGCAGCCAGGCCGACGATCACCGGCAGGCGGCTGCCGTCCTTGCGGATGTATTCCTTCTCGAAGGGTTGCGCACGGCCGGTGCGCACGGCCGTGGCGAGGGCCTCTTCGCTTTCTGCGCGCCTCTGCGGCGGGGTCATGTCGTGCCAGCGTACACGCCCGGAAACCAGGTCGTCGCGCTCGTAGCCGACCATACACAGGAAGGCATCGTTGGCCTCGATGATCTCGCCATCGGCACTCCAGACGATGATGCCGATGATATTGGCGTCCACCAGTCGGCGGATCTTCGCCTCGCGTTCGGCCACATCGCGGTACAGGCGCGCGTTCTCCAGCGAGATTGCCGCCTGCGACGCCAGCAGTCGCAGAACGGCGATTCGCGCCGGGCTGAACGCGCCGGCCGTGAGGTTGTTCTCCAGGTAGAGCGCGCCGGTGAGCTTGGCCTGATTCATCAGCGGCAGGCACAGGATCGACCGCGCCCCGCGCTGGTGGATGTAGAGGTCCGCAGCGAACGCGGGATCGGCCGAGGCGTCCTCCAGGCACAGGTTCTCCCCGGTTCGCAGCACCTGGTAGAGCACCGATTCCGCCAGCGCGGTCGCATTCACCGGCCCGTCGCGCAGCTGTGTGGTGCCATTACTGGTGTCGGCTTCCGCCGCGATGCGCAGTTCGCCGGCCTCGGCGAGAATGAGCAAGCCACGCTCCGCGCCGGCCTGCTCGATGGCCGTGTGCATGACCATGTCGATCAACTTTTCAAGGACGATCTCTCCCGAGGCTGCCTGGGAAACCTTGAGCACTGTGGCCAGATCCAGGTGCTCCACCGCTGTGGCGATGGTGGTGGTCGGGCCGGGTGCCACATCTTCGTTGCGCAGGTGCCGGTGGAGCCTCTCCAACTGCCGGACCTTGCCGTCGGCGCCCCAGCGCAGGTAGCCGTAGCGAGCATCCTGCAGGTACAGCCGGGCGATTTTGCCGAGGCCGCGGGCGCCGTAGAAGCGCGCCGCGAGCTCGTTGGCCAGCGCTTCGAGATGGACGAAGCCGCTATCCTGCGCCAACTGAATGGACTGCTCGTAGAGCATTTGCGCCTCGACCAGACGACCCTCGATGCGTGCGATTTCGGCGCCCACCAGCGCAACCCGGCATGCGAAGGTTTCCGCGCACTGCTGCGCCCAGACTTGCAGCAGGCCATGGTGCCCGGCCAAAGCCTGCAGTGGTGCAGCCGGTTCCCCGGTGGAGCCGGGATCAAAACGGGCTGCCAACGTGAGTGCCGCGTAGAAGTGATACTCGGCTTCCTCGAAGAATGACGAAACGATCCACATCAGCGCCTTGGCCTGCGCCGCGCAGTCTGCCGCCACCGCATAGTCGCCGGCCAGGTAACGTGCCTGCAGTTTGCGCACCCAGTACTTGCACGCTGCCAGTGCCAGGTCCGGCGTGCTGCTCAGGTGCGCCTCGAAACGCGCTTCATCGAACCGGCCATCGTCGAAGCAGCCAAAGACCGGAGTCTGTCCCCGCAGCATGCGGATCAACGCCAGCTGGGTGCTGATGAAGTCAATGACCAGACCGAAGTGCACCTTCTGCGCGTAGGCCAGGCCGTGCTCGGCTTCGCCCTGTACTTCCTGCAGTGGTTCGCCGATGAACAGGAGGTCGGAGATGAGGCCATTGCCGGCAAAGGCGCCATAAGGCAGATCGCCGACCCGGTTGGCCGCGACGAAGGCGCGATCCAGCAATTCCCGGCACTCGCGCACCGGTCTCATCCAGCGTGCAACGAACATCGAGAAACACAGGTAGGTGCTCGCCTCGAAGCGTTTGAGGCCACGCCGGTCGACCAATTCGCAGCCAAGACGGCCGAATCGGTAGCCCGCCTGATAGTCGCCGAAGCGCCGACCGGCCACCCGCCCGACGTTGGCATAAAGCACGCAGGAAGCGTCGCAATTGCCGCGCTCCATACTCAGGCTGACCGCCTTGCATATGGTCAGGCAGGCCAGGTTGGCGTCTGTCTGCAATGCCGGCGCGAAAAGCTTGCTCAAGGCGTTGAGGGTGGCCAGCGAGGCTGCGTCTTCCATCAGCGGCAGGTCGATGAGCTGCTCGATGCTGCGTTCGCCCAGCTGAGTCCAGATCTGCTCGTACTCGCGGCGCACCTCCTCGTCGTCCGGGTGGGATGACCAACCGATACCGACCTGGCGCAAATATGCCAGGCACACACCTACCGCACGGTCACTGCGATCGAGCAGCAGGCAGACGTCCATTTGCAGACAGGCCACCGCCGCGCTATGCACCGTGGTCGTGGCGCGCGCCGCCAACGCGGTGAGTCGCTCGTCGGCCAGCGCCAGTTGACCGGTAAGGAATTCGCACTCCGCACGGTTGAGTTCCAGGGCGAAGCACAGTTCGTGGCGGCGCTCCCAGCAATCCTCGTCGAGCAACTCCGCGCCGGCTCCCAGATAAGCCAGCGCTGAGGCATAGGCAGTGGAAGCCTTCGCGCGCTGGCCGGCCAGTAGGTTGAACTCGGCCAGTTGCTCTCGCTCACCGCGCGCGTTGATCAGACCGGCGCCACGGTTGAGCTGGCCGACGATCTCGAAGATGGCTTCCTCGCGCCGCTCCGTTGGCGTCTGCGCAGCCAGGATCCGGCCGATCCGCAAGTGCGCCTCGGCACGGGAAGTTTCGGCGATCAGCGAATAGGCGGCTTCATGGATGCGATCGTGGGCGAACGCACAGGCGCCCTCCAGTCGCTCGACCAACTCCTGGCGCACCGCCGCCCACAGCACCGCATGGACCCGAACCGGCGTCAGGTCCAGTACAGTCGCCAGGGTGTCGATCTGCGCCACGTTGCCCAGACACGCCAGTTGCTCAAGCGCCTGCCGGGTTTGCGCTGGCAGGCGCGCGAGCTTGCCGACCATGAGATCGACGACGTTGTCGGTGTACCCCTTGGCGTGGATACGCTCCGGCTCCCAGCGCCACCGGCGCACCGTATGGTCGTAGCTCAGCAGCGCTTCCTCGGCCAGGGCTTGAAGAAACTGGATGACGAAGAACGGGTTGCCGGCGGTCTTGTCCTGCACCAGCCGGGCCAGGGTCACGATGCCAGGTAGAGGACAATGCAGCGCCTCGGCGATCAGCTGTTCAATGTGCGCCCTGGCCAGCGGTACCAACTTGATCTCATCGACGCGCACGCCGGCATGGCGAATGGACTGGAGCTTGCGGATCAGCGGATGGCTGGCATCCACCTCGTTGTCTCGGTACGCGCCCACCAGCATCAGGTGGCGCAGTTCCGAATGGGTCAGCAGGTCTTCGAGCAGGTCGAGGGTCGCCGCATCCAACCATTGCAGGTCATCGAGGAACAGCGCCAGGGGGTGATCCGCGCGGGCGAAGACGCCGATGAATCGGCGAAACACCAGCAGGAAACGCCGCTGCGCCTGTTGCGGCTCCAGCTCCGGCACCGGCGCCGGTTCGCCGATGATCAGCTTCAGTTCCGGAATCAGGTCGGTCATCAGCCGGGCGTTGGGGTCCAGCGCCTCCAGCAATGCACTGCGCCAGTCAGCCAGCACCTCGTCGCTCTTGCCCAGCAGCGTGCGGACCAGGCCCTGGAAGGCCTGTACCAGCGTCGAGTAGGGGATGTCGCGCTTGTACTGGTCAAACTTGCCGGACGCGAACAGCCCGCGTGGCGGCACCAGTATCTTGTGCAGTTCGTTGACCACCGAGGACTTGCCGATTCCGGAGTACCCAGACACCAGCACCAGCTCCGGGGCGCTGCTATTGACGATGCGCGAAAACGCCTCGACCAGGGTCTGCACCTCGCGCTCGCGACCGTAGAGTTTCTCGGGAACCAGCAACCTGTCAGGAGTGCCCTGCTCGTCCAGCGAAAAGGTTTCGATGCGCCTGTCGCGCTGCCAGTCAACCACGCACCGGCGAAGGTCATGCTCGACCCCGGCGGCACTCTGGTAACGCTCTTCGGCAGTCTTGGCCAACAGTTTCATCACGACTTGCGACAGCATGACCGGCACACCGGACACCCGCTCGCAGGGTGGCAGAGGCTTGCGCGCGATGTGGCAGTGCACCCACTCCATCGGGTCGTTGGCGCTGAACGGCAGGACGCCGGTGAGCATCTGGTAGAGGGTGATGCCGAAGGCATAGAGATCGCTGCGCGAGTCGATGGAGCGATTCATCCGTCCGGTCTGCTCGGGCGCCATGTACGCCAGGGTGCCGGCGATAGTCTCCGGCGGCTCGGGCGCCTGTCGTTCGCGTGGCAACCGGGAAGTCAGGCCGAAACCGGTCAGCCGTGTCTGGCCGTCGCGGCAATTGACCAGTATGTGATTGGGCTTGAGATCCTTGTGCACCAGACCATGCTGGTGCAACTGGCGTAGCGCCCCGGCGATGCTGATGGCCAGGAGCAGACAGGGCTCTACCTCCAAAGCGGCCAGCAGAAGGTGCGACAGCGGTTCGCCGCCAGGGTCGTCGAGCAACAGGCGCGTCTGACCGCTTTCGCGCGTCAGCGCCTGTGGCCGCAGGGCCCAGCCGCTGTCCAGGTCATCCCTGAGGCTGTATTCGTGAGCCAGTCGGTCGAGGGTCGCGGGTAGCGGTTGTTCAGCGGACGGCTGCACCAGCAACTCACTGCCACCGCTCTGCCCCAAGCGCCGAACGCGGGAGAACACCCGCTCGCCATCGTCCCACAAGATCTGCTGTCTGCTCGCCATCGGCACGGCACCGTCAATGGGGTTTCTGCTGCCGCTCGCAATTGTGGCCTGCGGCGTGTTTGGCAATTTGGCGCGCGACCCGCTCAGATTGCCCGGCGCGAAGGTTCGACGCCCAGCGTCTCGGCCATGCGCACGAGGCTGGCAACCGAACGCGCGCCCAGCTTCTTCATCACCTGGCCGCGGTGGACCTTCACAGTCACTTCGCTCAGGTTGAGCTCCGCTGCAATCTGCTTGTTCATCAACCCAGCCACCACGAAGCGCATGACCTCGCGCTCTCTTTGGGTCAGCGCCTCGAAGGCGGTGCGCAGGGCCGCGCCTGACTGCTCGGCAAGCAGGCGTTCGCTGTCACGCTCCAGGGCACTGGCGACGGCGTCAAGCATGTCCTGATCACGGAACGGTTTGGCCAGGAAGTCCACCGCGCCGGCCTTCATGGCCTTGACCGTCATTGCGATATCGCCATGGCCGGTCATGAACACGATGGGAATGCGAACGCCGTTCTTCTCCATCTGTTCCTGGAATGCCAGGCCGCTTTCGCCGCGCAGGCGCACATCGAGAATCAGGCAACCGGGCACGTCGCGCTTGGCAAAAGTGAGGAAGTCCTGGGAGGATTCGAAGGTCTGAACCTGCAGGCCGATCGAGCGCAGCAACCCATCGAGCGCAAGACGCATGGACTCATCGTCATCGACCACATAGACCACCGGCTCCTTGGGAGCCCGCGGGCCTTGCGGCGGGTTGGAATACGACCACGAAGTCATCTTGCCTCCTTAGCGGGACCGCACCATGCGCGGTTTGCAGGTCAAAAAAGATAGTCCATGATGACACCCGCAGCAATGCGCCAGCCAAACGGTCATCCGCAACCTGGCCAGTGTTTCGGGAGTCAGCGTCAGCACGCGCGCGGTGGCGCCAAGACTTGCGTTGCGAACAAAACTAGCACGCCGACGCGAGCCACCGTTAGGCCAAAACCCCCTGAAAAACGGCCAGCTTTGCGCGCTTGCCCCCCCCGTGCAGACCCTATCTCAGCCGCCGTTCGAACAGGCAGGATTTAATGACGAACTCCCCCACCATGCACCACTCGACACACCACCAGCCCTGGCCGGGCCAGCGCGAGGTGGTGTTCGTCGCCTACCCGCAGATGGGCCTGCTCGATCTCAGTGGCGCACAGACGGTGTTCTGGGCGGCCAGCAAGGCGCTCTCCCAGCGCGGGTTGCCCGGCTACCGGTTGCGCACGGCGAGTCTCGATGGCGGCCTGGTGAGCACCGTCGAGGGTCTGGCGGTGGACACCTGTTCGCTTGGCGATCTCGATCTCGCAGCAATCGATACCCTCATCGTTCCCGGTGCTCCCGATATCTGCCAAACCCTGGACAGCCACGTCGGGCTGGTGGCGTGGCTACATCGTGAAGCGCCCAACGCACGCCGCGTGGCCTCGGTTTGCAGCGGCGCCTTCCTGCTGGCCAAGGCCGGCCTGCTCGACGGCTGCCGCGCCGCCACCCATTGGGCCATGTGCGACGCGCTGCAACAGAGCTTCCCCGCCCTGGAGGTGGACGCCGACGCGATCTTCATCCAGCAGGGCGCGGTGTGGACCTCGGCGGGTGTGACCGCCGGCATCGATCTGGCACTGGCCTTGGTGGAGGCGGACTGCGGCCGCGAGGTCAGCATGCAGGCGGCCCGCGAACTGGTGGTATACCTCAGGCGTCCGGGTGGACAGGCGCAATACAGCACGCTGTTGCAGATGCAAGCGCAGGACAGTCCGGTATTCGACGATTTGCACGTGTGGCTGGCCGAGAACCTGAGCGAACCGGAGCTGACCGTGGAGCGCCTGGCGGAACAGGCGAAGATGAGCCTGCGCAACTTCTCCCGAGTCTACAAGCTGCACACCGGGCGCACGCCCGCCAAGGCCATCGAACTGTTGCGCCTGGAGGCGGCGAAGCGTCTGCTGGAGACCTCGCCGTGCAACATCGAGCAGATCGCCCGCGCCTGCGGATTCGCCGACGAGGAAAGGCTGCGCACCACCTTCCAGCGTCACCTGTCGATTTCGCCGCGCGACTACCGCAGCCGCTTTACCCGTGAAGGCTGAAGCCCCATCCTCAGGCCACGGCCAGCACCACCGGGCGTTCCGGCTGCTGCGCCAGCGTGACGTTGGGCGCCTCAATGCGCAGGTGCTTCATCAACCTTGGCAGCAGCGCGTACTCGACATCGTCGGAGAGCCCGACATGGAAGGATGCATCGCTGGTGCGCGGATCGAACGCCTGGCTGCAACTCAGGGCAAGGGCAATACCTTCGAGCGCAGGCGCCAGTCGCGCGTGGATTTCCTCCGCTCGGGCCGTGGGCTCCATCACCCGCCCGGTGCGGATGAACAGCGGATCATTGAACATGGACCGGAGCCGCCCAAGCGCGCTGCTGACGGTGGTCTGACACAAGAACAGGCGCTCGCCCGCCCGGGTGACGTTGCGTTCACGCATCATGGTTTCGAAGACAACCAACAGATTGATGTCGGCATGCCGTAGATCGTTTCTGTTCATTTTGCCTACCCACCTGGTAAAGTCGGATTCGAACAACGCCTCGTCGCAACCGAATAAAAAGTCGGGGTCTGCGATGTATTTTCAGCGTATTCAGGCAAAGCGGGCGAGTCTTTAGTTCATGGGGTCAATGAAAGCATCCCTCGGGCGTGCGAACTTATACTTGCGTATTTTCCTCTCGAACTTTCTGCAGCAAACATCATGAGCAGCAGACTTCCAGTCAGAATTTCTACACTTAAGTTTTGTTCACTTATACCTAGGTATACTTCTCCGACTCGGGCGACAGCGTATCTTGCAAGTACGGCAGGCGCCGCCACGAGTGCCCCAAATGATCCAACAGACTGAAATCCGCAATAGGGCCGTCATTGCAGTTGTCGATGACGACGAATCCCTTCGCACCGCCCTGGAAGGCCTTCTACGCGCCTCCGGCTACCAGGCGCGCACCTATGACGGGGGCCGCGAGTTCCTCGACTCCGACGGTCCGGCACAAGCCCACTGCCTGATCTCCGATATCCAGATGCCCGGCATGTGTGGCGTGGAGCTCTACGAGGCATTGCGCGCCCGTGGCCTGCACATCCCGGTGATCTTCATCACCGCCTACCCGGGCGAGAAGCCGCGCATCACGTCGAGCATGCCCGGGGTGATCGCTTGCCTGCCCAAGCCGTTCGCAGCCGAACAGTTACTGGATTGTGTCGAAGCCGCCCTGCGACAAGTGCACTGAATTCCCTGGCCAAGTTCCTGACCGATACCTTCGTATAACTTTCTTCAACGGATGCATAGTTCTCGCACACCGATGGAGAAGTGCACCTCGACGTTCGCTCCCATAGCATGAATCCACAGCGGATAACTGGAAACAGAACAACACCGCTTGTATTTCGTGGCGCCATTCATTGTCACGCCGAGCTTGAAGCCACTCCTTCAAGTTTCATTCATTCGAGTCAGGAGCACATCATGAAACAGCAACTTCTGGTTATTGGCGCGGGGTTCGGAGGTCTGTGGAGTGCCTTGAGCGCTGCCCGCCTGCTGGACATGCATGACCGCCAGGATGTGGAGATCACCCTGCTGGCACCGCAAGCCGAACTGCGCATTCGCCCGCGCTTTTACGAGCCCGATGTGCACAGCATGTTCGCCCCGCTGGATGCCCTGCTCGACGCGGTGAACGTGCGCTTCGTCAAAGGCACCGCTGAACGCATTGACGAGCAAGCCGGCCACGTCGGCTATCGTGACGAGGCCGGCCGTCCTGCCGAACTGACCTACGACAGGCTGGTGCTGGCCTCCGGCAGCCAATTGTCACGTCCCCCGGTGCCGGGCCTCAACGAGCACGCCTTCAACGTCGACCAGATCGAGTCTGCCGCACGCCTGGAGCGTCATCTGATGTCGCTCGGCAACCAACCTGCGAGCCGCGCCCGCAACACGGTAGTGATCGCCGGTGGCGGCTTCACCGGCATAGAGACCGCCACCGAAATGCCAGCCCGCCTGCGCGCCGTGCTGGGTGCAGATCAGGACGTACGAGTGATTATCGTCGACCGCGGTGAGCGCATTGCAGCTGCTATGGGCGATGGCATTCGTCCTTCCATTGTCGAGGCCTCCGAGGAGCTGGGCATCGAGTGGATCACCAGCGCAACGGTTGCTTCGATAGACGCCAAAGGCGTAACCCTCGCCGACGGCCGACACATCGAGAGCCACACGGTGATCTGGACCGTCGGTTTCCGCGCCAGTCCCCTCACCGAACAGCTCACTGGCGAGCGCGATGGCCAGGGCCGTCTGCACGTTGACGGCAACCTGAAGGTCCGTGGCCAGGACAACGTGTTCGCTGCAGGCGATGTGGCTTACGCGGCCACCGACGATATCGGCAATTTCGCTGCGATGTCCTGCCAGCACGCGATCAGCCTGGGTCGCCACGCCGGCAATAACGCTGCTGCCGACCTGCTGGGCGTACCCCCGACTCTCTACCGCCAGCCCAAGTACGTGACCTGCCTGGACCTGGGTGCCTGGGGCGCGGTGTACACCGAAGGCTGGGATCGTCAGCTGAAACTGGTGAAGGAGGAAGCCAAGGAACTCAAGACGCAGATCAACACCCTTTGGATCTACCCCCCGGCCGCCGACCGACGCACCGCTTTGGCCGCAGCCGACCCCCTGATCCCGGTGGCCTGACCGCTTAGCGCCGTCTCTGCCGTCGCGAGAGCGACATTCGCCTGATGTATTCGACCCAAGCAATAGGAGAATGACCATGAACATGCCTCTGAAATCCTTCCCCCACCAGCAAGCGGATGCCGAGGAACTGGTTCCTTCGCGCTACGCACTGCGGCTCGGTGAGATTGACGTACTGGTGGTCAGCGATGGAGTGCTGCCGCTGCCGACCGAGACAATGTCCACCAACGCCGACCCGGCTGCCCGCGCGGCCTGGTTCAAGGACATGTACCTCGGGCCGGACATGTTCGACTGGGCACTGAACGTGCTGGTGGTACGCAGCGGCGAGCAGACCATTCTGGTCGACGCCGGGCTGGGCGGCCAGTTCCCCGGCTTTCCGCGAGCCGGGCAGTTCCCCAAGCGACTGGAAGCCGCCGGTATCGACCTCGCGTCAATCACCGACGTGGTGATCACCCACATGCACATGGACCATATCGGCGGGCTGCTCGTCGATGAGGTGAAGAACCGCCTGCGTCCCGACGTGCGCATCCACGTCACAGCCACCGAAGTCGCCTTCTGGACAACCCCCGATTTCTCCCACACCTCGATGCCGCAACCGGTGCCGGACGTCCTGCGCAGAACCGCCAATCAGTTCATGGAGCAGTACCACAGCAAGCTGCACATCTTCGAGGATGAGCATGAAGTGGCACCGGGCGTGGTCGCCAAACTCACTGGCGGTCACACTCCCGGGCACTGCGTGGTCTACGTTACCTCCGGCGGCGAGCGCCTGACCTTCGCCGGTGACGCCCTGTTCCCGGTGGCCTTCGAGCATCCCGACTGGCACAACGGCTTCGAGCACGATCCCGAGGAATCGGTTCGCGTTCGAGTCCGCCTGCTACAGGAGGCGGCGGCGAGCGGCGAGTTGTTTGTCGCCACTCACCTGCCCTTCCCCTCGGTCGGCCGAGTGGCCGTCGACGGTGACGTTTTCCGCTGGATTGCCGCCTTCTGGAATTATTGATCGCCAATTGGTATCAGGCCTGCGCCTGGTCCGCCCCCCGCATTCACGGGAGAGCGGACCAGGCGCAGGCCCGCTAAGAACTTTGGATAAGCATTCGCTGGAGGTCTGTTGTTCGCCAACGGCAGCAATCGGCCCGGGCTGTGTAAAAACGCAGACACCATGGGAGCCAAATCTTTTCTTGTGGGTAAAGTCCAAGTAACGAGCAGCACAGTGACAGCACCGGACAAGGCAATTACAATTTGATTAACATCTAGCGACTTGAGCGATTGAATACCCCCATGGAAAGCAAGACTGCGCGCCTCACTGTGCTCATTGATCCCGTCAAGAAAAAAGCGTTCGAGGAACTCTGTGCGGCACAAGACCTGACGTCTTCACAGGTTGTCCGCCAACTGATTCGTGACTACCTGGACGCCCACGGTGCCAGCTATTCGACCAAGAGCAAGCATGCCGCCAGCACCAAATCATGACCTGACACGGGCGGTAAGCCTTTAGAGGGTCGACGGACCCTCTGCAATACCGACCGCTTCAGCCAGTGCGGTGTTGAAGTCGGCGTGGTAATGCTCCGTGCCGATTTCCTGCAGGATACCCACCCTATCGAGCTTGTGGAGCACCTTCGCGTTCGCTTCGCAGAGTTTCACCACGATGTTGCGCTTGTGCAGTTGCTGAATGACTTCCTCCAGCACCTGCAAGCCAGTGATATCCATAAACGGTACACGCTTCAAGCGAATGATCAGCAGACGTGGATCGGTATGGGTCTGTGCCAAGACACGCTCGAAGGTCTCTGCCGCGCCAAAGAACAATGGCCCTTCAATCGTATAAATCAATGTCCCTGGCGGCAGACGAGTGTGCCCATTGGCCCTCAGTTCTTCTTCAAGCTCGTGCTCGACGACCTGTTGCACCTCCACAGATGAGGCCATGCGGCGCAGGAAGTGCAGCATCGCAAGAATGACGCCTATATTCACGGCGATCACCAGGTCACTGAACACTGTGAGGCTGAAGGTGATGAGCAGGATAGCTACGTCTGCGCGTGGGGCCCGCTGGATCATGCGTTTGAAGTGCTTCAACTCGCTCATGTTGTACGCGACCACGAAAAGAATGGCGGCCAGGGAGCACAGTGGGATGTTTGAGGCCAGAGGTGCCAGGAACAGAACAATAAGCACCAGGGTGACCGCGTGCGTAATGCCGGCCAGCGGGCTCGTGCCGCCATTACGGATATTGGTTGCAGTACGGGCAATGGCTCCGGTCGCTGCGAAACCGCCAAACAATGGCGTGACCAGATTAGCCACTCCCTGACCGATCAGCTCCTGATTGGAGTCGTGCTTGGTGCCTGCCATGCCATCGGCCACCATGGCGGACAGCAGTGATTCGATTGCTCCAAGCATGGCGATAGTGAACGCCGGACCAATCAAGTCGATGACGCGAGACAACGTGATTTCAGGCAGGCTCAACGCTGGAAGGCCTTGAGGTATTCCCCCAAATGCGCTGCCGATCGTGGCTACCCCCTCGAAATGAAAGGTTGACTGTATCGCTGTAGCGACCGCCATTGCGACTAATGGGCCAGGTAGCCGTTTGAGTCCGGGGACTTTGGACGCGGTGATGACCAGGAAAAGACTAAGTACCGCCAGCAGGCTCGTGGCCATGTGAAGATCCGGGAGCGCCTGGAGCAAATGCCAGAGCTTTTCATGGAAATGCTCTCCACTGATCTTCGGTAAACCGAAAAAGTCTTTCCACTGTCCGACCCAGATGATCACGCCGATGCCCGCAGTGAATCCGACTATCACCGGGTCAGGGATAAACTTGATGATTGCACCGAGGCGGGCCATCCCCAGCAATAACAGCATGGCCCCTGCCATCATCGTGGCGATTTGCAAACCGTCAACACCATGCTTGGCGGTGACCCCCGCCAAGATCACGATGAACGCACCTGTCGGCCCGGCAATCTGCAAGCGGCTTCCGCCAAAGAGTGAAACCAGCAGGCCACCGATGATTGCGGTGTAGACGCCTTGCTCAGGCTTGACGCCAGATGCAATGGCAAACGCCATGGCAAGGGGGAGCGCCACGACCCCGACGATCACGCCAGACACCAAATTGCGGAGCCAATGCTCTCGCCTCAACAACCCCGCCTTCCATGCCTCACCTATCGCAATCATGGCTAGCTCCTCAGTGGATGCATGTGCATAATATTAACATACAGTGATAATTGAAATGCCCTTGATCCACCGCTTCGTGCGGCTGGAGATGTCTATAGTGAAAGTTCAGATGGAGCTGGGCGGGCATGCACTGCAAATAGAGAATCTTGAAAGCGCGTGTAGCGTGGTGACTGACATGAATCGTAAAGCTGTGAGAAGCAAACACGCCGAAGGCGTGACCTTTGACACCCATGTGATCGCGAATCCGACCAACCCCAAGGAGTGGATCGTGTTCTTCAAGAAGGACGCCGGGAGAAGTTATTTCCTGGTTGATGACAACGAGGAAGTCGAGTCTTTCGGGCATCTGGATGACCTGATCGCCGAGCTTCGAGACTTGGGCCTCAAGACCGCTGAAATCCATTTCTAAAAATCATGGCTGATCGGTACAGGCAGATTGAACCTCGCCCTCATACCTGCCTGTTTGTTCTACATGACGGATCCGATTGAACTCGGGACCTCCGGTAAAAAAGCCGAGCAACTCAATCGCCGGTCAGATAAGCGTGCAACTACACGGGAGTGGCTGCTTCTGGCCGATTCTGTTGAAAACAGTCGGTCTGCCCAAACTCCCTGATCTTTGACTGGTGAAGACGCCTTTTTTGCACACTGCTACGTGAAATCCGAGCCCGGAAGCCTCTGCCGAAAGTAAAGATTTCAATCTCGGACGCATACTTTTCTGCTGCGCAAACCATGGTCGACTTTTCAACAGAATCGGCCAATAGCCGACGGTGACGGCAGGCAAAACTCGACCCTGATCGGCCAGTCGTGCATCGACGACATTGTGGGAAACTCCATGTTATTGAGCTCGTTTGACGACTACTCGTCCATTCATCCACGAAGGCTCTACTTCGACGGTCGTTAGAAAACAAAAAGAATTCATTAGGTTTTAATGCGGGCAAGCCTGTCCGCCCCCCTCGATATTGGCAATGCCGGTGATAGGCTGCGACGGCGCCTAACAGTACCTCTCCAGCGGCAAGGACTCGAATCTGATAGAGGCTTACGTCTCTATTGCTTCTTCTAGCGCCCCCCTTTGCGCCACGCATAGATCCTCGCCGATTGTTCGAGTGGCCTAATTGATACGGCAGCGAACCGGCAACTTTTTTGAAGGGAAAAGTTGCCCATAGCCGGCGCCATCACATCCAGGAAATTGGCACATTCGATGCCAGTTCTAATTACCGTAACGAGTGTTGCGTTAAATAGGCCTGGCTGCTAGGATCAATCTCACCTTAGTAAAATTTCGTGGGAGAAAGCCGCTATGCAAGACTCTCTGCGCAAGGCATTCCAGGAAGACGGAGCAGTCCTGATCAAAGGACTTCTGAGCGAGGAGCAACTAGCTCAGTGTCGGACTGCCTATGACTGGGCAGTCGAGAACCACGGCCCCAACGCGTTTCGAATGTTCGATGGGACCTTGCAGCAGTCGCACGTCGACAACGCCAATCCGCTCGCCAAGGAGCGCCTGGAGGAATTGGTGTCTTCCCTCCCCTTTGGCCAGTTGTTCGCACACCTCTGGGGTTCCGAAAACGTCTGGTATTTCGCCGAGGAAGTGTTCCTCAAGGCCGGCGGACGCGGTTCGCGCACACTCTGGCATCAGGACACCTCTTATTTGCCCTGGGCCGGCATGCATTGGGGCAATGCATGGATCAGCTTCGAATCCGTTCCCAAGCAGAATGCATTGGAGATCATTCGCGGCTCACACCGCGGAACGCGTTTTGATGGCACCACCTTCCTCGACCCGAACGACCCAACCCAACCCTTGCATGGAGGCGGCACGCTGCCACGCCTTCCCGATATCGAGGCTGAGCGCGAGCAGGCGCCCGATGCGTACGAAATTCTGTCGTGGGCAACGGAGCCCGGGGATGTGGTCGTGCTCCATCCCGGCTCGCTACACGGCGGCGCGCCGGTCGACGAAGTCTTCCCGGATCGCCACACCTTTGTCTTCCGCTTCTTTGGTGACGACGCAACCTTTAACCCCCTGCCGGACCACAGTGATGCGGGTTATCCGAAGGAAGGCGTTCTCTTCACCGAAGAATTGATGACCTTGAAGCCGGGAGAACCCTTCCGCCACCCCACCTTCCGCCAGCTCGTATGATCGGAGATCAAGCAATGAGTACCCAGAACCTGAAACGGCAAACCATCACCCCTCCCCAATCCCAAGTGTTCTACGATAACTATCACTTTCCGCAAGCGACGCGTGTCGGGGACATGATCTGGGTTTCCGGCCAGGTCGGAATCGACGCCACAATGACACCGGGCAACGGTATCGAAGAGCAGGCGCACCTAGCCTTCCAAGGCTTGAAAATCGCCCTTGAGGCGGCGGGCGCGACCCTGGCGGATGTTGTCGAGCTGATGACATTTCATACTGAGCTTCAAGCTGACACGCACGCATTCATCCAGGTCAAGCACCAGTACTTCCCCGACCGGTATCCGTCATGGACCGCCATCGGCATCTCGCAACTGGCCCTTCCCGGGCTTCGCGTGGAAATTCGCGCCGTTGCGGTCGTGGGTTGCGGCGAAAGCTGATTTCACAAAAACATCGCGCCTCAGGTTGCCGAGGCGCGCGTCATGCCCTCTCTACCCCATCACAACAAGAGCAAGGACTACCCATGGCTACCCTTATCGTGAGCTACCCCTTAACCGAAGATGCGAAATTCGACCGGGAGTACTACCTTTCCACCCACATCCCGCTTGCGCGCTCCGCATGGGGTGAGTTTGGACTGCAATCGGCCGAGATCCTGTTTCCGGCCGTCGGTCCGCAGCCCTTGGCAGGCCTGGTGATTCTGCGCTTCAACAATCAGACCGGAATCGATGCCGCGCTCACCTCCCCCAGGACGGCTGAGGTTCTCGGCGACGTGGCGAATTTCACCAATATCGCTCCAGTGATCTTCCGCGCGGACGACTGATGCATCGCGCGGCTCTCCCGAAGGCCGCTGATGCGCCCTTCGGGAGAGCCCCGGTATCGAGTCTTGCATGGGTGCTTTCTTCTAATAAATTCCATATGCTGAGCCGCTAATAGCAGGTTGCAGCTTTTTCATTGCAACTGTTACTCCGATCAATTGAGCCAGCGAAAATTACCCATTTCCTATGCCTGATTCACGACCCCAGCCTCCCATGAACAGAAGCTCTCAAGCGATTGATAGCGAATCCGAACCGGTCTCCCGCCGGGGTCGGCCCGTAGGCGACCACAAGGCGAAACGGGCCGAGTTGCTGGCAGCGGCGATCGCGGTGATCGCACGCGAGGGCTATGCCGGAGCTTCGATGCGCAAAGTGGCGCAGCACGCCGGGTGCACGACGGGAGCGGTGACCTACTACTTCGCAAACAAGGAGGAGATGATCACCGCTGTCGCACAGAGCCTGTTCGACCAGATCGATACTTTGCTGGAGAACAACCAGGAGCGGATCGATATCAAGGCTCTCATCGAACAATGGCTCGACTGGACGAACACCGACGAGCCGGACGCATGGCTCGCATGGCTCCAATTGCTTGGCTACGCAAGGCACGAACCGGCTTTCGCCGGCGTCATCAAGCAACGATATGCAAGGTTCCGCCAGGTATTTACATCGGTACTGGAGAGAGGGCAAAGCCAAGGCATAATCCGAGACGATATCCCCGCCGAACTGCTCGCCGATCAGCTCAGCGCGATCAGCGATGGATGGATGATGATGTTGCCGATCGAACCTGAACGGTTCGGTTCGAGCCGAGGTCAATCCCTTCTCGATGCCCTCATGACCTTGATCACTCCACCCCAACCGCAAAAACCATCTTCCAAGAGAAAGGCAGTCGCCAAGTAAAGCAGTTGACGCGCGCAGCCGAGTTGGCCTTCACGGGCAGCGCGCTTCTCCAGAATCATCAGGTCAGGGCTGCGCACCGCGCTTTCTTGCAATGGCCATTAATTGGCACCGGCTGCCATGTTCTGACCGCCCTATCCAGCAGGCCACCTGCCCTTATCATGCCGCGGCCCACCCCACCGGCGCCAAGGCCTGCGTCGTCCTCCACCCTCCTTAAAACCAAACGCCTTCTATTCTGCTTTGCACGGTTTCAAATGTGCTGTATTTTTACATAACAACTGTTATGTAAAAATACACAATAGATATGACAGAGGCGAAGATGGATTCAGATAACGATGAATTGTCGCTGCCAGCGCGCCAGCGACGCTTGCTGCTTCAGGCGATTGGAAGCGCCACCTTGATCGGAGGGATCGCGCTGAGCGGGCGGGCCACGGCTCAGGTGCTACATGCTGGCCAGGACGACATCCTTGACGTAGCCATCATCGGGGCAGGACTGGCCGGCCTGACTTCGGCGCGGGACCTGCGCCGCGCTGGCTGCGAGTCCTTCGTCGTACTTGAGGCCCGGGACCGTGTCGGTGGGCGCACCTACAACCACGACCTGGGCAAAGGCGTTGTGTCGGAAGCCGGCGGCGAGTGGATCGGCCCCGGCCAGACGGCCATCTTCGACCTGGCCCGTGAACTCGAGATCGACACCTTCCCGACCTGGTACCAGGGCAAAAACGTCTACCTGGTGGGTGACGCCAAATTCGAGCAGGACCTGACCAAAGGCCAGAACTCCAATGCCTCGATAGTCGAGAAGCTGAATGAACTGGCACGGGGAGTGCCTAGCAAGGAGCCATGGACCGCGACGGATGCGGCCGCCCTGGACAAACTGTCGGTCGGGGAGTGGCTTGCGCAGCAGGGAGTCAGCAATGAGAGCAAGCTCGGCTTCGATACCTCCATCGGCCTGACAACGGGTACCCCTCCCTCAGTCCTGGCGCTGTTGCACTACTTGTCCCTCATCAATTCCGCCGATTGCCGCATGGAAAAACTCGAGGGGTTCAAGGGCGGCGCCCAGGAAACTCGCTTCGTCGGCGGCTCACAGATCCTCAGTATCAAGATGGCGGAGGCACTGGGTGACAAGGTCAAATTGTCCTGCCCGGTGCGCAAGATCGTCGGCTGGGACCAAGATGTGGTCGAACTGCATACCGACCAGGGCGTCATTCGCGCCCGACAGGTCATTGCTGCGCTGCACCCGGCCTTGTGCAACCAGATCAGCTTCGATCCGCCCCTCCCCGACGGGCGGGCGCAGTTACAGCGCCGCTGGCCGTCCCATGCCCCCATGCGCAAGACCGTGCATGTCTACGAGCGTCCGTTCTGGCGGGACAAGGGCCTGAACGGCCAGATCACGCAAGCCGACGGACCGCTGATCCTGTCCTATGACAACTCGCCCCCGGATGGCAGCGTCGGTGTCCTCAGCGCCTTCGTCAGAAGCGGCCAATTGCCCCACGATGCCAACGCCGCCCAAAGCACCCTGTCAGCCATCTATGCGCGAGCAATGGGCGATGAGGCGCTGCACCCCATCCAGTTCCACGACCACGACTGGGGCAAAGTCGATCCCTGGACCCTCACCTGCGTTGCGTCGATACCACCCGGTTTTCTGACCAAATGGGGTCAGTACCTGAAACCGTCGGCCGGCCGTCTGATCTGGTCGGGCACTGAAACGGCCGATCTCTGGGCCAGCTCGATGGATGGTGCTATCCGTGCCGGCCACCGGGCAGCACTCGAGGCGCTCCAGGCGCTGGTTCAACGCCGGAGGCGCGTGTGATGAAGCGAGCATTTGTGATTGGGGCGGTCGTAACTGTGGCGGCCCTGGCGGTATCGAGCGTGATATATGGCCCGGAGATGGTGGCGGGCTATCGCTTCATGGACGCCCTCGACCAGCATTATGCCAACTACGAGGCCAATGGCGGTGCCTGGCCACAGATCCAGGATTCCTGCGCACTTTGCCACGGCGCCAATGGCCAGCCCCGGGACGCGCAGTATGCTTCCCTGGCCGGTCTACCCGCGCCATATATCGAAGCCCAGTTGCACGCCTTCGCCGAAGGGCGTCGACACAGCCCGCAAATGAGCCCGCTCGCGGCCAATCTGACTGCAGATCAAATCAAGTCCCTGGCGGACTATTTCGCGCGTCAGCAGCCGGAAGGGACAGAGGCCCCCAGCCGCGATGAACCGCTGGAACAACGCGGACAAGCCACAGTCGCGACCAGGGGATGCGCCGCCTGCCATGGCGAGGGTCTGTCGGGCGGCCCGCTCGCTCCCCGCATTGCGGGCCAGGGCGAACGCTACTTGATAGACCAGCTCACCGCCTTCAAACAGGGGCAACGCAAGGACCCCAGCCAGGTCATGAACGCCATGACCAGCACACTCTCGGAGGAGGAGATCAGGGCCACGGCCCACTTCCTGGCCAACCAGACGCCAACTTCGCCCCCGAGAGCCAAGTAATCCGTTGTTCGTGAAGGTGGGCATGGACGCTCACCTGCCCCACATTCCCATTCGAAAGACAGAACTCCCCCGGATCTACAGAGAGGCCGGAGTAAAAGAATGAGCCGCCAGAAAATGGCGGCTCATTCCATGCAGCTCGCAAATCGGTCAGCGGGCCTGCACAAGCGATCGAGACGAACCTCCCATCGCGCGCGCAAGCGCGCCATAGGCGTAATACAGTTGGACCATGGTGTAAGACCAAGTGGTCAAGGCAAAGGTCATGAACACCATTTTGGTGTCGTCACCCGGGATCGGGAAGAAGTCATAGACGAGAGCCACGACCAGGGCGACCGCAGCACCCACCGCCGTGGCCAGGGCGTGCAGGTTCTCTCCGGCACAAACCAGTTGCCAGGTGAAATAGGCGAGATAAATCGTGTAGCCCGACCACATGATCACATAGAAGTACGGGAGCGGCTCGCGAACGAAGTCAGCCAGAACGAGCACGAAGGTGGCAGCGAATGAAGCCGCGAATATCATGACATCCTTGGAGACCGATGGTTTGTAATTATGGGTGACCGCCATCAGGCCAAGAGTGGCAACAATTGGTACACCGAACCCGCGGGAAAAGGCATCGAGAAAGAATGAGATGCTGTAGTTAATCTTCCACTCAGTGAGGAGGTATATCAGAAGATTCGACCCGGAGAAGGCAACGATCAGCCACTCGAAACCGAGCAGATAATTCTGTTTTTTAAGAAACTTGATCCCGTAAGTCACTCCGCAAAGCACCAACAGAGCGCAAGCAAGCAACGCAAAGGTATCCCTGATTTCCATAGTAATAGCCTCTATCAAATACTGAACGTAATACGTCACTTCGCCACAGGGGCGAGCGCCGCGAGATAATGGGCAAGTGCTTTGCGATCATCCGCGGACAACGTCGTGACAATGGCGGTCATCGCGCCTGACGGATCCTTGCGGCGACCCAGCGCAAAAGCATTCAGCTGCGCCAGCAGGTAGTCATGCCCCTGCCCGGCCAACCGCGGGAATTGGTCGTGCCCCATCAGACCTTCACCATGACAAGCGGCGCAGCCCCCGCTCGCCACCAGCTTCTGGCCCTTCTCCTGCAGAGCGGGATCAGGCTTGAACGACCCGTTTTGAGCAGCAGGGTGCTTGGCGAAGTACTCCGACAGGAGCTGAATGTCAGCCTCACTCAGGCTCAATGCCAGCGGGCCCATGTTCGGGTTGGCTCGCTCGCCGCTGGCGAAGTGGCGCAACTGAGCCGCCAGGTAGGGAGCCGGCTGACCCGCGAGACTCGGGTAACCCTGATGCAGCGAGTTGCCCCGGGCGCCATGACAACCGACACATGCATCGGTCAGGCGTGGCCACGGCCCACCATCAGTCTGCCGCGCCTCGCTGGACGTGCTGATGTGAGTCAGCAGGCGATAAAGATCGAGCAGGTCCCTGCCGTAAACAGTCAGCAGGCCGGCAACGACCGTAACAAATCCCAGCAAAATCCACTTCTTCATATTCACCTCCTATGCCCGACGCAGGGCGTTAAGGGCCTGCAGGGCACTCTGGTGGCCCGAGCGTACGGCGCCATCCATGTAGCCGGCCCAGATATCGGCGGTCTCGGTACCGGACCAGATCAGGTTGCCGCAGGCCGGTCGCAGCGCCTCGCCATGGGTGGTCCAGAATCCCGGAGGTATGGCCGAAATGCAGGTGATCGACCAAGGATCGTCACGCCCCCAATCCTGATCGTGATAGGCCACGGGCTGCAGCGCTTTGTCCCCCCAGGCGCGCGCGTAGAGTTCCGTCAGGATGTGCTTCGCCGTTGCAGGGTCCGAGGGCAGATTGGCGTTGGAGATGAAGGCGTTGATGACGCCCACGTCCCCATTGGGTGGCGAGTTATCCCAGGCCCAGATAATGGGACCGTTGAGCATGATGATGTGCCCATTCAGGCCCTTGTCGCGCCAGAACGGCCGGGAATACACCATGGCCGTCTTGCGCGCCGGGGAGTGCGCTGGCCAGGCACGCTGCAGAGCGGCACGCGCTGGCGGCAGGGGCGGATCGAACTGCACCTGGTTGCAGAGGGCTGGATGGATGGCCACGATAACCTTGCGCGCACGCACCAGCCCCTGGTCCGTGTGTAGCGTGACGACCTCGCGATCCCAGTCGGCAATCCTGCGGACCGGGCACTGCAAGCGCACCTTGTCCCCCAGTTGCCCGGCCATTCTGGTGCTGAGAATCTGCGAGCCGCCGACAAACCGAGTACCTTGGGCGCTGTCCTTGATCGAGTCGAGCTTTTCGTAATCACAGCTGGCTGAGTTGATCATGGACAGGAAATGCAAGAGCCCCATTTTGGCCGGGGTTACACCTCCGCTCAGCGTCATGCTGGCATCCCAGCCTGGCTGATCCTCGGGTTTGATGTTTTGCCGGGCCAGCCAATCGCCAACCGAAAGCTTGTCCAGCTCCGCTGCCTTCGGCGAATTCCAGGGCGCCCCCGAGGGCACATCGCGCGAAAGCTCGCTGAGCTTTCCAGCGACGGTCATATCAGTGCCGAAGGTTCCCTTGAGATCGACCTCAAGGCGGCCGTCGCCGCCGAGAATGACTGTGCTGCCTTCGTAGAAGCTCGGGAAGGTTCCCACCTCCAGCTGCCGCGCGAGATCCTCGACAGCGGTCTGGCCCGGTCCGATCCACTGGCCACCGACCTCGGAAACATGGCCGTTGCCCATGTCGAAATTGAGGGTTCGACCTCCCACGCGGTCCCGTGCCTCGAGGACCACGAAGGACTGGCTGCCGGCCAGCTGCAGGTCCCGGGCGGCAGTCAATCCAGCCAGGCCGGCGCCTATGATGGCGACATCCAGAACATCGCCCGCCTCGCCAGTGGCTGCACCGGCATGCGCCAGCCCCACGTTCAGGCCGAAACCTCCTACGGCCACGGAGGCTCCGGCGAGTTTCAGAAATTGTCTACGTTTTGAATCGAGTCCGGTATCGGAGGTAGGCCTCTTGGCCATGGCTAATGCCTCGCGCAGCGGTTAATCGAGATCACTGACCAACAGGTATTTCGCTGCGCAACATTGGCGAAGCGAACATGATCAGTCACATGGGAAACATCAGAACAACGATGATCAGCTGCGCCGCTGCAGGGCCCTCCAGTTCGTCCACTCATCAAGCGCTTTGGCCGCCACAAGGCCAACATTCATGGCGCACCACTGCATGGGTTCGGGAAGCATTGAAGGCGTCTTGTGGTGCAACGCCTCCATTAGCGGATTCTCGACACCACCGATTCGCTCGGCGAGTAGCAGCCCCATGAGCGATTGGGTAGCAACACCGTGTCCCGCACACCCAGCCGTGTAGAGGATGTTTTGCTGGGCCCCGGTTGCGCCCACCACCGGCAGAGCGTCGTACGCCATGCTGACGTAACCGCTCCAGCAAGATTGGATGCCAAGGCCGCGCAGGGTCGGGAAGCGCTCGTGCAGCGCCTGCCCCAATGCGCGATAGGCGCTGGCGTCCGGCACGTTGGGCGTCTTCGAGCCATAGACGTAACTGAGCTGCTTGGTGGTCAGCACCAGCGTGTTACGTGCAGTCAGGCGGTGACTCTCCATGGTTATATGCGGCGTCACAATGCCTTCGCGTCCTCGCCAGCCGAGCGACGACAACTGCGTCGCGGACAGCGGCCGGGTTTCGATCGCAGAAACCCGGAACGGCGCGACCTTATTGCGCAGCAGGCCCAGTTGTGGGGTAAAGGCGTTGGTGGCCAGCACCATGATTGGCGCACTCGCGCTACCGTGCGAGGTCTTGCAGGTGATGGTTCGCCCCTCGCTATAGGACAGCAGCGGAGTTTGCTCGTACAGCTTCACGCCCGCCTGAATCGCTGCACGGCGCAGCCCCAGTACGTATTTGCCCGGATCCAGCGTGCCGCCGCGCTGGGTGCAACCGAACAGGAAGGCTGGCGGAATCCCGCGTGCACGCATCTCGGCCTGATCCACGAAGCGCGTGACCGAACCCAGATCGAGCCCGACTTCCATGCTCTTGCGCAGTCGCTTTTCCTGAGAGGGATGAACGACGGCGCGGATGAGCCCGGAAGGGTTGTAGTCGCAGTCGATGCCCAGCTCGATCAACCGCTTTTCCACATAGGGGACGCCTGCATCGTAGAAACGGACGATCTGCTTCGCCCGCTCGCGCCCCACTCGACTGACGAACAATTCGAACTCAAGCCCCATGCTGCCGGCAAGGTAGCCCGCATTGCGCCCACTGGCGCCAAAGCCGGCAAATTCTTGCTCGAGGACGATGACTTTGGCCCCGCGAGCCGTCAGCTCCAATGCGGTGGACAATCCAGCGAAGCCGGCACCGACCACTATCACGTCGGCACTGACATCGTCCTGTAGCTGCGGTTGCAGATCGTCCGGCTTATCCATCCACCCACCGAAGCGTCGAAACTGCCCCGGATCGGTAAGGGTTATTTGGTTTTCGTTGCGATGGTGGGTAGACATGGCGAGTTCTCCTAACGACTCAGAATATGGACAGCCACAGCGCCTTCCTCGATGCCGATCAGTCCCCCTCCGTTTTCCTGGATCGCATGGCGTGCGCCCTGGACCTGGCGAGCCCCTGCTTCGCCCCGCAGTTGGGTGGTCAGCTCGAACAACTGGCCAATGCCCGTTGCGCCGAGCGGGTGACCTTTGGATTCCAGGCCGCCAGAGGGATTGATCGGTATCCGACCGCCCACGGTGAAATCACCGCGCTCGGCACAGATCCCGCCTTGCCCCAGGGGCGCCAGGCCGAGATTTTCCGATTGAATGATCTCGCCCATCGCGGAGGCGTCATGGACCTCGGCGACATGCATGTCCTGCGGGCCTAGCCCGGCGATCTCGTAGGCCTGAAGCGCGGCCAGGTGACTGACATGCTTCTCAGGTTCGGCCATGTCGCGCAGGGTGAAACTGCGAATCACGCTGGCGGCGATCCGCACGCAACGTTTGGGGTCGGCACCTATGCGCTTCAGGCCCGCCTCGGTGCAGATGATCGCGGCTGCAGCGCCGTCGGTCATCGGGGCGCACATCGGCAGGGTGATCGGATAGGTGATCGGCGGCGCGGCCAGCACCTCTTCGATGGTGAAGGGCTTGCGAAACTGCGAATAGGGGTTGTGCACCGAGTGATTGTGGTTCTTGGCGCACACCGCGGCGATCTGGCGCTGGGTGGTGCCGTAGGTCTTCATGTGCCAACGGCACATGGCCGCGTAGATGGCCATGAACTTGCTGTACGGCCGATCGGACTCGGAGCCCGCCGGAAGGACGATGCCCTCCCCCATCCTCACTAGCGTCGCGTAGTTCTCCTCGGCGGTGGAGACGTCCCAGCCAGCCTCGAACAGGGAAAGGGTTTTCATCTTGTCGGGTACGACCATCTTCTCGGCGCCCAGGGCCAGCGCCACGTCGGTGGCGCCGGCGCGCAGGCTCTGCACCGCCAGATGAACGGCGGTACTGCCCGAGGCGCAAGCGTTTTCGACGTTGTAGATCGGCACCCCTTCAATGCCGATCTTGCTGCACACCACCTGCCCGGGGATCGACAGTTGCCCCTGCAATTGGCCGTTGGTGATGCCGGCGTAGAAGACGGCACCGATATCGGAGCGCTGGGCGCGGGCATCCGCCAGCGCACCATTGAGTGCCTCCAGGGCCATGTCCTGGAGGCTGCGGTCCGGATGGCGCCCGAACTCGGTCATGGCGATGCCGGCAATATAGATTGGTTCCATCAGAGGACTCCTGGACTTCAGATTTGCCGTTTGGCGTCTTGCCAATAACGGGCACGCAGGTCTTTCTTCAGCACCTTGCCGACCGGGCTGCGCGGGAGGGACAGCACTATGTCCACCGTCTTGGGTGCCTTCACCGAGCCCAGCTGTTCCTTGCACAGGGCAATCAGCGTTTGCGCGTCGACGGTTTGACCCTCGTTCAACTCGATGACGGCCTTGACCGCCTCGCCCCACGTCTCGTCCGGCACACCGATCACTGCACAGTCGCGCACAGCGGGATGCCCCCAGATCACCTGCTCGACCTCGCTCGGATAGACGTTAAAGCCACCCGAAATGATCATGTCCTTCTTGCGGTCGGTGATATGCAGATAGCCATCAGCGTCGAGATGACCGATATCGCCGGTATGCAGCCAGCCATCGATGATGGCTTCGGCGGTCTTCTGCGGATCCTTGTAATAGCCTTTCATGATGAGATCGCCGCGTACGCAGATCTCACCGGTTTCTCCCTGCGGCAGAATCACGTTGTCGTCGTTCATGATCTCGACGCGAACCAGGGGATTGGGTCGGCCGACGGAGGACAGCCGCTCATCACCCGCAACATGTCCATCTACAAAGTGCTCGCCCGGTGTCAGATGCGCGATGGCGCCTGGTGCTTCGGTCTGCCCGTAGCCTTCCATCATGACTGGCCCGAAGACCTCGATCGCCTGGCGCAGCTTCTCGACCGACATCGGCGCCGCACCGTAGAGGAAGTAGCGTAGTGACGAGAAGTCGACCTTCTTGTTCAGATCGGGAATGTCGAGCAGCCGATAGATGACGGTCGGCGGCAGGAAGAATTCCGTCACCTTGTACTGCGCGATTGCTGCGAGCAGCTGTTGCGGTTCCGGCTTGGTGATCACGACAACCGTACCGCCCCTGGCCGTGCAGGGCATGGACAGCATGCCGGCGGTGTGGGTCATCGGCGCCGCCGCCAGATTCACCGGCCTGGCGTTGGCCGGATAAGGGGTATTGATCATGAAGTGCGCAAAGCTGGTCTGCACGCTGCGATGCGTGTTCATGACGCCCTTGGGCAAGCCCGTCGTACCGCCCGTGGGACCAACCCAGATTACGTCTTCCGGATCAACGTCCACCTGCGGGTCGGTTGCCGGCTGCTGCGCGACGAAGTGCTGAAGAGACTCGGCACCTTCCACCTCGCCGTCGATGCAGATCCACCGGCGTATCTTGGGCAGCTGCGGCCGCAGGGCAACAATCACCTCGGTAAACTCGCGCTGAAAGAACAGGATCTCGCAGTCGAAGGCGTCCAGCACGTAACGGTTTTCCTCGGGCGCGTTGCGCGCGCCCACCGGAATCCAGCACAGATTGGCGCGCCACAGGCCCAGCGCACAGAGCCAGGCCGTCACATCGTTGGCCGCCCAGACCGCGCCCTTGACTCCGGACGCGAACCCCTGCGTGAGGAGCGCGTTGGCGATGCGGCAGGACAGTTCCCCCGCTTCAGTAAAGGTCGTGACCTTGCCGTCCTGGATGTATGCCGCGCCGTGCGGATTGATCCGCCAGCCACGATCGAAAAAATCAATAATCGCCATCTTCGTCACTTCACAGTTGGGTAATGGTGGCGCGTGCCAGGCCGCGCTGCTCGAGGAAGCCGAGCATGTAGCGGTGACCGAATGCCTTGGAGGACGAGGCGAAACCCACCTTGGCGACGTCGTTGTCCAGCAGCTTGGCCACTGCCGCCGCTTGCAGGGCGCCGGTGGCGATGTAGGGGGTGATGCCGTGCACGGTCGCACGGACTGCCGCCAGTTGACCGCGGCCGATCGCGAAGTCCACTGTGCGCTGCAGGGTGCTGCGCTCACGAGGCGGCATGCTCGGCGTGGTCGAATCCACCAGACTCTGGATCACCTCATCCTGCTGTTCTTTCGGCAGGTGCTTGTATTCGGCTTCCCACTTCTGCCCCAGCGCGTGGACGCTCTTCATCACAGGGTTGTCGTAGAAGCCGACGCAGGACATGCAGCTGCGCACACGCGCATCCTGCTCGAAATACACTGGCAGCGAGGTTCCGCCCCAGGGCAGGCAGAACACCGATTCCATCAGATTGGGGCAAACGATGTTGAAGCTGGCGTTGGGCGCATAGGGAACCAGCGCCTTGTCCCACAGATAGGAGCCCTGATGGCGAAATCCTTCGAAGATGGTGGCGGTGGAGCCCACGGTCACACCGGCGGCACCGACACGCGGCCCACGGGTCAGAGTCGCGGTTTCCAGGGAGTCCACGCCGGGGGTTTCCAGGGCCAGCTCGGCAGCGATCTCGGCGAAGGTGTACATGTAGGCGAGCGACGGCGACAGCAGCAGGCCGGCCTGGCGGAACAACTCGCCGAACTCATCACGCAGTGCACGAATGTGCTCCTGCTCACCGGCAGGGTCCAGGTAGTGACAGCCCGCCTTGAGCGCGGCCTCGACCGTCACCTTGCCGAAATTGACGAACGGGCCGACGGTGTTGCAGACCACGCGCGCGCCCTTGAACACCTTTACAAGCGCTTCGACCTCGTGCGGGCACTCGATGATTTCATATTTGGCAGACTCCAGGCCGACGACGCGTTGCGCCATCATTTCCTGGGCACGACCGGCGTTGCGCGCCACAGCAGTGAAAGGAATGTTCTGGTCGATCAGCCAGTCCATGGTCAGCATGCCGGTGTAACCACTGGCGCCATAGACAACGACAGGATATTTGGCCATCTCGTGTTCCTCGCTTTCTTATTGGATGATTTTTGTTGGGTGTTTTGGTCGGCTCAGCCCTGGGCCCAACCTTCGGCATAGAGCTGCTGGGCCAGCAGCCCCAGGCGCATGGTCAGGACACGGTTTTCCCCGTCCTCGATCAAAGCGGCCTGTGTGTCTCGCAACAGCTTTTCGATCGGGTATTCGCGCGTGGTCCCGTTACCCCCGAACAAGCGGAAGGCTTCCTCGACAACGGCCAACGCCTCTTCAGTCACCGTGACCTTGGCGGAGGCAGTGGCGTAAGGGTGGGTTTGCGGCGACAGACGAGCAAAGCTCAGCGAACGACGAGCCACGGCGCGGGCGATCTCTACGCGGCGCAGCATTTCGCCCAGACGCAGGCGCGTCATCTGGTGGTCAATCAACATCCGACCGCCCTGGCGACGCTCATGGCAGTATTGCAGCGCATACTCGAAGGCTGCCCGAGCGACGCCTGTGAAGACTTGGCTCATGTGAGTACCGGCATAGGACCAGGACGAGCTGACGGCGCCGTAGTAGGCATCCCGCTCGGCGATGGCAAAGCGCCGAGGTACCCGCACACTGTCAAAATAGATCTCACCCTGAGGCAAGGAACGCTGCCCGATCTTGTCCAGCGGCTTGCCCTTGGAAACCCCCTTGAGGTCCAGCGGGATGACCACGGCGATGCCATGGGGCAGTCCGTTGCTATCGAAAAAGCCGTCACCGTAGTCGGCGCACATCAGGCCAAAAGCGACCTGCGCTACTGCGCCATTGGACACCCAGGCCGAGCTCTGTCCATTGATGATGATCTCGTCGCCGACGACCTTTGCAGTCAGGTTGCCGATGTTAGCCTGCTGCCCCGCAGGCCAATCGCGCGCTATATCGAAGAGTTGATTGTCGCTCCCTCGATCAGGCTGGGTGGCCATCCAGCAACCGATTCGGCCCTGACAAAGCTCCACCAGTTCAGCATTGCCGGCAGCGGCCGCCATCTGTAGCGGGAAACCGGCACAGCCGAGAGAAACCGCCAGACCTGCATCACCCCAGCCAAGCTCTTCACCAATCAGGGATTCGATCCGCACCGCCATTTCCGGCGGCAGCTCCGCCAGCAGCGCGGGATCCAATCCCAGCTTGGCGTACTCACTGAAGAGTGAGTAATAAGGCGAGCCAGGAGCGATGACCTCCTCCGCTTTCATCCGGTCCAGTTCCCGACCCAGCGGCCGCAGCACCTCCTTAGAGAAACGGTGTACCGAGGCCTGGATCGCTGCTTCCTCTTCGCTCAGGGGGGGCTCGAAACCGGACAATCCGGCAGCCGGCAACGTCATGGTGGGTTTGAGCGTAATCATCAGAGCACCCTCGCCGGAACCGGCACGCAAGTCATTGGCTGGCGACCGCCCAGGCAGTTGAGTTCGATAGTGGATGGGGCCTTTGGCGTTTCGCCCAGAAAGCCTCTGGCAACGGCCAAGCCGTTGTTCGGACAGGAACCAGCCTTGGAATTTTTCATGTTCGACCTCCTGGGGGCCTTTTGTTGTTTTGTCGACTTTAACAAGGAGTTTTATTTTACGCAACGACTGTTATGTTAATAATAATCGCGCACAAGACTTTCCCTGAAAGCGAGCCCTTATGGTTCGCCAGTCGTTCAACCGGGAGATGGAAGACCCAGCGCAGGCACCACCTGACAACAGGCCAAAAAGTACGAGGTGCCCTGCTCATCCAGAGGGTTCCTGACATGCAGGTCGTGGGAGCAACGGACACTTGTGCACAGATAAATCCGCTATGCAGGGTGCCCCGACAGGACACCCTCTCAGATGGCTAACGCGCCTTTGAAGAGAGCATTTCCTGAATCGTCTGAGTGGCTTCTCGAGTTCTGCCCGCGAGCTTCTTCACTTCATCTGCCACTACGGAAAATCCGCGTCCCGCATCACCGGCTCGTGCCGCTTCGATTGCTGCATTGAGGGCGAGCATGTTGATCTGGTCAGTGATGCTCTTGATCACGTTCACGATCTGCGAAATCTGTTCGTAAGTCGCCTGCATGCCAGCCAACTCGCGCGCGCGTATCGTTTGGGCAAGCTTTTCGTCCGAGATATCACGTACTGCCCCGATGATGCGGCGGAGCCTGCCACTGCGATCCATCACGCCCTGGCCCCTTTCGCGGTACCAGATCTCGCCTTTGAATTTGTGCCTCATTCGGTACTCGACCGTATAACCTGAGGAAGGGTCTGCGGCATTGAGGTATTGCGTCACCACCTTCACGACATGCTTCAGATCATCCGGATGGACGATTGAAAAGTACCCCTCCCAATCATCCTTGAAATCCTGTTCCGAGTAGCCCACGAGTTCGCGGAACTGCTTCGACCAGCGAAGCTGGTTTTCAGGGTGATCCGGATTTCCGTCAACGATAAACAGCTCCCAGCAAACCTCTGTGAGCGCATTCTTGGTCACTTCCCAGACCTGTTCCTTTTCCCTGCATGAAACCAACTGCTCATTCAGATCGGACAGCTTCAGGTTGCTCTCCTTGATCTCACATTGAAGCTCGTGCATTTCATCCCGAGCGGCTTGCAGAGAGCTTTTCAGATCACTGACCAGGGCACTTTCAGAGTCATCTGGTCTCTGACCAGCACTGTTATGCTCCTGATGGTTGAGCCGCTGCTCCAGCCCATCGAAGCTGTCAGCCAACCATGGATATTTGTTGATCAAACCCCCTTGGAAATGGGGGGCTGGCTGACCACTCAACAGCGACGATATTCGCGAGCTGACCTCTTCAGCCAGACGCTTGAGCTTTCTTCCGGAAAACATGGGTCCTCCTTAAAAACAGTCGAATTCATGATTGGCTGATTTCAAAAAAAAGGGACCGGACGCCGGATCCGACGAGGTCCCTCAAAGGGAGGAATCAAAATCAGCTAAGGGGTCAAAGAACAGAGTCAACAACTCGCCGTTCCAGCGACGTCTCGAGAGATGCCTTTACTTGATTTGTACCGGCACCACACCACGTCGAGAAAACAGAACGGGATAGTCATTGCCGCTGAGTAATGCAGCCGTCAGCGAAACGCCATCGGACGTCTTCTGCTCCTGGAAACTCCCTCCTCCATCACTGCTGCGTACCATCAGCCCATCCAGACCGACCACGACTACCTGCTCTCCTGACACCGCGATGGCCGTGATCGAACTCTTGCTCTCCAAGGGCACGCGTTGCCAAACCTGTCCGTCCGCGGTGCCATGCAGCAGTGTGCCGCGTTGGCCACCGACCAGCAGGGTGCCATCGGCCAACACGGCTCCCGACCAAAGCGTGCCCTCATAGCCGGTATCCAGATAGCTCCAGCTTTTCCCAAAGTCATCGGAACGCAACACCTGGCCTCGTTCGGCAGCGGCATACACGCTGCCGCGAGCGTCGACGAAAAGCCCCATCAAGTTGAGATCGGCACGGCTAGATCCTGGTGGAGCTTTAAGCTTCTGCTCATCCCAGGTTTTTCCGCCGTCATCGGTCGTCAACACCAGTGACCAAAGGCCGACGGCGACACCTTGTTCGGCGTTGAAAAAATGCACAGCGAACAGTGGCCGATCCTCATTGCTGGACAGTCGTTGAATCTGCCAGGAGTCACCGCCGTCGTTGCTGGCCAGAATTGCCCCCCAGTGACCAACCGCCCAACCTTGCCTGGAATCGACGAATGAAACACCGGTCAGTGGCGAGGACAACGGTACCGAGCTTGCCTGATGGAAGCTTTTCCCTTGATCATCGGAAAGCAACACCATGCCATGATCGCCAACGGCGACCACACGATCCTTTGCCCATGCGGCATCCAGCAAGGTGGCCTGCGTGGCGTTGCTCGAAGGGACTGCCGGCACAGCTTCCAGTGCAGATGCCTGAAGTGTGAACAGTGGCAGCACCGCAGCGAGTAAAGTCCCCGCGAATGAAATCATGTATCGCATGTTGCTTTTCTCCTCAGTGCGCCAGTGCGCCGACCATGCGCACAGGGCGCTTACGCGGGAACACCCGCTCGAGCCAGACTGCGAAAGCCGGTAACACGGTCATGGCCATGACCATGTTGACCATGAACATGAAGGCGAGCAGCTTGCCCATATCGGCCTGGAACTTGAGGTCGGAGAACGCCCAGGTGGCGACGCCGACTGCCAGAGTAATTGCGGTAAAGATGGTTGCCACACCGACTTCGAGCAAGGCGTGCTCGACAGCCTTGTCGATCGGCAGGCCCAGGGACTGATGCAGTTGCATGCGGTTGTAGATGTAGAAGGCGTAGTCCACACCGATGCCAACCGCCAATACCATCACGGGCAGCGTCGCGATAGTCAGACCGATCTGTAGTTCCTTCATGAACCAATAGCCAATAAAGGTGCCAATGGTCAGAGGAAGGCAGCACACCAGCACAGCGCGCAGATCCCGATAAACGACAAACACCAGCAGCGCGATTGCGGCATAGACATACAGCATCATTGGCGTCTCACTTTTTTCAACTTCGTCGTTGATGGCTGCGATCACCCCCGCATTGCCCGAGGCCAGTCGCACCGTCACCCCTGGCATCGGGAATTCGCGACGAAAGGCCTTGGCAGCTTCGATCACCTTGTTGATAGTCGTTGCCTTGTGGTCCGCCAGATACAGGTGTACGGCGGCCATGCTGCAGTCAGAACGCATGATTCCCGGAATACGAGCCACTTCGGTAGCCAACGAGGAGTAGTTCGCCGGATCGATGGGCACCGCATTCATTTTCGGATTGCCCTCGTTATAACCCTCGTTGAACTGGCGCATGCTGGTGGAAAATGCGGCAACCGACACCACTCCGGGTACGCCTTCCATTGCCCACACAAAGCGATCCTGGTACTGACCCAAGGCGACCTCTTCGCAGGCGACTGAAGCGCCTTCACCAGACTTGCCCGGATTGACCTCGAAGACGACGCTTAGCCAATCCAGGCCAATGTCGTAGTTGCTGGCGATGGCTACTGCATCACGGTTGAAGCGAGAATCCTCACGCAATTCCGGTGCACCTGCCTGCAGGGAGCCAACGACTCGGTCATGGCTTTGCCAGACCGCCGCGAGAAAGACGAGCAAAGCAACACAAAGCACCCATTTGGCATTACGCCATTCGGTGAGCCTGACCAGTCCATGCAACCAACGGGCACGGCGTTGACGGGAGGTCTCCTCGGTCGCGGCGTAGTCACCGTCGACCCGCAGCATCGACGCCACCAGCGGCAACATCACCAGATTGGTGATGATCTTGAAGGACACACCGAGCGACGCGGTGATGGCCAACTCGCGTACCATCGGAATCGGGATCAGCACCAACGTTACAAAGGAAACAAAAGCGGTCACCAGTGCCAGCGTGCCGGGGATCAGCAAACCGCTGAAGCTGGAACGCGCCGCCTCCTCGACGCACTTGCCATGGGCGATTTCCCGCACGATGAAATTTATCTGCTGCACGCCATGGGACACGCCGATGGCGAACACCAGAAAGGGCACCAACACGGCAAGCGGGTCGAGGCCATAGCCAAGCAACCTTAGACTGCCAAACTGCCAGACCAGCGACGCCAATGAACACCCCAGTGCCAGCAGAGTGAAACGTACGGAGTGGCAGTACCAGTACACCGCAGCGGCCGTCAGCAGCAATGCCAGCAGGCAAAACTCCAATACTGCAGACGCGCCATCGGCAATATCGCCGATCTGCTTCGCAAAGCCGATGATCTGAATTTCGAAATCACCGTCCTCGAACTGCTGACGAATTTGCTTTTCCAGGACCTGGTTGTAGGCCACATAGTCCAGACGCGCGCCAGTGGCATCAAACTCGTTGAGTTCGACGGTGATCATCGCGCTGCTCTGATCCCGCGAGACCAGCGTGCCGATAAAGCCACCCTGAGCCGTCGAATCGGCGATCCTGGCAATGGTTTCATCATCGAGGCGTTCGGGGGTTACCGTACCCGGTACAAGTGGATCTGCACGGAAGCCCTCCTCGGTTATCTCGTTGACGAAAGCGTTCGGCGTCCACAACGAACGCACGCTGCTACGCGAAACATTGGGTAGAAAGGTGACTGCCTGAGTGACGTCATACAGACGCTTGAGAGCCGTCTCGCTCCAGATCTTGCCTGCGCGAGCCTTGACCACGATGGTCAGGCGATTCGCCCCCAACAGGTCATTGCGGTACGCCTCGAACGTTTCTACATATTCATGGCCGATGGGCAGCTGCTTTTCAAAGCCGGCGTCCATACGCAACTGAACAGCAAACCAGGCCATGATCAGAGTGAAGATGACCAGACTCGCCAGTACTGGCCGGCGATGCCCGAAAAGCCAGCTTTCGATGCGAGGCAGCACGCCACGCCCCCGTTTGACGGGCACTTTTACAGAAGTATTCACGACATGCCTCACAGAGTGCGCGAAATCACGAAACCGGCATAGTCGCGATCACCCAACAATTGATCGTAGGGGGTATCGCCTCCCATGAATTTCGCGTAGTTGAAAGAGACCTGCCAACTTGCGGGGTTACGCACGAAGTTCAAATACAGGTTCATGCTGCTGGCACCCTCGGTGAAGGTTGCAGACAGATTGGGTGTCCGTCCGCCCAGGGAGCGCGAATAGAAGATCCCAGGCGTAACCTGCCAACCCGGAAGCAACGTCCCGTCATAAGTGAGGCTGAAATCCACATTGACGCCCGATGAGGTTTTGTTGCCCTTGGCCGTCGGCGGGGTCGATGGATCCAGCTGCCAGGTGTTCAAACCCGCGGAAATCAGCTCACCGTGGACGCTGTCATGCAGATCGGGATACTTCACGACCACCAATTCAGACAGCAGGGTGCCCGTACTGGCGCCGGTGAAGTCAAGCAGTCCGGGGGAGTTGGAGGGTGTCAGGCTGTATAGGCCGGTCAGGTGCCACTGGAATTTTTTCTGGTCGTCCCAGCATTTGCCGCCATTGTTTGCACAGAGATCGAGAACGGGGTTGAGTGGCACCGCATCCTTGGGACGGTAGGACAACTCCGTGCCGACAGCCCAGTCGCCAATCGGCATGTTGGCGCTGATGCCATAGAGCATACGGTCTTCCGGATATACCCACTTTTGCGAAAGGGCGAAGGTCTCCGGATCGAGCACCTGCACCGTCAGTGACGGCAGCTTTTCGTGATAGCGCATCACGTAAAGGCCGAGATTGAGATCGGTGTCGTCCGGTTGCCAACGCAGCGAGATGCCCCACTGTCCGCTATCCCGAGCACCCTTATCGTCGAACCCGTAGGATTGCATGCCCTCACCGAGTCCGTGAGTGGTCGACCAGTAACTGCCAACGGGCGGCAGCTCGCTCTTGTTCCAGCCGAACTGATAGTAGGCCTCAATGTTCAGACCGGAACCCAGACCCGAAGCGAGGCTGAGCATCGGGGCCGGCAGCACGGCTTCCTTGAGCTGGACACCAGGACGCGCGAGGGCCTGGTAATCGTAAGCGTTGGTGTTGTTGATGCCACCCACCACGAACAGGCTTTCGCCCCAGTTGATCACCTGATTGCCCAAGCGAGCCCGTACGCGCTGATCGCCGACATCGAAGCTCTTGCTCACCCACAGGTCGAGCAGGCGAGCCTTGAATTCGAGGTCGTCACGCGCATCATTGGTAAGACCGTCGCTGCCAACGCCCGCAGGTGTGTTGAAAGACAGGGCGCCGGTGGTATCGGTGGCGGCGAAGTCACGAATCCAGCTTCCACGCGCCATGAAGGTGAAGTCCTCCGGTAACTTCAGCAGCAACTCATGGGAGCCTTTGATGTAGTTGGTGAACAGGTCACCCTTGTCGTAGTTCAAGTTGCCCTGATCACCAATGCCAGAGGTTTGTGCCAGGCAACCACTGGGCGGGTTGTGTCCGGTAGCGCCGGCGTTGACCAGATTGCAAGATTGCGAATCGGTGCGCAGGCCCATGCCCACGGCGATGGTGGAATCGAATGAACCACGGATGTTCTCGGTTTCAAACGTGAACGCCATTGCCAAAGGGGTTGCACACGCGATGACAAGGCCTGATGCTTTTGTGATTATTTTTTTCATGATGGCTCTCGATCGATCGCTTTTTAGCGTTCGCTGATGGCACGCAAGTTGTCGGAGGTGTAGAAGTCACGCTTCAGGCGGGGGTTGCCGGTACTCTCGGTGAGCCAGCGGTGATCGTTCTTGCCCACTCCGACAGACGTCATGTCGTACAGGTAGCGACCGTCAACCAGGTTGTACTGCGCCTGTGCCTCCATATCGCAGGTGCCTGTCTCGTAGACCGGGATCGTATAGCCTTCGCGAACCTTCCAGATTTGCCCTTGCTTGTCGTAGTCGACAGCCATCAGCGCGTTCCAGCTATCTTCATCGATGTAGAAGAGTCGCTTCGGAGCCTGGTGGCGCATGCCCTGGCGAACCGTGGCCTCGACGACCCAGACACGATGCAATTCATAGCGGCGTGATTCGGGCGCGATGTAATCATGCTTGGCCACATTCTCAATGTTGGCAGAGGCGTCATAGGCCCCGAAGGCGTTGTAGGGCACCAACAACTCCTGCTTGCCGACCAGCTTCCAGTCGAAGCGGTCCATCGGCCCGAAGAACACGTTCGACTCATCGATGGTGTACTGATTGTCGAGACCAATTTGCGGAGAGTCGTAGGAGTAGGCGGGCATGCGACGCACACGACGCTGGCCGGGGAAGTAATAGAACGTGGTCGCCTGTTCGCCAGCCTTGGTAGTCACCACACCGGCCTGTCCGGCAAGGGCAGCAGGATCCAGATAGGAGAAATAAGTGGCGACTTCCAGGCGATCGAAGGAAGAGAACAACGCACTGCCCTTTTCTCCCCATGGGGTATACATGAACCAGTCCGTCGAAGTGCGCAGCCAGTCGTTCCCCCCCTTGCGCGGCGATATCCCGGAAACGGTCTTGGACATATCGAAACCAACGCCGCGGTAGCGCATTTTCATGTTCCACATCACCTCGGCACCGGTGCTCGGCATAGGGAATGGAATACCGGGTACGTGAGCTTCTTTCAGGGCCAGACCATCGGCATCCAATGTGGCGAATCCGACGTTCTTCCTGGTGTTATCAGCGACGAAGTCGGGCACACCGCAGCTACGACGGGTCGGATACACATCCATGCGATAGCCCGGGATTTTCTTGAACAGTTCCACCTGACCGGGTGAAAGCTTGTCCGCATATTGCGAGACATTGTTGGAGTCGATACTGAAAAGCGGTTTGTCGTTCTTGAATTTCCAGGATTGACCACGCACCTGGCCATAACTCCAGCCACCGCCCTGCGGACCGGGTGGCGTCCAGGCCGGGATGACCCCATCAGCACTTGCCGCGACCTCCCCTCCCAGCGGCGTTAGCTTCGTACCGAGCAGCGCAGGATCCTTCTGTGCAGCTTGAACAGTGCCGATAGCAGCCATTGCTGCCAATGCCACGATCAGATGCCTGACTCCACTTCTGGTGGAAATGCCGGCGCATGGCCGCTCAATAACTTCATTCATTGGAAGATCCTCATGGGGCTGAAACCGGCGGCGCGACCTTCCTGGAGGGAAGACTCGGGCTGTGCCACACTCTCTAATCAATTGACTTGATCACTTGACCAAGTCAATTGACTACAAAGCAAACCACATGCCAAACCATGGAGGTAAAATGAATTTGCTTAGTTATCAATGTGTTAGAAATTTGATCAATCGGCCAGGCAACACTGCTTACTCACCGACGCACCCGCTTGTTTCAGCAGGCCGCACCAATCTGGGAATTTACGAAACAGTTGTTACGCATTATCACTGCATTGGAATGAGCTATTCACGTGTGCCATTGGCAACAAAACCCATGCGCCGCTCCACGCCGGCTCATGACTCGCAGACCCGTCATGCTGTAGCATCCGCCGGCGTTGACGCCGCCCCCCAGGCAGGCGCTGCTGCAGTAACAAAGGAGATTGCTTGACTATGGCCAGAGTGGGCGCTGAATTGCGTAGACAGGACTTCGTGGAAGCCACTGTCAAAGTGATTGCTGAACATGGGGTTGCCAATGCAACGACTCGACGTATCGCCGCTGCCGCAGGCTGTCCTCTCGCGTCGCTGCACTACGTGT
This sequence comes from Pseudomonas sp. GL-R-19, assembly GCF_019956375.1. Taxonomy (NCBI): domain Bacteria; kingdom Pseudomonadati; phylum Pseudomonadota; class Gammaproteobacteria; order Pseudomonadales; family Pseudomonadaceae; genus Pseudomonas; species Pseudomonas sp. GL-R-19. The sequence goes on along the minus strand of NZ_JAHBDJ010000077.1, from coordinate 120,529 downwards.
TTCATACAAAAGACGACCTCCTCTATGCAGTCTATGAGTCTCTTTTCAACTTGCCACACCAGGCCCTGACGAACGTGCCTGCGGGGACTACCGCAGCTGAAACGACAGCGGAAATGCTTCGCCAATTAGTCACGTGGTTCTCCACCAACCCCGACATCGCCAAGGCACAAACCGAGCTTTTCTTCTGGGCCATGCGCAACAACCCCGAGATGGCGACCAGGATCTACGCGGTAGCAATAGAAGCAACGGAACAGGCCATGGAAAAAGCCATCGGTATGCAATTCGACAAGGCCTTCTTGAAGGCCACAAGTCGCCTGCTGGTTCACCTTGTGGATGGTCTGATCATCGCCTGGTCCGCTCATGGAGACTTGGCACGGCTGGAGGCAGAAACTGAAACGGCCTGCGAAGCGGTAGCGCTATTAGTGGCCAGCCGCTGAACATTTCGATCCGTATCTACCTGACGATCATCAACCTGTACCCCGGTGGGTGATCGCCGGGGCCTGAGTGATTTGTTGAGCTGTGGCGGATACAGCTGTTGGAGGTACCGGTGAAGTATGGCAAGTCAGTGCTCAACCAGATCATGGTTGCAGCTGGCGACTCTGATTGAGCACAAGCCTTGTCATCGAACTTGCTTACAAGCTACTGACCAATTGACCTCCATCCACAGCCATAACGCTGCCGGTCATGAACGCACCGGCATCGCTGGCGAGTAGTAGAAACGGCCCCTCCAGCTCGTGGAGTTCGCCTAATCGGCGCATGGGAATCAGCTCACGTATGTAGTTGATGCCCTTGTCACTATCGAAAAAAGCTTCATTCATTTCCGTCTTGAAGTAGCCCGGGGCTAAGGCGTTGACGCGAATCTTGTAGCGCGCGAGCTCCAGCGCCAGCGACTTGGTCAGTTGCACCACGCCTGCTTTGGCGGCGCAGTAATGGCTATAGACCAAGTATCGAAGGCGCCAGTGATCAGCACCGTTCGGCCGGCCAAGGAGAAGCGCTAGGCGAAGTCGCGATCCATCAATACACCTCGACTGCGGTACAGATGACTCACAGGGTCAACTGGCTGGCCCAACGCTGCCTGGCGCAAGAGGGCACATCCTTCCAGCGGCCCTTACTTTTCCCACTCGGCCTTGGGAATCATCAAACCGTGGTTACCGTTGTAAGCGGCGCGCTCAGGCTGTTTCCAACCCTCCAGCAGCGAATTGTCGAGACGGTAGATTTCCACACCGAGAGGACGGCAAACCTTCAGCGGATCCTCGGCGTCGGGGCCCCACATCGGCAATGACAAGTCACCGCCCGGACAGGTGGACAGCGCGCAAAGCAGGTCGATTTCCGCGAAGAACTCCAGGTAGTCGCCCTGCTTCGCCGGGCACGCCTTCATGAAGTACATGTCGTCGTGATTGAGGCCAGTGCACTGAAAAATGTTCAACACATCGTGCACGTCGAACTCGGTCAGGCCGTGCGGCAACACCGCGCGGGTCAGGTTGGAGTGGCAATGGTGATGGAAATCCTCGCCGGTGAGCATCTTGTTCACGTAAGGATCGCAGCGGGTGCCGAGCAGGTCGTGCAAACGGCCGCCATGTTCGTCGATGCCGTAGCCGGCCAGGCTGTCGTCGGTGATGGTGACCATCGGTCGCAGGAACGGCAGGTTCGACCACAAGCGGTCGTAGGTGGTGACGTGCGCGCCTTGCAACTGACGGGTTCGGGCCGCCCACATGCGTTCGCGGGGATCGTTGGCGCTCCACACGTTGAAGTCGCCGACCTGCGGCCCCACAGGCGTGGTCACGCGAAACACATGCCCCGCCGGCACCTTCCAGGCGCGGCCGGTGCGAATCGGCACTTCGAATTGCTCGACCAGCGTGCGGCCTTCCTTGCTTTCGCGCACGCGGTCATAGAACGCTTTGTCTACCTGCAATGCGGCGCCCTTGCTGACTTGGTAGGCCGCTGGATAATCCTTGTACATGATGGGTCCTCTCTTCAGTGTTTTGGTCGGCTGCTCAGAATGTCCAGCAGCACGAGTTCGGAGTCGTTGAGATAGCTGCTCATGGCTTCCTCGGCTTCCTTCTTGCGGCCGTCGCCCAGCAGATCGTGAATATGCCGGTCGCGTTCAAGCCAGGGTTTCTGGAACGATTCCTCGCTGGGAGCGTTGGAAAACACCAGGCGCGTCTGGGCCGCCACGTGGGTGAAGAATTCGTCGAACAGCGGGCTGCGCATCAGGCCGACGATGTGTTGGTGAAAACGCAGGCTGTGGGTACCGAAGGCTTGCCAGTTCTCGCGATCCTGGGCCAGTTGCGCCGCCTCGATGGCATCGAACATCAGATCGGACTGGTACTCGCGTAACGGCTTGCTCGCGGCGATCGCCTGCAATTCGAGCGTGCGGCGGACCTTGAAGATGTCGCGCACATCGTCGATACCCATTCGGCGCACCATCACGCCTTTGTTGCGCACATAGCTGGTCAGGCCTTCGCGACCCAACTGGTGTAGCGCCTCGCGTACGGTGTTGCGCGAGGCGTTGTAGGCGTTGACCAGCTCGCTTTCCACCAGTGGCGTGCCTGGCAACAGGCGCCCGCCAATGATGTCTTCGCGCAGCTCGATGGCGACCTGGTCCGGCAGCGACAGGCTTTTTTCCTTGGGTTGACTCACCGTTGCACTCCCTCCGTTCACGCGAGGTTGCGCGTGGTTTTCTTGCCCATCAGACCTTTTCGCACGTTCGTATCCTCGGTAGGTGGAAGCAGTAAGGGCGGCAATGATTGTTCAACAATCATTTGATTACATATCTGCTAATACTGTGCCAATTACCGAATTCAAGACCTGTTTGAAAGTTTTTTGTCCGGGAGCGAGCCTGCTCCGGGCGGCGATCCGACGATAGCGGTCTGCCTGCCAATATCTCCGCTGGATGCGCCTTACATTTCCTCCCATACAGCTTCATGTTCCCCGGGTCGAACTCGTCGTACACATGACCACTCATTGCCCGCGATGACACTCCGTCGTTCTGGCCGTCGATGCTGCCGGGACATCAAGGATTGAGCCAGGAAAGCCGGCGTCCTGAATCTCACACTTTGTTACCGCATACCCCATTCGTGTGTAAAAACCTGCTTTGGTAACAGCCTCGCAGGCTGCCTCCCTCCCTGCGCTAACTTGCCTGCAAAGCCCATCCCAGAGCGCTGTACGCGCTTTCTCAGATGCAAAATCCGCGAATTGGCCGGGTGATTGCATATGCTTGTCTGTACAAGTATCTGCGTGTGCATAAGACATATTGCCAAGCAGTACCCGTGTTCTTGCGTCACAAGCGCTTTCGATGGTCCCAGGGAATAAAACAATGAAAAAAGCATTTCTCACCCTTTCTGCATTGGCTTTGTGTGTGGCTGCCGGTTCTGCGCTGGCCAAGGAGTACAAGGAGTTGCGCTTTGGCGTCGACCCTTCTTATGCGCCGTTCGAATCCAAGGCCGCCGATGGCAGCCTGGTGGGCTTCGATATCGATCTGGGTAACGCGATCTGCGCGCAGCTGAAGGTCAAGTGCAAGTGGGTCGAAAGCGACTTCGACGGCATGATTCCCGGCCTCAAGGCCAACAAGTTCGACGGCGTGATCTCTTCCATGACCGTCACGCCAGCACGCGAGAAAGTCATCGACTTCTCAAACGAGCTGTTCTCCGGCCCGACCGCGCTGGTATTCAAGAAAGGCGTGGCCATCGGCACCGACCCGGCCTCCCTCAAGGGCAAGAAAGTCGGCTACGAGCAAGGCTCCATCCAGGAAGCCTACGCCAAGGCCGTGCTGGACAAGGCCGGGGTAGAGACCCAGGCCTACGCCAACCAGGACCAGGTGTACGCTGACCTGATCTCCGGACGTCTCGATGCAGGGATCCAGGACATGCTGCAAGCCGAACTGGGCTTCCTGAAGTCGCCGCCAGGCGCCGACTTCCAGGTCAGCGAGCCGGTCGAAAGCCCCCTGCTGCCAGCCAAAACCGCGGTGGGCCTGACCAAAGGCAACACCGAGCTCCAGGCCTTGCTGAACAAAGGTATCCAGACACTGCACGACAATGGCACCTATGCGGCCGTCCAGCAGAAGCACTTTGGCGACCTGAATCTCTACAGCGGCAAATAATGACCCTGCGCCCATTTCCGGATGGGCACTTTTTTGATCGATGTAGGGCTGCTCAATGTTAGAAAACCTAATGCAGATTCTTGGGCTGTCAGGCTTCAGCCTCAAGGGTTTCGGCCCGCTGTTGCTGCAAGGCTCCTGGATGACTGTCAAATTATCCTTTCTGTGCTTGCTGGTGAGCGTTGGCCTGGGCCTGATCGGCGCCAGCGCCAAGCTTTCGAAATCGGCACTGCTGCGCGTCCCTGCGCAGGCCTACACCACGCTGATCCGCGGGGTGCCGGACCTGGTGCTGATGCTGCTGATCTTCTACAGCCTGCAAACCTGGCTGACCTCGTTTACCGATTTCATGGAATGGGAATACATCGAAATCAACCCGTTCAGCGCCGGGGTCATTACCCTGGGCTTCATCTACGGGGCTTATTTCACCGAAACCTTCCGTGGCGCGATTCTCGCCGTACCGCGAGGGCAGATGGAAGCGGCTACCGCCTACGGCCTGACCCGCGCTCAGCGCTTTCGCCTGGTGGTGTTCCCGCAAATGATGCGTTTTGCCCTGCCGGGCATCGGTAATAACTGGATGGTGATCCTCAAGGCCACCGCGCTGGTGTCGATCATTGGCCTGGCCGATCTGGTCAAGGTGGCCCAGGACGCGGGCAAGAGCTCCTATCAGCTGTTCTTCTTCCTGATTCTGGCCGCCTTGATCTATCTGGTGATCACCACCGTTTCGAACTACGTCTTGCGCCGGATGGAAATCTTCTACGCCGCAGGCACCCGGGAGGCCGTGCGATGATCGAACTACTGCAGGAATACTGGAAACCTTTCCTGTTCCAGGACGGCACTCACATCACCGGGCTGGCCATGACCCTCTGGCTGCTCAGTGCCTCGATCTTCTTCGGCTTCGTGATGTCGATCCCGCTGTCGATTGCCCGGGTCTCGAGCAATGTCTGGGTGCGCTGGCCGGTGCAGTTCTACACCTATCTGTTTCGGGGTACTCCACTCTATATTCAGCTGCTGATCTGTTACACCGGCATTTACAGCCTGGCCGCGGTGCGTGCCCAGCCTGTGCTGGACGCGTTCTTTCGCGATGCGATGAACTGCACCATCCTGGCCTTCGCCCTGAACACCTGCGCCTACACCACGGAGATTTTCGCCGGGGCAATCCGCAGCATGGCCCACGGTGAAGTCGAAGCGGCCAAGGCTTACGGACTGACCGGCTGGAAGCTGTATGCCTACGTGATCATGCCATCGGCCTTGCGTCGCTCGTTGCCGTACTACAGCAACGAAGTGATCCTGATGCTGCACTCGACCACCGTGGCCTTCACCGCGACCATCCCGGACATCCTGAAAGTCGCACGGGACGCCAACTCGGCGACCTTCCTGACCTTCCAGTCGTTCGGCATCGCCGCGTTGATCTACCTGGCAGTCACTTTCTCTCTGGTCGGTCTGTTCCGCCTGGCTGAACGCCGTTGGTTGTCTTTCCTCGGCCCGGCTCACTAATTCAGGATGCTTGTTCATGTACAAACTGACCGTTGAAAACCTGCACAAAAGTTATGGCAACCATGAAGTCCTCAAGGGCGTTTCGCTAAACGCCAAGACCGGCGATGTGATCAGCCTGATTGGCGCCAGTGGTTCGGGCAAGAGCACCTTTCTGCGTTGCATCAACTTCCTGGAAACGCCCAATGACGGAGCCATGAGCCTGGACAACCAGCCGATTCAAATGGTCCATGACCGCCACGGCATGCGCGTGGCCGACGCCAATGAACTGCAACGCATCCGCACTCGCCTGGCGATGGTGTTCCAGCACTTCAACCTGTGGAGCCACATGACCGTGCTCGAGAACATCACCATGGCCCCACGCCGGGTGCTGGGCGTCAGCAAGAAGGACGCAGAGGATCGCGCCCGGCGCTACCTGGACAAGGTCGGTTTGCCGGCACGGGTGGCCGATCAATACCCGGCGTTTCTCTCGGGTGGTCAGCAGCAACGGGTCGCCATTGCTCGCGCCTTGAGCATGGAGCCGGAGATCATGCTGTTCGACGAGCCGACTTCGGCCCTGGACCCGGAACTGGTGGGCGAAGTGCTCAAGGTGATCCAGGGGCTGGCCGAAGAAGGCCGCACCATGATCATGGTGACCCACGAAATGAGCTTCGCGCGCAAAGTATCGAACCAGGTGCTGTTCCTGCACCAGGGGCGAGTCGAAGAACAGGGTGCGCCCGAGGACGTATTGGGCAACCCTAAAAGTGAGCGTCTGCAGCAGTTCCTCAGCGGCAACCTGAAGTAACCAGAGCGCCTTCGAGCAACCGCAGGGTCGCTCGAAGGCGCTGGCTCCCTCAAAGGCCACTCAATAGCCGCCCTCGGAAAACCCTAAACTACGTCGTCAAGTAGCGACACAGAATGCTTGGGCAGACCTATGGAAATCAAGGCTGCGAGCAGTACGAACGCGCTCGATAGCCACAAGCACGCCCCCAGCCCATACACCTGATAAACCCAACCGGAAAGCACCGTGCCGATCAGGCGCCCCATGGCGTTGGACATGTAATAAAACCCCACATCCAGCGACACACCATCTTCCTTGGCGTAGGACACGATCAGGTAGCTGTGGAGCGACGAATTCACTGCGAACAACGCACCAAAAACCATTAATCCGCCGAGCAGCACCACCTGTTGCGACAGCCCGGTGTCCAGCCCGAGAGCAATGGCCGCCGGCAGACCGGCCAGTGCCAGCGCCCACAGAAATGCCGCACGACCATCCGGTACGTGCCCGCGCTTCTTGCCAGTGATGTGGGGCGCGAAGGACTGCACGATGCCGTAGCCAATCACCCAGGCCGCCAGGAAGCCGCCAACCTGCCAGAAGTCCCAGCCGAAGACACCGCTCAGGTACACCGGCAAGGCCACCACGAACCAGACATCGCGGGCACCGAACAGGAACATACGCGCCGCCGAGAGGATATTGATCGCCCGGCTCTTGGACAGGATGTCGCGAAACTTTGGCTTGGCTTTCGCTTTGCCCAGATCCTTCTTCAACAGGATCAAACTGCTGATCCAGGTCAGCGCCAGGACACCGGCCATGGCCAGCAAGGCGCCCTTGAAGCCGATCAAGGCCAGCAAGGCTGCACCAAGAAAGAAGCCGACACCCTTGAGCGCGTTCTTCGAGCCGGTGAGGATTGCCACCCACTGGTAGAGCTTGCCCTGCTGCCCATCCGGAACCAGAAGCTTGATCGAGCTTTTCGCGCTCATCTTGTTCAGGTCTTTGGCAATCCCCGACAGCGCCTGCGCGCCCATCACCCATGGGATGGTCAGCGAGGCCACCGGAACCGTCAGCATCAGCAGCGCCGCGACCTGGAGGCCCAGCCCGATGTTCATGGTTCGGTTCAGCCCCAGCCGGGCGCCGAGGTAGCCACCCACCAGGTTGGTGATCACGCCAAAGAGTTCGTAGAACAGAAACAACGCCGCGATTTGCAGTGGGCTGTAGCCCAACGCGTGAAAGTGCAGCACCACCAACATGCGCAAGGCGCCGTCGGTGAGGGTGAAGGCCCAGTAGTTGCCTGTCACGAGCAGGTACTGCCGCACTTGCGGAGCGAGGGCTGACAACGCTTTCATGACCGCTCCTCAGACCGCCAGACCGACCATTTTCGCCAGTTCGACAGTGCGGTTGGCATAACCCCACTCGTTGTCGTACCAGGCATAGAGTTTGACCTGGGTGCCGTTGATGACCATGGTCGACAGCGCATCGATGATCGATGAGCGCGGGTCGGTACGGTAGTCGATGGACACCAGCGGACGCACCTCGAAACCGAGGATGCCTTTGAGCTCGTTCTCGGAAGCGTCCTTGAGCAACTGATTCACTTCTTCCACAGTGGTGGCACGCTCGACTTCAAAGACACAATCGGTCAGCGATGCATTGGCCAGTGGCACCCGTACCGCGTGACCATTCAGGCGTCCGCGCAACTCCGGGAAGATTTCGGCAATGGCGGTGGCCGAGCCGGTGCTGGTTGGAATCAAACTCATCCCGGACGCACGCGCACGGCGCAGATCCTTGTGCGGCTGATCGAGGATGCTCTGGGTGTTGGTCAGGTCGTGGATGGTGGTGATCGAACCGTGGCGAATGCCCAGCTTTTCGTGGATGACTTTCACCACTGGCGCCAGGCAATTGGTGGTGCAGGAGGCGGCGGTCACAATGCGGTGCTGCGCTGGGTCGAACAGGTGCTGGTTGACGCCCATCACCACGTTCAAGGCGCCCTGCTCCTTGACCGGTGCACAGACCACCACACGCTTCACGCCTTGGTCCAGGTAGGCCTGCAACACCGCCACGGTTTTCATCTTGCCGCTGGCTTCAATCACCAGATCGCAGCCCGACCAGTCGGTGTCGGCAATCGCCTTGTTGGCCGTGACCTTGATGCGCTTATTGTCGATGACGACGCTGTCGCCTTCGGTGCTGGCTTCATTGTGCCAACGGCCATGCACCGAGTCGAAGTTGATCAGGTGCGCATGGGTCGCCGCGTCCCCTGCCGGATCGTTGATCTGCACGAATTCAAACTCTGGCCAGCTCCAGGCGGCCCGCAGCGCGAGGCGACCGATCCGGCCAAAACCATTGATGCCAACTTTGATAGTCATGTTGTTGTGCTCTGTATTTGTTGTCAGTGGGCGTTCGACTGGATCTCGAACTGGCCGATGTAGTCGACCTGGCTTTAACAACAGGCGAGTGCCCTTTCAGGACGGTCGCCCATCTCTTCAAGGCGTTTGGCATCAGGACTTAACCAGTGCTTGTTGCTTTCGAGCACCGTTGTCAGCACTTGATGAACCCAATCCGGGAGAGTCGGGTGCAGTCGGTAATAGACCCATTGGCCTTGCCGACGGTCCGACAACAGACCACAAGTTCTCAGTTGTGCGAGGTGCCTGGAGATTTTTGGCTGACTCTCGTTCAGCGCGCAGGTCAGCTCGCAAACACATAACTCTCCTTCACGGGTGATGAGCATCATCGTGCGCACCCGAGTGTCGTCAGCCAGGCATTTGAAAACAGTGGTCGGTGTCAGATGGTCAGCCATATCGGTTCTCAGTGCTTGTTTTTGACCAAGACGAACATCTTGATGCGCTCATGCATTTCGTGAAGGAGGACACGGGCTTTGCCGGTCATTATGAAGCCTCGGATCATATACGGTTTATCGCATATATGGATTACCGTATGCAACGTAAAGAGACAACTGCAAACCAATACATCAAAGCGATTGGACTTCGTACCACTGCATGCGCCTCGACATCGACGCCCTGATGGACTGCGACACCGTGGCCACGCTCCCTGGCTGGGCGCATTCGAAAGGCGCACGACTGGAAGTGCTGATCGCCGACCGCCTCGGCATGACGGTTGTGAATGACCAGGATCCGGTATCGATGGGGTGACTGTCGGTCTCACCTTTTGTCGTAAGCCGATTGACTGACAGAGACCTTTGGAGCCCAGTGATCAGCTGGCTAAACCTGATCAGGAGAGGAACACCATGTCGAAGATAACGGTGATATCCGGTGACTTTCTGACAGGTGATGCTGAATTTCAATCTGGACTGTTCATTTTGAAATCCGCAGTAAAACCTTCCCTTAAAATAAAGATACCCCTTTCAAAAATAGAAACTTTAGAAACAGCAACCGAGGAAATAGTTAATAAGAAAGGCAGCGTTATTCGATGGAGCCTGGCTGGAGCATTGCTTTTAGGTCCGGTTGGACTGGCTGCGGGCTGGTGGCTATGCGACAAAGAAAAGGAAATAACTTTCTACGCAAAATTCAAGGATGGCCGTTGCCTTCTTGCCACAACTGATGTCGACACTTACTCCAAAATCTCTGCGTCTTCCCTCAAGTAACACCATTCCCCCTCCCCTTCAAAGTCAGCCGCTATAGTATTCACGGCTGAACTGCGATGGACTTTCATAGCCGACCTTGAAAGCCGCACTGGATACGTCCTGGTGTGTTGGCACCGATGCCGAATTGACCCAGTCGCCGAGATGTCACTGAGCCTGTCTGTTCCTCTCGAACCTTTTCCTATGCGGGATTTGTGCAGATTTAGAGGTGAGTCAGTCTTGACTCGGCACGTGGGTCAATTCGGCGTCGGCGTCAACAGGACGTGTCGGCGCAGAGGTAAATTGACCCGTTCAGAACTCTCGAAATGAGCGCGATACGCTTATGCTGCGCTCTTAGAGAAGTGGAATGCTGTAGCTCACAAACACCCGGTTCTGGTCTTGATCACGGGCGGCTTCGCTATTGGATTTACCATTGCGCCAGCCGAAACCCACGTTTTTAAGTGCACCGGATTGAACGACGTAGTCCAGAAAGATATCCCTTTCCCATTCTTTCTGATTGTCGCCGGTTCTCGTCTTGATATTGTCCCCGGAGAGGTACATGACCGAGGCTTTCAGGCCAGGGACACCCAGGGCGGCAAAGTCATAGGCGTACTGACCGAATGACGTACGTTCCCCTGCGCGGGTGAAGCTCTGGATCAGACGGTCTGTGTACAGGTACAAGCTGCTGCCTGCGGCGCCTTTATCCACCAAACTACCCTGGTTGAGCTGGGTGAAGCTGCTACCCTCCGAAACGCTTTGGTAGCCCGCAGTAAATGCGTGGGCGCCAAGGCTGTAAATCAATGCAGCACTCCAGAGACGGTTGTCGATCACGCCATCACCGTTTTCGGTGAAGCCACTGATTCTGTAACCTGATGTACCGGAGCTGTTTTCACCTGACGAGTCAGTTTTGAAGTAACGCAGGTCGGTTTTCAGGGATTGATTGTCCGAGAACGCAAGCGTGTGAATCAGTCCGAAAAACTGCTGGTTATAGTAGTTCTCGAGATGGGCATAGTAGTACTGAGCCGTCAGATCCCTGGTGACTTTCCAGTCGCCCCCGACGAAGTCGAACTGGTTGCTTTCACGCGTACCGCCCATAGCGGCCAGCCCCGTCTGATCCGTTGAACCGCGACCTGTTGCATGTTCAATTCGCCCACCCGTCAGGGTCAGATCCTTGAACTCGCTCGAGGTGATTTGGCCGCCCTCGAAGGTTTGTGGAAGCACCCTCCCATCGTTGGCGACCAGAATCGGAAGTTTCGGAATCAAGGTGCCGTAGCGCAGTTCAGTCTTCGACATTTTGACTTTTCCGGTCAGCCCCAGCCGGCTCCACTCGTCGACGGCGCGGTTGTCACTGTCCGAGGGAATCATAGAGCTGCCGACGTGTCGTCCCTTGCCAGTGTCCAGGGTAATGCCCAGCAACCCCAGGGCATCAACACCAAAACCAACGGTACCCTCGGTATATCCCGACTTGAAGTCCAACATGAAACCTTGCGCCCACTCTTCGGTTTTCGAAGGTGCAGCGGTGCCATCACGGTTGTCGTTATTGAAGTAGAAGCTCCTCATTCCCAAGGCAGCTTTGCTATCACTCAGGAAGTCAGCAAACGCCTGGCTACTCAGGGCAATGCTGCCAAACAGCAAAGTTGCAGAAACTTTCTTTACGCTCACTTATAACGCTCCGATTTTTTTATATTTGTAAGTAACAGAAGCAACAAGGAAATCTTCCAGGCCAACGCAACACACACGAATCCCACGCAGAGTTCGCTCACGCGAATTCATCAACTGAATATGCGCAAATTGCTCAACCCTTCAGGCAACTTTTGTTTGTTTGCAGTGCGTATGATTTTTGACTACCTAATTGGCAGCACCGTGCGAGTTATATCTGCGAACCAAAGTTTTCATCCATACTAAACAATTCAGTTCCCCTTGGGGTGAGCTGAGCACGCCTTAGCAATTTGAAGCCAAACGGACAATTGCATCGCGACTGCCTGCTTGCTCTCGAAGTAAAAACTTCTGGATTTTCCCGGTTGCGGTTTTTGGCAACTCTGTAAAAATCACTCTGCGAGGGCATTTGAATCGAGCAAGACGGCTCTGGCAGAACACAATTATTTCTGCCTCGGTGGGAAGCTCAATACCACTTTTTAGTTCGACAAACGCGCACGGGACTTCCCCCCATTTGTCATCAGGCTGAGCGACGACTGCAGCATGTAAAACAGCTGGATGACAATGGATGGTTTCTTCGATCTCTACGGACGAGATATTCTCCCCTCCAGAAATAATGACGTCCTTGCAACGGTCGGTAATTTGTACATAACCGTTGGGGTGCACAACGGCTACATCACCAGTATGAAACCAGCCGCCTTCAAAGGCTTTTCGGGTTGCGCTTTCATTCTTCAGATAACCCATCATAACGGTGTTGCCCTTGAGCAGCAGCTCACCCGTTGTTTGGCCGTCCTTTGGAACTGGCTGCATCGTTTCGGAGTCAGCGACCATCAAGCCTTCGAAGGCTGCTGCACGAGCCCCTTGGCGCACACGAAAAGCGCCCTGCTCACTCGGTGTCAAATCGTCCCAACCGTCTTGCCATACGCAGCTGATCGGGGTGCCGGAAACTTCAGTAATTCCATAAACGTGGTCAACGTCGAAGCCTCGTGAGACTACGGCGTTGAGTACGCTGGCCGGAGGTGGGGAACCGGCAGTCAGCACTCGTACCGGCGTTTTAAGCGCAGGACGGTCTGCGGCGTTCGCAATCATGGCCATAACAATAGGCGCCGCACAGAAGTGGTCGACGCCATGGTTATCTATCGACTCAAACACCGTCTCTGCGGAAACCTTTCTCAGGCACACATGCGTGCCGGCCGCCGCAGTGATCGCCCAGGTAAAACACCATCCGTTAGCGTGGAACATAGGGAGTGTCCACAGGTAACGAGGAGCCCGAGAAAGCGGCCAGTTAGTCATCTGCAGCATACTCATGAGGTAAGTGCCGCGATGGCTGGCGACGACACCCTTCGGATCGCCGGTTGTACCTGAGGTGTAGTTGAGCGCTATCGGCTGCCACTCATCGCTTGGCCAAACCCCTTCGAAATCTGGACTACCGCTACAAATCAAGGTCTCGTAATCGATGTCTCCAATGCTTTTGCAAATGGGCGCCAGGTGGTCATTGATGTCGATGACCAACGGACGGTGCTCCAGGAGTTCAAGCGCGGCATCGGCCAGTGCTGCAAACTCTCGATCCACCAAGAGGAGCTTGCATTCCCCATGGCGAAGTATGAATGCCACGCCTTCTGCATCCAGGCGGTAGTTAACTGTATTCAGTACCGCGCCACAGAGAGGGATCCCAAAATGGGCTTCGAGCATGGCAGGAGTATTGGGAGACAGAATTGAAATGGTGTCTCCCGCACCCATGCCTTTTTTGGAAAGTGCTGAGGCGAGTCGATAGCACCGCTCGCGAGTTTCACTCCAGGTTCTGCGAAGTTCTCCATGAACTACCGCTATCCGATCCGGGTGCACAAGTGCTGCCCGATCCAGAAATCCAAGGGGAGTCAGGGGCAAATAGTTTGCCTTGCAGTGATCAAGCCCATTCTCATAAGCACCAGGCTTCATGGTGTTGTCTCCTTATTATTGTGATGAAAGGTGGAAAACGCGCTCACCGGCTCCCGATCAGTAACCAAGGTGTTCTCAATACTGGTCTCGTCGGCGTATCCAAGACTCATTCCGCAAACCAGCATTTGATCAGCGGGGATCGCAAGGGATTGCGAGATAACGCGGTGATATTTCAAAAAGGCGGCTTGCGGGCAGGTGTGCAACTTCCTCCCTCGTGCTGCCACCATCACGGCCTGCAGAAACATTCCGTAGTCGAGGAGACTCCCTTCCTTTAGCACTCGATCAATGGTGAAGATCAAGCCGACTGGCGCGTCAAAGAAACGGTAATTGCGGCCGTGTTGCGCATGCATTCGCTGCTTGTCACCCTTCTCGATTCCCAGCAATCCGTAGAGCTCCCAGCCTACTTGCCTTCTCCGATCCACGTAGGGTGAAGTCCATTCGCGTGGGTAATATTCGTATGCGTCTTCAAGGTGGTTGCTGAGTGACGGATCGTTGTCAATTTCCGCGATGGCGCATGAAAGACGAGTCTTTGCTTCTCCAGTGACAACATGGACGCGCCAAGGCTGCATGTTCACTCCCGTTGCGCAGAATCGAGCGATATCAAGGATCGATTCAATTTCTTCGCGTGGTACAGGCGTGGGCAAAAAAGCCCGAATGCTGCGTCGTGAAGCTATCGCCCAATCAACCGTTTGGCTAAGCAGTTCAGACGATACTGGCGGTTGGGATAAGCGATTCATTTTCATGCGTTAGAGTCCACGGATTCAGTTACAGACGGATGCATCATGGTATTAACTAGACAGGGCTGGGGCCTTTCTGACTTGAGTCGAGTCTGCGCGGGACTGGTTAATCATGGTGACTGCGGCAGCGCCAATAAGACCAGCAAGGCTGATAGCCATGAAGTTTTTCTCAAGCGGAAGGTTTAGTGATACCAGCCAACCGATGAGGACGGGGGCGACGATAGCGCCAATTCTTCCTACACCAGACGCGAAACCCACTCCGGTTGAACGAATCGATGACGGGTAGAAATCCCCGGCGTACGCATAGGCCAACAGTTGGGTACCAAGAGTCGATGCCCCGACAGTGAACACCACTGGAAACAGCAAAGTTGTTGAGCGCGTATAGCCCAAGATTGTTAGAGCCATTGCTCCTACGATATAAAAGCAGACCAGCACGTGTTTGATGTTTAGCTTGTCGCTCAACCATCCTCCGCCAATTGCACCGGCGATGGCCCCCACATTGAAAACAATCACAAAGTTCAACGCAGAGCCAAGACTGAATCCAGCCATCGCCATAAGCTTGGTCAACCAAGAGTTAAGGGCGTACACCATGAAGAGGCCGGTCATGAACGCCGCCCAAATCATGACGGTGCTAAAGCCTCGACCATCCTTGAACAAGTTACGAACTGGCGCTTCCTGTTTATCCAATACGGTGGCGTTTCCGGTCATCACAGTGTTTTCGTCGATCATGAGAGTAGGGTCTATCTTGCGAGCAATAGCCCGTAGCTCATCGTGACGTCCGGTTTTCAGCAGGTAGCCTATGGACTCAGGCATGGTCTTCAGGATCATAGGAATCAAAAGCACTGGCAGCAGCGCCACATAAAACACCCACTGCCATCCATGACTCTCAATGAGTTGCTTGCCAGTCAGTGCAACCAGAATACCGCCCACGGAGTACCCCGCGAAAACGAGGGTCACCAGGCGAGTACGGAGTTTGAGTGGAGAAAACTCACCCATCTGAGCGGTGCAAATTGGCAGTACGCCGCCGATGCCAAGGCCCGCGATGAAGCGAGAAATGCTGAAGCTGACCGGGTCACTGGTGAGACCAGCCCCGGCAGTGAAAATGCTGAACAAGGCCACACAGATTGCGATCATCCTGGGACGCCCGATGCGGTCAGCCAGCGTGCCAAGAAATATCGCTCCGAGCATCGTTCCGAAGAGCGCAGAACCAGCCATGATGCCGGCGCTGGTTGGATCAATGTTCATGTCCTTCATGATCGCCGGAAGGGCTGCACCGACTACAGCGAGGTCATAGCCATCGATTATCAGAATGAGGACACACCAAAATAGAATGAGCCCATGGAAGCGGTTGAACTTCGATTCAACCGCGAGCGCATAAACGTTTACCGGCTGCATATCGCGTCTCCTTCGATCTTGTTTTTGTTTTTGTTTGTGACGTGCCAGGCACCCGGTCCTGGAGGCATATCGAGGGGGGACGTACCGGCTGAAGGCTCGGTGGTCTGCTTGAGATGCGACACTTGGGTTACCTGCGTCGCATCGTAGGAGTTGGGCTTGCTGCGGCCTATGCCCTACGACATCGTTCTGTTTGACCGATTTGGACACCCATAGCTGGCCAGAAACCACCAGTGTGATCTTGGGGAAGAGCTGTCCATCGGCATTTTGGCGGGTGCAACGGGTTGCAGATCTCAGTACGAAATCTGGCGGGGGAAGTAGTGCTCTTGTTCCGCAAGTAAGGCTTTTAGCTTTCGCCCGGATCTTGCGCATTGGAGCGGCGATAAGCGCCAGGGCTCACTCCCGTCCACTTCTTGAAGGCGCGGTGAAAGGCACTGCTTTCCTGGAAGCCTGTGAGCGCAGCGACTTCGGTGACTGTCATATTTGGCTGGCACAGCAGGTTGATCGCCATGTCGCGGCGCAGATTGTCTTTCAAACGCTGATAGCTGACCCCCTCGGCCTGGAGCCTTCGCTGAAGCGTCGAATATGACATGCGGAGCACTTTGGCCACCTTATCCAGCTCTGGCCATTCCTCTGGATTCAGGTCTCTCAATCTCATTCGGATCTGGGCGCTGATGCTGTCCTCGTTACGATATTTCACCAGCAGATTAGCAGGCGACTCTTTCAAAAACGTCGATAGGCTGGCCTTGTTTTGCACGACCTTGAGGCTTAGAAAAATACGGTCAAAACGCATCATCGTAACGGGAGCGCCAAACTGAATTTCTTCACAAAAGCGCATCCGATAGTCGCTATCGTCGAGCGGTCGATTCGGTCTGAAGCAGAGTTCCTTTATCGGAATGCGCCTGTTACCCAGCCAGCAAAGCAATCCATGTACCAGGATCAGCCATGTTCCGTAGCTAAAGAGGCGACGCTCAATTCCTTTGTCATGGATAACGATGACGGCGGAGTCATCTTCAAGCCTCAGCTCACCGTGAATATCGTCCAACACAAGGCGTAGAAACTTCAGAATCCGCCGCAACGCTTGCTCTAACGACTCGCAGTCAATCGAAGCCTGGCACATCAATCGGAAACTACCTCGTCGCATTGGATGGCTGTCGATTCCGAAAAACTCATCGTCGAGTAGATCTGAAAGAGCGACCCACAGGCGAGAAAATGCAGCAGCCGAAACCCTGGCCTGGGGAGAAGTGAGGAGCTCCGGATCTATACGTGCTTGCTGCAATGCGCCGGATATGTCCAGTTGGCGTCGCAATGCGCCATCGAGGGCTTCATGCACCAATCCAATCGAAGTAGTTCCCTTGTCCTGGATGAGCATGCTTATTCCTCTGCGCAGTTGATATCTGACTTGATGCTGATCTTCAAATCTCTACGGCAGGTCTGCTTTGAGCAACCTGACGAGCCTGAATTGTTTATCTACGTTCCGGCTTCACAGCATTGCATGTCAACCCGAAGGTTTTGTTATCAGGGAACGCTTTTGCAACCCCTCCTCCTGGCCCTCGATGCCTGGTCTCGATTATCCAAAGCATTCAACCAAGCTGAGGCGTTTGAGCATTGTCGAGGCCACTGATCACCGACAATATCCGTCCAAGAATCTCCAGCGCGGCTTACACCTGAAGTAAACCGGCGGCCGGAACCGATCTGGCCGTTGGGCCTTTTACATGTCAAATAACCGCGTATGCGGTACTGCCAAATTGTGAGGAAACATCATGCGCATCGAAAACTCAGTCTTCCTGATTACTGGCGCAGGCTCTGGACTCGGGCTGGCTTCGGCGCGCGAGTTGGTGGGCCGAGGTGCAAACGTAGTGCTGGTCGATGTGAACGAAGCCGCTGGTGTAGCTCGCGCTGACGAGCTAGGAAAACGTGCGATTTTCGTGCGAGCAGACATCACCTGTGAAAGTGATTGCCGTACAGCCATTGCCTCTGCAGTAGGCGTCTTTGGCGCGTTGCAAGGGGTGATCAACTGCGCGGGTATTGCGCCAGCCGAACGGGTTTTAGGCCGTAATGGCGCACATGGGCTTGAGAGTTTTCGCCGAACTATCGAAATCAATTTGATCGGTAGCTTCAACATGGTTCGCCTTGCTGCTGAAGCTATGGCGGGAGGAGAGCCCGATGAAGAAGGTGAGCGCGGCGTAGTCATAAATACGGCCTCTGTCGCAGCTTTTGACGGTCAGACGGGCCAAGCCGCTTACGCCGCGTCCAAAGGTGGAGTTGCTGCCATGACATTGCCATTGGCTCGCGACCTGGCTCGTTCAGGCATCCGTGTCATGTGCATTGCACCCGGAATATTCGAGACCCCGATGATGGCGGGAATGCCTCGGGACGTGCAGGCATCATTGGCAGCCAATGTGCCGTTCCCTCCACGGCTGGGACGGCCTTCCGAGTACGCAGCGCTGGCAGCGCACATCATCGAAAACTCCATGCTCAATGGTGAGGTGATTCGTTTGGATGGTGCTTTGAGAATGGCCGCGAAATAGTTCGAGCTAAAAGTCTGTGATCGGGCACAAGCCCCCCCAACATGAAACAGAGGATTCAGTTATGAGCCATACCGACCCTATCGTCATTGTCAGTGCTGTCCGAACTCCGTTAGGAGGCTTTCTTGGGAACTTCAAGGAAGTCACTGCTGCGCAGCTGGGTGCGGTAGCAATTCGTGCCGCCGTGGAACGAGCCAGCCTGCAGCCCAGTGACATTGGCGAGGTCATCATGGGATGCGTGCTACAAGCTGGGCAAGGCCAGGCTCCGGCTCGCCAAGCTGCCCTGTTGGCGAATCTTGCGGAGCAAGTGGTGTGCTCAACAGTCAACAAGATGTGCGGCTCTGGCATGAAAGCGCTGATGTTCGGCCACGACCTTCTCCATGCGGGGAGCGCGGAGGTGGTAGTTGCCGGAGGTATGGAAAGCATGTCAAACGCTCCCTACCTGTTGGAGCGAGCTCGCTCAGGCTATCGAATGGGCCACAGCAAGATCATTGATCATATGTTTCTCGATGGGTTGGAAGATGCCTACGAGAAAGGCCGGCTCATGGGCACATACGCCGAAGACTGTGCTCAGAGTTATGGATTCACTCGAGGCCAGCAGGATGAGTTTGCGATCAGCTCGTTGACCCGAGCTCAGAAGGCAATCACCGAAGGGCGTTTCCAGGACGAGATTGTCCCGGTGCAGGCTTCGTCTGGCCGTGAGACGGTTTCGATTGAAAGCGATGAACAGCCGGGTAAGGCCCGGATCGACAAAATTCCTACGTTGAAACCTGCGTTTCGCGAAGGCGAGACGGTGACTGCAGCGAACTCCAGTTCTATTTCGGATGGCTCGGCTGCCCTCGTGCTGATGCGCTTGTCTGAAGCCGAGCGTAGAGGCCTTACACCGTTGGCCCGGATAGCAGGTCATGCATCCTACGCGCACGCTCCCGGCCTCTTTGCCTGCGCTCCGGTCGGTGCGATTAAACGCTTGCTGGAGCGAACCAACTGGTCAATGCAGGATGTTGATCTCTTTGAGATCAATGAGGCCTTTGCCGTGGTTCCCATGGTTGTTATCCGAGACTTGAACGTCGGACATGAGCAATTAAATGTCCACGGTGGGGCATGCGCTTTGGGGCACCCGATTGGCGCGTCAGGCGCGCGTGTTGTTGTTACGTTGATAAATGCCTTGAGGCAGAACACGCTAAAGCGTGGCATCGCATCTGTGTGCATTGGTGGCGGCGAGTCGACCGCGATTGCTATCGAACTCCTCTCATAGAGGAGCGTTGACTGGCCGTAATAAGTCTCCCGCTGCGCCTCGGAAATCTTTTTTTTGCGCAAAGGATTTGTTTGTGAACTACCAGCCCCGAAAGGGGTTGGCTTGATCACGCGCTGAATACGGTCAACACAACGCCTGGCCAGAAAGAAGGGATGCGAGCATTTGTGGAGAAACGCGCAGCCAGGTTTTGAGCGTCGGTGTTGCGAGTTTAACGCTGCAGAATCCAGGAGATACCGTGGCAGAGAAAGAACTGGGGACTGTCAGATTTTTTGTGTGCGGGCCGGTAACGGCCTGCCGCTAGGCAGGCCCTGATTTTCACCAGGTCAGCCCCCACGCAGAATCAGCGCATCTGCGCCATCCCACTCGGCGAAGATTTTTTGCCCGCAGTGCACGCCAGGCAAGTTGTAATCGGCATGCCGTTTCTGCACCTGCAACTCAAGCCCGCCACTGGCTTCGAGATAAATATTGACCATCGAGCCGATGAACTCTTCACCGACCACGGTGCAGTTCAGCCGGTTGCGTCGCATAGGCTGCGCGGTCAAGTCGATATGCTCGGCGCTTACGCAGACTGTAACGCGCTCAGCGGGAACTACCGTTTTACCCTCAGGCAGCCGCGCCAGGAATCCACCATGCTGCGAATCGAGGCAAACCAACCCGCTATCGTCGAAGCCAACGACAGTGCCTTCAAGGATGTTTTTACCGCCAACGAACTCGGCAACGAAGCGGTTGTGAGGCTCAAGGAAAACCTCCTGAGGCGAGCCGATCTGTTCGACCCGGCCTCGACTCATGATCACTACTCGATCGGCCATTGCAAAGGCTTCGGATTGACTGTGAGTGACGTAGACAAAAGTGATACCCAGGTCCTTCTGCAGTCCAGTCAGCACGCCTTGCATGCGCACACTCAGATGAGCGTCGAGGGCGCTCAGGGGCTCGTCGAGCAGCAGGATCGGCGGCTCGGTGACCAACGAGCGCGCCAACGCCACGCGTTGCCGCTGGCCACCGGAGAGCAGGCTTATATCGCGAGTGGCGAACTCCTCCAATCCGAGCCGCTCAAGCCACAGTAGCGCCTTCTTGCGTCGCTCAGCCTTGGCCATCCCTCTCATTCGCAGACCGAACTCGACATTCTCCAGCACGTCAAGAAACGGGAACAGCGCCAGGTTTTGCCAGACCAGCGGCGTCTCCCGTTCCCAGGAGTAGAGATCATTGATGCGCTCACCGTTAAGACGAATTTCGCCTTCACTGGGCTTATCCAGCCCCGCGAGCATGCGCAGCGTTGTGGTCTTGCCGCAGCCGCTCGACCCCATGATCGCGACGAACTCACCTTTGTAAATCTCCAGGTTCATACGCTCGACAGCCTGATAGCTACCGAAATGTTTAACCACGTTGTCGAATACCACCAACGGTTGAGTCATGGCTGAATCCTTCGTGTTCGGATGATTGTCAGGGTGGTATCAGGCACTGGCGGGCTTACGCCGCCGCATCAACAGCAGTTGCGCGAGGATCACCAGGGTCATGGTCGTGATAAAGACGATGGTGCCGATCGCGTTGATGGTCGGGCTCACCTGCCCTTGCAGCGTATTGAGGATGCGCACAGGCACCGTTTCGTTAAGCCCCGACACGAACCAGGCGACAGCGAACTCATCGAAGGAAACGGCCATGGTCACGAACAGCGCGGCGAAAATGCTCGGCGCCGTGAATGGCAGGATCACATGACGCATGGCCTTCCACTGGTTGGCTCCCAGGTTCCAGGCCGCCGCCTCAATGTTCGGATCCATCTGCGCCAGGCGCATCCTGATGACCGCCATTGCGAACGGAGCGCACATCACGATATGGCTGATCATCACCGCGTAGATCTCGCCGGAAAGCCCGACCCGCGACAGGAAAGCCAGCATCGCCAGCCCCATGATCACCACCGGAATGGTGGGCGGCAGTAGCGCGAGCGCCATATAGATTGACTTGCCGAAGAACGGGTAACGGAAGTCTGTGTAAGCCGCCGTAAACCCAAGCAGGGTTGATACCAGCGACACGACCACACCCACCGTCAGGCTGTTCCTGAATGCCTGCCAGACCGCCGGATCGCTGGCGATCGTCTCGTACCAGTGCAGGCTGAACCCGCCCAGTGGCAAGGAAGGGAAACGGTCAATGTTGAACGAGAACACGAAGCTGCCGGCAATCGGCAAAAAGATGAAGAGGAACACCAGTACGACAAAGCTGCGCAGCAAGAAGTTAATCAACCGATGCTCGTTCATGCGCGCCTCCGGTAAGCGAAGCGAACCGCACCAAAAGCCACGATGAGCAACGTCACAATCATCATCGTTGCGATCACCGCCGCGCGTGGCCATTGCTGGCCCGACTTGGTGGTGTCAGTGATCAGCGTACTCAAGGTCGGCGGCTGACCACCGCCCAGGTAGAGCGGGCTGACAAAGTCGCCGAAGCTCAGGATGAAACAAAACAGTGCCGCGACGACAATGCCGATCCGCGCCGACGGCACCACCACCAGCAGCACCGTTCGCAATCGTCCGCAGCCGAGGTTGTGCGCGGCCTCGATCAACGAACGATCGATGTACATCAAGCTGAACAGTTGCAGCAAAACCACCAATGGCAGGCACAGCGTGAAATAACCGACATAAGTACCGAACGCCGAATTCAACATGGCAAACGGCTCTATCCCAAGCAGACCAAGCGCGGCATTGAAGATGCCGTTATCGCTGAGGAACACCTGCCATGAATAAGTGCGCACCAGGTAGCTGGTGAAGAACGGAGTGACCAGCAGCAACACCAGCAGCTGCTTTGCCGACTCGCGAAACTTGAAGGCGATTGCATAAGCGCAGGGAAAGGCCACCAGGCTGACCAGCACAGTGGCACCTGCCGCCATGGCGAGTGTATGGACGTAGGCGTCCCAAAAAAAGGCGCGACTGAGCATATAGCTCCAGTTGAGCCATTCGAACGTCGGCACCATCCGGAAGTTACGTACAAGCCAAAAGCTGATGGCCACCAGAAACGCCAGCGGGAATACGAAGAACATCAATTGCCAGATCAGGATAGGCATCGAGAAACAGAGGCCAAACCAGGGCAAGCGCCACACCCTCCTTGAACGGCGCTCTGTTCGGGCACCGGCATTACCGGAGAGTACCGACGGCGAAGCCTTCAACTTGTCTGAAATCATAGCGACCACCTCCACTCGTCTCGTCAAGCACCCTTGTATTGCGACCAGAAGTCATTCCACTCATCCAGACTCTGCCGGACCGGGAGTTCGCGGTACTTGATACGACCATCGCGGATGTCATCCATGACGTTGCGCTGACCGAGCAGCATGCCTTGGCGCTTCGCCTCGGCGAGATCGGTCTGGTTCAGCAGTTCCCAGCCCTTTTTGCTCGGGATCAGCGCGGGATAAGCAGCCATCTTCGCCGACTTGACCTGGCCTTCAGGTGAGGTGATGTATTGGATGAACTTCTTCGCCAGCTCCGGGCTGTGTGCTTTTTTAGCGATGCAGTAAGACTCCGTCCATTGCAACCCGCCCTCCTTGGGCAATACGGTTTTCACCGGTGCGCCGGCACGTTGCAAGACACCGGTGATCCAGTCGCCGATGCCGCACATGGCATGGATCTGACCATTCTTCAGAGAAGAAAAGGTTCCGCCGTAATCGAAGAAGCCACCGATTTGCGCACGCAAGCTCATCATCTTCTGCTGCACCGTTTGCCAGTGCGCGGTATCGATGTCGTACGGGCGCGCGTTGCCATTCATCAAGCTGATCTGTCCGAGATTCGGCAGGTGCCAGTCGAAGTGTCCAACCTTGCCCTTGAGGCTTTCGTCCCAGAACACGTCATAGCTGTGCACCTTGGTTTCGGGAACGAGTTGAGTGTTGTAGGCGATGCCGAGGAAGCCAAAGCGAATCAGGACCGAGTAGAGCTTGTCCCCCTGCCAGTGGCCGGGAAAATGCTGGAACTCCGGGTAGAAGTCATCGAAGGGGTAGTCAGCGGGGTCAAGTTGCTCGATGTACTCGGCGGCATTGAGTTGCTGGACGTATTCGGCGTCGGACAGGATCAGGTCGAAAGTGCCGGGCGGGGACTGTGAGATCAACCCCAGCATGTTGTCGCCGCCGGTGTAGTACTTGGCCCGGACCTTGACCCCATATTGGCGCTCGAAATCAGCGACGATGTCCGGTTCTGCGTGTCCGGCCCATGCGAGTATGACCAGTTCTTTTTCCACTGCGGCGAAGCTTCTCAAGGGCAGCAAACCAGAAAGCGCTGCGGTGCCTGCCAGGATGCTGGAGGTCTTGAGGAATGTACGGCGTGAAAGGTCGATGCGATTTTTCATTATTGTCTCGCCTGGTGATGGAAAGTGGCTCTGATGAAAAGTGCTCCTGTCCGTCTCATCCTTTTGCTCTTGCCTGCTGCCTGCTATCGCTGCCAACCACAGCATCATTCGCTGGCTGGATGCATTGCAGCAGGTCGCCATCACCCGTTTTTGTGCGCGCTCGACCTGGACTTTGTCAGATCCGACTCATGCCCCTTCTCACGCAAAAGCGACGAGCCCCAATCCGATAACCGGACAGAAATGACAAACCAGAGGGTGTTTTGTCATTTACGGGTCGGATTTAGACAATTCTGCACCCTCCCCCTCTGATCGAATTGATCCATGCGCCGCCTTCGATTCCTGCAATCTGGAAGGTCAGTCAGACGATAGGCAAACGCCCCCAACCACCGGTTGAAAATCACCAACGGTCAAACACTTTCAGAGGGTGTGCAGATGAACAACAGTGTCGTTATTGGAGAACTCACCTGGCCTGCGTATGCAGAGAAGGTCGCTGCCGGCAGCCCGATCTTTCTGCCCGTGGGTGCACTGGAACAGCATGGACATCACATGTGCATGGAAGTCGATGTGCTGCTGCCTACCGCGATATGCAAGGCGGTAGCGCAGAATGTCAGCGGCCTGGTCTTGCCTGCCCTTGCCTATGGCTACAAGTCTCAGCAGAAATCAGGCGGCGGCAACCACTTCCCGGGAACAACCAGCCTCGATGGCGCCACGCTGACCCATACCGTGCAGGACATCATCAGAGAACTTGCCCGCCATGGCGCACGCAAACTGGTGATGATGAACGGGCACTTTGAAAACTCGATGTTCATTGTCGAGGGCATAGACCTTGCCCTTCGGGAACTTCGCTACGGTGGCATCAGTGACTTCAAGGTCGTCGTGCTGTCCTATTGGGACTTCGTCAACGACCCTGCCGTCATCGAAAAGTTATATCCCGAGGGATTTCTCGGCTGGGATATCGAGCATGGCGGTATTTTCGAAACCTCTTTGATGCTGGCCCTGCACCCCGACAAGGTCGATCTGAGTCGTGCGGTTGATCATCCTCCCGCGACCTTCCCGCCTTACGACGTCTTTCCCATCATTGCCGAGCGCACGCCGGCCTGCGGAACACTGTCATCCCCTAAAGGTTCCAGTCGCGAGAAAGGCGAGCTGATTCTCGAAGTCTGTGTCTCTGGCATCAGCGCCGCTGTGCGCGAGGCTTTTGATCTGGACACCTGAAGAACACACGGACGTGCCCAAACGAGTACTCACGGTTATTGCTTCACCCTCCCCAAATAAAATAAAAAGGGTAAGTCTCATGTCCAGCAGCTCAACCTTGGCCCCAGGCCTCAAGCAGCGTCACGTCACCATGCTTTCCATTGCCGGTGCCATTGGCGCCGGCCTGTTCATCGGTTCAGGACACGCCATCGCCTCGGCGGGGCCGGCCGCCATCCTGGCGTACATTTTTTCCGGCACCCTGGTCGTGCTGGTGATGCGCATGCTGGGAGAGATGGCCGTAGCGTCGCCCGATACAGGATCGTTTTCGACCTACGCCGAGCGGGCGATGGGACGCAGCGCCGGCTTCACCATCGGCTGGCTGTACTGGTGGTTCTGGGTACTGGTCATTCCGATTGAAGCCATCGCCGCTGCCGCCATCCTGCACGCCTGGTTTCCCGCCATTCAGACCTGGGAGTTCGCCATAGCGGTCACCGGCCTGCTGACATTGACCAACCTGTTCAGTGTCGCCCGGTACGGGGAGTTCGAGTTCTGGTTCGCCATGCTCAAAGTCATCGCGGTTCTGGGGTTTATCGCGCTTGGCGCGCTTGCCCTGGTGGGCGGATTACCGGATACGACGGTGAGTGGAGTCGTTCAACTAAGTCATGAGTTCGGAGGTTTCATGCCCAATGGCATGACCGCCGTCATCGGCGCGATGCTCACCACCGTGTTCAGCTTCATGGGCACGGAAATCGTCACCATTGCCGCTGCCGAATCGCAAAACCCCGCCAAACAGATCACCCGCGCGACCAACTCCGTCGTCTGGCGAATGGGGATTTTCTATATCGTCTCGGTATTCCTCATCATCTCCATCGTCCCCTGGAACGACCCCATGCTCATGGAAGTCGGCTCTTATCAGAGGGCGCTCGAGTTGATGAACATTCCACACGCGAAAATGATCGTCGATATCGTCGTGCTGATTGCTGTCGCCAGCTGCCTCAACTCAGCCATCTATACCGCGTCACGCATGGTCTACTCCCTGAGCAAACGCGGTGATGGTCCTCGAGTACTGCAGAAGACGTCGACTTCAGGGGTGCCTTATATCGCGGTGCTGGCCAGCACCGCGGTCGGTTTTCTGACCACGGCGCTCAATTACTTTGCACCCAACGAAGTCTTCTCCTTCCTCCTGGCCAGCTCCGGTGCCGTTGCGCTGCTGGTCTATCTGGTCATCGCTGTTTCGCAACTGGTACTGCGCAAGAAGATGAATGCTTCGGGGCAACCGATCGCGTTCAAGATGTGGTTTTTCCCCTGGCTCAGCTACCTGGTCATTGCCTGCATCTTGAGCATCCTGGTGATCATGCTGATCTTGCCGCAGCATCGCATGGAAGTTGTAGCGACAGGTGCGCTGACACTGTCCATCGTCTGTATGGGCGCAATCTTCAACTCCAGGAAGAAGACAGTGCAAGCCGTCGACATCGCACGAACCGAAAACGCTTGAAGCGCTATCCACGATAGCAACACTCATCCTCGTTCACCTCTTTCCGGCCGCTCTCCACCACGGAGCTGGCCGGTTTTTTTGTTGATCCTCATGCCTTACTCCCCACGTTTTCTACGCCCCCCTTCGGCCAATCGAGACTCATGACATCTTGCGTGCGAATTCCTTTCGTCACGGTCCATTGTCCGGACACACACAGTAAAATCCTGAAGCCTGTAAACAGGGCTTACAATCACAAAAACGAGATGACGTTGCCCGTATCGGCAGCTTGCCGCGGCGCATGTCACTGATGCAGTTGAGGAGCGGTAATAATGGCGAAACTCCAGGTGGTGAAACCCGCCGCAGGACGTTCGGCGAATGAACAACGACCGGTGAAAACCGTGGGTTTCCTGGTCATCCCCAACTTCACCACCATCGGCTTCGCCTCCGCCGTGGAAACACTGCGCATGGCCAACCTGGCCGCGCGCAAACCGCTGTTCCGCACGGTCATCATCGCCGCCAGCCTGGAGCCGGTGACGGCCAGCAACGGCATGCGCATCCTGCCTGACCATACCATCACCGACGCACCCAGACTCGACATGCTGTTCGTTGTCGGATCAAACCCGATCGTCTCCAATCACAGCAGCCGACCACTGCTCAATTGGCTACGCAAGCTGGCGCATGATCAGGTACCACTGGGCGGGATCTGCACCGGCAGCCACTTGTTGGCGCGCGCCGATCTGCTCAAGGGCTATCGCTGCACGATTCACTGGGAAGACATCGAAGCACTGAAAGAGCGTTTTCCGGGGATCATCATTTCCAACCAGTTGTTCGAGCTGGACCGTGATCGCTACACCTGCTCCGGTGGCGTGGCCTCCATGGACATGACCCTGCAGTTGATCGCCCGCGAACCTGGTGGTCGCGATATCGCAGCCCATGCGGCCGAGTTGTTGTTGTGTGATCGGGTACGCAATGCACAGGAACAACAGCGTGTGCCATTGCGGCAAAAGCTGGGCACCTCGCAGCCCAAGCTCAGCCAGATGGTAGCGATCATGGAAGCCAATCTCGAGGAGCCGGTGGGCCTTGAGGAACTTGCGCGGTTGAACGAGGTGTCGGTGCGCCAGCTCGAACGCCTGTTTCACAAGCATCTGCAGCGCACGCCGAGTCAGTATTACCTTGAATTGCGTCTTGCACGGGCACGTCAATTATTGCTGCGCAGCGAATCGCAGGTACGTGATATCGCCCTCGCCTGCGGCTTCGTTTCGCCTGCGCATTTCTCCAAATGCTACAGCCGTTTCTTTGGCGTATCGCCGATGGGTGAGCGCAAGCAGGTAGCGGCGGTGCATTGATTGAATGACCTCATCGCGAGCGGGCTCGCTCCCACGGTTGACCGTGTTGTCCAGGCGGACGCGGTTCAATGTGGGAGCGAGCCCGCTCGCGAAGGCATCTATGAAATCACCGGATGGAGATCAGTCCTGCAACGCCTTATGCGCCGTTTCCCGGCTCGCCAGCATGGCAATCAATGCCACCGCCGCTGCCGCCAGCAGATACCAGGCCGGGGCCATTTTGTTGCCGGTCAGTTGAATCAGCCAGGTTGCGATAAACGGCGCGGTGCCGCCGAACACGGCATTGGCGATGTTGAAACTGAAGGCAAAACCACTGAAGCGGACGCGGGTGGGAAATATCTCGGCGAGGAAGCACGGCAAGGTGCCGTCGTTCATCGCCAGGATCGCGCCGAAAGCAATCTGGATCATCAGAATCACGATCAGCGGCTGATTCTCCAACATCCCGAAAAGCGGAAATGTCAGCGCCAGGAACAATATTGAAGCGCTCAGCAGCATGGTTTTGCGCCCGAACCGATCCGACAGTTTGCCCATCAGAAAGATCAGCCCGATGTAAGTCGCCAGCGATACCGTGGATGCCAGGAACGAATCACTTTCGCTCATGCCCATTTCGGTGGACAGGTAGGTCGGCATGTAGCTGAGCAACAAGTAGAACGCCACCGCATTCAGGCAGGTCGCGCCGATCCCGATCATCACACTGCGTCGGTGCACGGTCAGCAATTCGCGAACCGGAGCGTGGGTTGCGCATTCCTTTGCTTCAAGGCGTTTTTCCATCTCCAGGAACTTGGGCGTGTCTTGCAGACTCATGCGGATGTAACGCCCCACGAGCCCAAATGGCGCTGCCAGCAGAAAGGGTAAACGCCAGCCCCAGCTGTGCAGATCCTCGACACTCATCCACGCATGCAGGCCGGCGACAAAGACCGCGCCGAAGAGCAAACCTGCCGCCGTACTCGCCGGGACAATGCTGGTGTACAAACCGCGTTTACCCTCGGGCGCATACTCGGCGAGAAAGGCCGAGGCCCCGGCGTATTCACCTGAAGCGGAAAAACCCTGGAACAAGCGAATCAGCAACAACAAAGCCGGAGCCCACAGGCCGATATGGTTGTAGGTCGGCAGGACACCGATGCAAAAGGTCGAGATCGACATGATCAGAATCGACCAGGACAGCGCACTACGCCGCCCGTATTTGTCACCGAAGTGGCCCCAGACCAGTCCCCCCAGCGGGCGGACGATAAACGACAGCGCAAACACGGCGAACGTCGCCAGTAGCGCGGTCGTCTTGTCGGTTTGCGGAAAAAACGTGAGCGCGATGACGGTTGCCAGGTAGCCGTAGGCCGCATAGTCGAACCACTCGACGAAATTACCCATGAAGCTGGCACTGGCCGCGCGCCGCAGGGCCTTGCGCTCGGCGGTCTGTTCAAGTTTCTGCGCCAGGGTCGGCGTCAGGCTTGCGCTTTGGGTGCTCATTGGGCACCTCCGGTGTCAGAGGTGTGGTGATCGAAACGAAGAGTCGAGGCGTAGAACATGACAAAACCCTCTATTGTTTTACTTGGCAGGGTCAAGGCTCGGTAAATGCTGCGCGCTATTTAGTGCGCATGCATTGTTTTGTTCCGGTTTATCTCAGCCACCGGGAAGATTTTTCGCCACTCGTCAAAGCAAAACGCCGCACAGGTTCACTGTGCGGCGCGGGATCTTACTTCTTGATGATGTTGTGTTCCGGGCCATACGGGAACTTGGTGATGTTTTCCCCACCCTGTTCGTTGACAATCAGGATGTCGTGTTCACGATACCCGCCGGCACCCGGAAGGCCCTCGGGCAGCATGATCATCGGTTCAATGGACACCACCATCCCTGGCTCCAGCACCGTGTCGATGTCTTCGCGCAATTCCAGCCCGGCTTCGCGCCCGTAGTAATGGCTCAGCGTACCGAAGGAGTGGCCGTAGCCGAAGGTGCGGTATTGCAGCAGATCGTGTTCCAGGAAAATCTCGTTCAGTTGCAGCGCGATATCGCAGCAGCGCATGCCTGGCTTGATCAGCTTCAGACCCGCCTCGTGCACTTTGACGTTAACTTCCCATAAGCGCAGATGCTCATCGGAGCAGTGGTCCAGGAACAAGGTACGTTCCAGTGCGGTGTAGTAACCGGCAATCATCGGGAAGCAGTTAAGGCTGAGGATGTCACCCTTGTTGACCTTGCGCGACGTGACCGGGTTATGTGCACCATCGGTGTTGATACCGGACTGGAACCAGGTCCAGGTGTCCATCAGTTCGGAATCCGGGAAAGTGCGGGCAATTTCGCGCACCATCGCCTGAGTGGCATGCAGGGCAACTTCGTATTCTGGCACCTGATCACGCAAGGCTTCGACGATGGCCGCACCGCCGATGTCCGCGATGCGCGCGCCATGGCGAATGATCGCGTGTTCTTCGGCGGACTTGATCATGCGCATACGCATGCACGGTGCGGCGATATCCACCAGCTCAGCCTGCGGATAGCGGCTGGCGAGTTTGTCGCGATTGAGCAAGTTCAGATGATCGAACTCGATGCCGATGCGCCCGGCCTTGGGCAAGGCCTGCTGGATCGCGACGAAGTAGTTGTCGCGCTGCCAGTCGGTGTAGACGATGTTTTCAGTGCCGACGGTACGGCGCCATGGCTGACCGCCATCGATGTTGGCGCTGATGGTCACGGCGCTGTCCTGGGTCACGACCAGCGCGTACTGACGCCCGAAGGAGCAGTACAGGAAATCGCTGTAGTAGTTGATGTTGTGATAAGACGTGAAGACTGCCGCGTCGATATTGTTCTGCGCCAGATAAGCCCGCAATTTGGCCTGGCGGTTGGCATATTCCTGAGCCGAGAACGTCGGATTCACTTTTTCGCCGTTCTTGATCTGGATGGTTTTCGGCATTTGCATGTCATTTATCCTTGTCATTGTTTGAGCAACAGAAGGCGCCAATCTGGCGAGCCGCTGAAGATCATTCGAACAGATGCAAGGTGAGGTTTTTTGTGCGAATCCGACCTGTAGTTGGTCATACCCGCTGTTTGCGAATGTGGTTGCCGAGCCCCCGGCAGAAACAAAAATGCCCCCGGCAAGCGCGGTAAAAGCCGCTTGGCGGGGGCATTGGCAAAGGACAACGCAGTCAGTGCGCGAGCGTGCTTGCTCGCGATGTGGCCGGTGCGTTCAACATTGCTACCCGCTGATTCTGCGCCTTCGTGAGCAAGCTCGCGCCCATATGATCGCGAGGGTGTGCTCCGAAGTATTGGCGATAGCAGCGCGAGAAATGTTGCACCGAGACGAAACCGCACTCCCCGGCGACATCTGACAAGGAATGTTCACCGGCCCGCAACAACTGGCGCGCCTGTTGCAGCCGCAAGTCCAGGTAGTGTCGGGACGGCGAACAACCCAGACTGCGCTTGAACAGCCGTTCCAGATGTCGCCGGGAAATGCCCATGGTGTCGGCCAGTTCGTCGATACCCAGCGTTCGGCGCAAGTGCTCGTTCATCAATGCCAGTGTTGCTTGAAGTTTTTCCGGGGCGTCATGCAAGGGAAGTAGCGGCCGGGCCTGGCGTGCTGCATGTTTTTCCATCCGCAGTATCAGACCACGACCGTGGGTCCGGGCGAGAAGCTCGTGCATCAACCCTTGAACGGCCTGCGGGCCGACGCAGGTCAGACGTTGGCGATCGACACAGAACGGTGCTGCTACCGGCGTCAACTCGCGCAAAGCAGCAAAGGTCAGTGATGGGGTGGGCTGCGGCAAGCTGCAGCGGAAACCATCCAGCGCGCCAATCTGCGCCAGTAGCCAACCGGCCTTACCCAACGCCCCCAGGCTGATCGGTTGCCTCGCCCAGTGGTTCAGCTGCTGGAGCAAGTCTGGATTTTCAGTTTGAAGTTGCAGGTTATCCCCACCGCAGAGGATTAATACATCGAACGTTTGTGCCTGATCCAGTCGTGCGGTGGCGGTTGCGATGCCGTTGCTGGCGTTCAGTTGCTGTCCGTCCAGGCTAAGCATTTGCCATTGGCAAACATTGCACCCCGCCAACTGATTGGCCTGGCGCAATGGCTCCAGCGCATTGGCAAGGCCATACAAATCGAAGGCTTCCATCAACCAGAAACCAATACGCAGCATCGGCGGTTGTGGCCGGCCAGACTCGGTCAATTGCAGCATGTTCCACTCCCCCGTTGGTCAAGATACTCAACAAACAAAGCCCCGGCACGCATCGGGCCGACGGTATGGGAGATGGAGGGGCCGACACCCATCTTGAACAAGTCAAAAACACTGATAGCCATCGTCGATCTCCGCGCCGCATCAAAGGTGTCAGGAATTCACCCGATTGTCGGCGTCAGGAATCATCAAGGCGTGTCAGATATCGACCCCTAAGTGTTCGTCACTACCAAGGGCGAGCTGGATGTGTTGCTCGCAGGAGCCTTGGAGACAAACTTGCCTGAACTGACCCTCAATTTTTTCCACCACGCGGCTCATCGACGGCAAGACATCATCGATCCGATAGATCTTCGCTCGCATCCCTTGTATTACTTAACCAGCTTCAAACTTTCAGCATCAGACTTGACTGTTTCAATGCCGTCCATTTCCCGGGCAACGAGATCCTCGTAGCGCTCTCTCTGGCGCACGACTTGATAGTGCTCGCCCATGACCACCACTTCAGCCGGACGAACTTTCGAGTTGTACTGGCTGGCCATGCTCATCGCGTAGGCACCCGCTGAAAAAATGGCCAGGGTGTCATGTTCCGAAAGCGTCGGCAGCGGACGCGACAACGCGAAAAAATCCCCTGTTTCACAAATCGGCCCAACCACATCCACCGGCGACAATGCCCCGTCTGGCCAGGGTTGCGAAGGATTGGTCGCGTGCGTCCAGTGCCCATTGAAATGGCCGTATCGGATCGGCCACATGGCATGGTGGGCACCGTACAGTGT
This sequence comes from Pseudomonas sp. GL-R-19, assembly GCF_019956375.1. Lineage (NCBI taxonomy): Bacteria > Pseudomonadati > Pseudomonadota > Gammaproteobacteria > Pseudomonadales > Pseudomonadaceae > Pseudomonas > Pseudomonas sp. GL-R-19. The sequence goes on along the minus strand of NZ_JAHBDJ010000077.1, from coordinate 87,859 downwards.
AGGTCTGAGCAAGATGTTCATGCCGGCATCGACAATGACAATCTGACGGTCCCAGCCATCCTTGATGTATTCGACGCCGGTCAGCAACACGCCGGCATTGGCGCTGATCGAGCGACCGGGTTCGATCACGAACCGCAGGCCGCGCGCCTTGAGTCCCTTAAGCCGGTGAGAAATGACGCGGCCCATTTCCTGCAACGAAATGCTATCGGAATGGGAGGCCTCGTATATGGCTGGAAAACCACCACCGATATTGATCGTATCGACTGTGCCGCCCGCCTGTTCCACCTCATCCAACAACGTCTCGATGACCTCAATGCAAGCCAGGTAAGAAGCGCTGTCATGGATAGGCGAGCCAATGTGCGCATGGATTCCGACAACGTCGACGTTGCTGTACAAACCCTTTGCGTAAAGCCGCGCCGAACGCGTCACCGGAATGCCGAATTTGGTTTGGCGTCCACCTGTAGATGTTTTTTGTGGGGTATCACGGTCAGCAACGTCGGGATTGATCCGAATAGAAACCCTGGCCCTGCAGCCGCACTGACCCGCAATAGCATCGATCCTTGCCAGTTCCCCCTCAGACTCGACATTGAACTGATAGACGCCTGCCTCCAGTGCATATTTGATTTCTTGCGCAGACTTGCCCACCCCGGCAAATACAATGGTTTCGGGGCGAGCACCGGCCAGCAGGGCTCGATAGATTTCGCCACCACTGACGACGTCCAGACCCGCGCCGTGCTCCACCAGAAACTTCAGGATGCTCAAGTTGCTGCAGCTTTTGACTGAAAAACAAATCAGCGGGTCAATCAGAAAAAAAGCATCGCGCATGCTTTGCAAGTGCGACGCCAAGGTACTCAATGAATAAACAAACAAGGGTGTACCCAACTTTTCAGCCAGGCTGTCCAGGTTCACCCCTTCGGCATGCAGAACACCTTGTTTGTAGCTGAAACCGTCCATTCGAACCTCTCTGAAAAACCCGGCAGTAAAATAGTCATTGCATGTTTTTTAATGTCAGTCATGCGGCGAGGCGTCGCCAATTCAATTCAACCTGCCGCTCTCGCACAAATAAGCACCAATAATCCAGAGCATTTGCTTAAGTGCTGAACTTGCTTGCTGGCTATTATCTGCAACGTACATTCAGATTAAAAATATCAATTTACTCATAATCGATTCATATCTGATATGGTCAAACCCTCCCCATCACCGAGGCAAGGATCGCCATGGCAACGCTGAACTTCAGGCATATCGAGATATTCTGGGCGGTCATGACGACAGGTAGCGCGACAGCCGCCGCAGCCCTGCTGCGCACCTCACAGCCGACAATCAGCCGAGAACTGGGCAGGCTTGAGTCGGTGACCCAGTTGACGTTGTTCAAACGCGCCAATGCCAAATTGATCCCGACCGAACAAGCGCTGATGCTCTTCGACGAAGTCAAAAGGGCTTATTTTGGCCTTGAGCGGATAGCCAAAGCGGCTGACGCCATTCGCCAGTACAGGCACGGGCAGATCACCATCGTTTGCCTGCCTGCTTTCTCCCAGGCCATGGCGCCCTCTGTCTGCAAACATTTCCTCGATCAATACCCCGGCGTGGGAGTCAGCATCACTCCCCAGGACTCTCCCCTGCTCAACGAGTGGCTTTCTTCACAGCGCTTTGATCTGGGGCTTATCGAGGACACTATTGCCCCTCGCGGCACAGACCTGGAGACCATCTTCACGTCGGACATTGTCTGCATCTTGCCCACCGACCACCGACTGTGTGAAAAAGCCGTCCTGTTCCCCGAGGACTTTGAAGGCGAACACTTTATTTCTCTGGCAACCAACGACCCCTATCGCAACAAGATCGACAGTTTTTTCGACAGCCTCGGAATCAACAGACAGTTGGTGGTTGAAACGCACAGCGCAGCGGCAGTCTGCGCGACGGTGGCCCTAGGGGTCGGCATTGCAATCATCAACCCGCTCACAGCACTGGCCTACGCCAAACTTGGGCTGAAAATTCGCGGGCTGTCACTTTCCATTCCGTACACCGTCAGTGTTGTTCGCCCGCAGCACCGCCCCTATTCGCCGCTGGTCGACAACTTCATAAGCTCATTGAGGCATTGCTGCCAGGTGCTGACCCGTCAGCTCCAATCAATCACTGACAGCGCAAACAGACCGCACCCAGACCAGTGACAACTCACCCGGTCATATCGAAGCGAGCCCTGGAGAAAACCGGGGCGGCATGGGGCCGCGCACCGTCGCGGAGTTCGTCACCAACTGCGGCTGGGACTACGTATTGAACTGCCTGGATCGCGGGATCAGCAGGCTGCCGCATGAAGCAGATCTACCTCAGCCAGCCAATGTTCCCTGGATGGCTGTGGAGCGCAAGACAGTCGCCTGCCCAGCTCTATCTCGTCCGAGCGACTACAACGCTCAAGACTGGAGCAGCGCCCTCAGTTGCTCTGGAACCTCAATCACTTCCCTGGTGACCGGCGAGATGCAAACGTGTGTAAGGCTAGAAGTAAATGCCATGACATCTGGCGCTACATTACCCTCGACTAGAAATGTGAACGAGTGAAGCCCAATACTGGAAACACTTACCTTCATGGAAAGTTCGTCATCCCAAGTGACCGGATGAAGAAACTCTAGCGAGAAGGCCCTTGCTGGAGGCAGTAGGTTAAAACCTAGCAGGGTTCTTAATCCGGGACCGGAAAGCCAGACCGTAAGGGCATCATGAATGGCCTCGACAACGAAATACGAAAACCTGGGTGTATAGACAATCCCCTCCGGATCACAGTCGCCGAACAATACCCTTCTCTTAATAGTCACTGAGTTCGACACAAGATCAATCCTTAATATTGAGTGACAGAGCTCAAACAACCACGTCGCAGCGCCTGTTTGTCCGGGGTAGACGATACCTCCCTCTCATCTCTAATGCATAGCCGCTATAGCGGCAAGGATGAAGTCATGCCTGAAATAAAGGAACGGCCGATCTTGTTCTCGGCCCCGGAGAACGGTTCTCTTTAAAGCCATCACGCCGTTTCATCGGCTTTGGATACGCAACTTAAATCTTTTTACATAACTGAAAGAAATAAACGATCTAACCAGTACCGACTTATTTCTCTTCTCCGCCGGGAGACGGACCATACTCCCCCCTATTATGTAAAAACTCGAGAGACTTCAACGTCTCTTGCTTCTCCGTAATCACCGACAGCCTGGTAATCCCCGCCCCCGCGCTCGTATTCGCGCAGAATCCGGACGGCCGAGAACACCAACACAAGGAGCAGGGCTGGCAGCGCGCCAAAACCCAATTCGACGAACATGGATCAACCTCCTCGCGGTGGCGTTTCATCCGATGCAATGACCTCCAGCATCAAACCCGTGCGCGCCACCACCCGGACCTGTTGGCCCAGGTGCAGGGGCGAGCGGCTCCGCACTTGCCATTTTTCGCCCTGCAGTTGCACCCAGCCGCTCATCGGCAGACCCGGCAGCAGCCCCGTCACCGTAGCCAGGCTGCCGACCAAGCCCGCATCGCCGCTGACCAGGGCACGGCGTCGGGCCTTGAGCGCCATGCCGACCAGAGTCATCAGCAACAGGGCGCTGATCAGTGCCATGCTGATGATCAGCGCCAACGGAATGCCGAAACCCGGTACATCGGTGTCCATCAAAATCACTGCGCCGACTACAAAGGCAACCACCCCACCCAAACCGATTACACCGAAACTCGGTAGAAACGCCTCGGCGATCATGAAGGCGATCCCCAGCAGAATCAGTCCGACCCCGGCGTAATTCACGGGCAACAGTTGCAGGGCATACAGCCCCAGCAACAGGCAGATGCCACCGAGTACCCCTCCGACGCCTGATCCCGGGCTCATGAATTCGAATATCAGGCCATAGACCCCGAACATGATCAGCAGCAATGCCACGCTGGGGTTTGTGATCACCACCAACAGTTGTGTGCGCCAATCAGGCGCTTGGTCGATGAGCGTAGCCCCGGCGGTGCTCAGCCTCAACGTTTGACCGGCGACATTCAGGTTCTTACCGTCCAGTTGCTTGAGCAGGTCTGCCACGTCATTGGCCACATAATCGACCACCTTGAGTTTGAGCGCTTCGTCGGCCGACAAGCTGAGCGATTCACGTACCGCTTGTTCGGCCCAGTCGGCATTGCGTCCGCGCAATTGCGCAAGACCACGGATGTAAGCCGCCGCATCGTTGATCTGTTTTCGAGTCATGGTGTCTCGTAGCTCAGGCGGAGAATTCTTGTCAGTGGTGGGTGAGCGAGGTGGTTCGGGTGCGGTCCCGGGTAGGCCGCCGATCTGCACCGGCGTAGCGGCGCCCAGGTTGGTACCCGGGGTCATGGCGGCAATGTGGCTGGCATACAAAATATAGGTGCCGGCGCTGGCCGCGCGTGCGCCACTAGGGGCAACGAAACTGGCCACTGGCAGGGGGCTGGCCAGAATCGCCTTGATGATCGAGCGCATCGAAGTGTCCAGCCCGCCGGGGGTGTCGAGGTTGATGACCACCAACTGTGCGCCCTCGGTCACCGCACGTATCAAGCCGCGTTCCACGTAGTCGGCACTGGCCGGACCAATAGCATCGTTGACGGTCAGAATCACGACACTGCCCGCAGCCGACACCGTCGTCGAAACCGTCGGTAGCCAGACCAGCATCATTACCAAAAGCAGGCGGCGCCACCAGTGACTGTTCACGGGACCCTCCCAGGAGCGGGTTCGGCAGTCTTCAGCCTTCACTTAAAGCGTAGTTGAGTCAGCCATAGGCGATACAGGCGCGGCGGTCAGTGCAGGGCAAGTGCCAGAACTGTTCGCCAGGATCTCATGTCACCCTACTGTGCCTCTTGGAGGGAAAATGGTGTACCAAAACAATCTGGACTCTACGGGCTGAACTGGATGTTGCGTAGGAGCGTGTTTTTCGCGCCGACTTTGATTGCCGCATCTGCACGAAAGTGTTTTTACACAGCCTCGGCCAGTAGCGGACGGTCACTGTGAGCCGGTAAACACCGCTTGCCAGTCAACGTCATTCCGCGAGGACCATGATGAAGTGGACGACAACATTGGAAATATAAAGAGCGAGGGATCAACGCAACTTCAGCGGATCGACCATCTGCGCCGCGATGGCCATGCCCACCAGTTCCGGCAACGTGTTGGCCTGCATGCGTTTCATGACGCGCGCGCGATACAGATCAACGGTTTTTGCGCTCACGCCCAGTTGCTCCGCGATTTCGCGGGTGGTGTACCCCTGCACCAGCGGTAACATGACATCGCGCTCGCGCGGGGTCATGCTCAGCAAGCGCGCCTGCAAGGCTTCGTGACCCTGGTTGCCCGAACGGTTGGCGGCACAGTTGCTGAGCGCCTGTTGCACGCTGTCCAGCAACAGCTGCTCGTTGTAGGGCTTCTCGATAAAGTCATGGGCACCGGCCTTGAACGCGCGCACTACGATCGGCACATCCGCATGCCCGCTGACGAAGATGATCGGCAGGTTCAGTTGGCGCACACGCATTTCCTCCTGCACGTTCAAGCCGCCCATACCGGGCATGCGCACGTCGAGCAACACGCAGGCATCGAGGCTTGCATCGCAGGCATCGAGGAACGCGACGCCACTGGTAAACGGCAAAGCCTTGAGGCCGACCGACTCCAACAACCAGACCGTCGATTCGAGCATGCCCTGGTCATCATCGACCACGTACACAACCTGCTCCGTTACACCTGCCATTACCTGATTCCTATTGTTGTTGTTTTGTCGGGCCGGCCAGCGGCAAGCGGCAACACATCAGCAGCCCGACGGGCTGACGCCGGGCATTCAGTTCGCCACCGAAACCTTCGATAATGCTGCGGCTCATGGACAGACCGAGCCCCAGACCATCGGCCTTGCTGGTGTAGAACGGGGTAAATATCTGTTCCAGTTCCGGCTCGCTGACGCCTGGCCCCTGGTCTCGCACACGGATTTCCACGCAGGCGCCACTGCCCTGCTCCACGGTCATCACGATCTGCGAAGGTAGCCCGGGATGTTGCTCACGGTTGGCGTCGATGGCATTGCGCAACAAATTGAGCAGAACCTGTTCCAGCAACACGCGGTCGGCATAAACGGGTGGCAGATTATCCGGCAGTCGATCCTCGATTGTCACTTGGCAATTACTCGCCTCCCAGGCACACAAGCGCACGGCTTCGCGGGCGACGTCAGTCAAGTTCAGCGCCTGCATGCGCCGCTGTCCCTTGCGCAAAAAGGAGCGCAAACGCCGGATCACTTCGGAGGCGTGGGTGGCGTGATGGGTAATGCGTTCCAGGCCCTGGGTCACTCTGGCAGCGGCCTGGGGATTGGAATCCAGTGTCTGTAGATAGCGCTGGCTCGCATTCGCATAATTGACCACGGCAGCCAGCGGCTGGTTGATTTCGTGGGCGATCCCCGAGGCCAGTTCACCGAGGGTAACCAACCGTGCGGTGTGTGCCAGCTCATCCTGATGACGGCGCTGTTGCTCTTCCCGCAGCTCGCGTTCAGTCATGTCGCGCGCGACCAATGAGTAATATCGCTCGCCCCCGGCGGAACGGTGCGCCAGCAGTACCAGCGACACCGGCACCGATGTGCCGCCACCCGGTGGTTGCAACCGCGCATCGGTGCTCCAGACACCGTCGCGCTCGGCGCTCTGCCAGCCATCGCGTTGCAGACGCGCAAGGTCGCCGCTGGCGAACAACGCGGCCAGGGACGGCATGGGTTGTTGCTCATCAATCCCGAGGATCCGGCGCGCGGCTGGATTGAGGTAAGTGACCTGGCCCTCGGGGGCGATGAACAACACCGGATCGATGTTGGCCTCGACCACTTCGGCCAGGCGTCGCTTGTTCTCCTCGGCCTGCACTCGGGCGGTGATGTCCCGGGATACGCTGACGACTTCTACCACCGTCCCGGTGTAGGTTTCCCGGATCGCCCGGCTGGCAGTTTCGAACCACAGGTAATGGCCGTCGCGATGGCGGATGCGATAAGTCATGGTGTGATAGCCATCCTGCTCCAGCGCATCACGCGCGCGCTGCACCAGACCGGCCAGATCCTGGCCATGAAACAGGCCCTGGGCCAATTGCCCGCGCAACTCTTCGGGCCAGTAACCAAGCAAGGTCCAGGATGCCGGGGACGCATCGATAACGTGCCCATCCGGCGTGTGACGGGAAATCAGGTCGGTCGTGTTTTCGATGATCAGCCGGTACAGCCGCCGTGCGGTGGCCGCTTCACGCTCCGCAAGCACTTGGGCCGTGGCGTCGCGGCAACGGGCGAGCACTCGGTTGTCCTGGGGGTCGGGGATGAACGTCCAGATCAGGATCTGCGCTTCAAACTGAGCCTCGACGCCTTCGATGGCGCGTTGCTGGTCCAGGCAGGCACGCACCAGCACCCGATGATTGACCGGTAAAAAACCCAACACATCGGTCAGCGACTTCTCGGCGAGCAGTGCCATCAGTGCCGCGTTGAACTCCAGCGGTCGACCTTGTGCATCGAGCAACAGGCTCGGTTGTGGATCGTGGCCCAGCAGCGGCGAACCACGCAGCATGCCGTTGACGCTGCTCAGCAGCGTCGTCAGCAAATCCTGCACCCAGCCCAGCCAATCGAGACTCACGCCCTCGCACACCTGCACCAGCAACAACCCCGGCTGCCCCGGCTGCAAGGCCAGATCGAATACCTGGCCATGGCTGATCGCGGCCCGCCGCAACCGGCCGGACAACCAGCAATCGAGTTGACGGACTTGAGACAGGTCCAGGCGCCCTGCCTCGACCAGATGCTCGAAAAGCAACTGGTCGCTGGCCAGCGCCGGATCGCCAAGTCCCGGCGGAAAATGCTGGGCGGTGCCCTCATGGCTGTAGATCCGCGCATTGGGCTGCCAACTCAGGTAAACCGCCCGCTGCACCTCGGGACAATCCTGCAGCGCCCGACACAACGCATCGGCCCGGGCGGCCAGAGACACGCCCTCGCGCTGCAGGCGCAACCAACTGTGCAATCGAACGGGAGTCAGGATCATTGCGGGTCCACTTCGTCAGGGAAACCAAGCATATACCAGCCTTGGAGGGCTGGCGGCGGCGATTTGGAGTCAAAAGAATAAAATATAGTATATATACTATATAACATAGGTTGTACTTCCATATTCACAGCAGAATGTTATATAAGGTAATCCGGACTTTGAAGGTGGCCTCGGCGAGGTCAACCATAGAGCTAACAATCAGCCATCGAGTACCCGCACATGTCTATCTATGACCAGGGCCTAGGCCCTTCGGCTGTGAACCACATAGCCTTGTCTCCGCTCAGTTTCATCGAGCGCACCGCTAGCACTTATCCTGATCACACCGCCGTTATCCACGGTTCGATTCGTCGCACCTGGGCGCAGACCTACACCCGTTGCCGACGTCTGGCCTCGGCGCTGGCCGGTCGCGGTATCGGCAAGGACGACACGGTCGCGGTGATGCTGCCCAACATTCCCGAGATGCTTGAAGTGCATTTCGGTGTGCCGATGATCGGTGCCGTGCTCAACCCGCTCAACGTCCGCCTCGATGCCGAGGCGATCGCCTTCATGCTGCAGCATGGCGAGGCCAAGGTGTTGATTACCGACCGCGAGTTCCATGATGTGATCCAGGCGGCGCTTGGCATGCTCGATCACCCGCCTCTGGTGATCGACGTCAATGACCCGGAATACGGTGAAGGTCAGGCCGCGAGCGACCTGGACTACGAAGCGCTGTTGGCCGAAGGCGACCCGGCATTCGACTGGCAATGGCCGGTCGACGAGTGGCAAGCCATTTCGCTGAATTACACGTCAGGCACCACCGGCAACCCCAAGGGCGTGGTCTACCACCATCGCGGCGCTTACCTGAGCGCATTGGGCAACCAGATGACCTGGGCCATAGGCAACCATCCGGTGTACCTCTGGACCCTGCCGATGTTCCATTGCAATGGCTGGTGCTACCCATGGACCATCACCGCCCTGGCAGGTGTGCACGTATTCCTGCGCCGGGTCGATCCACAGAAAATCCTCACACTGATCCGCGAGCATCAGGTCACTCACCTGTGCGGTGCGCCGATCGTGCTCAATGCACTGGTGAACATGCCCGAATCAGCCAAAGCGGCCATCGATCACCCGGTCAACGCCCTGGTTGCGGGCGCTGCGCCACCGGCCAAAGTGATCGGTGCCGTCGAAGAGATGGGCATCAAGGTCACTCACGTGTTTGGCCTGACCGAAACCTATGGCCCGGTGACGGTCTGCGCCTGGCACGCCGAATGGGATGAGTTTTCTCTGGAGAAGCGGGCGCAAATCAAATCGCGACAGGGCGTGCGCTACCCGACGCTGGAAGGCGTGATGGTCGGCGATAGCACAACGCTGGAGCCAACCCCGCGCGACGGCCAGACCATCGGAGAGATCTTCCTGCGCGGCAACACTGTCATGAAGGGTTACCTGAAGAACCCGACCGCCACTGCCGAAGCGTTCGAGGGCGGCTGGTTCCACACCGGTGACCTGGCCGTCTGGCATCCCGACGGTTACGTCGAAATCAAGGACCGGCTCAAGGACATCATCATCTCGGGCGGCGAGAACATCTCCACCATCGAACTCGAAGGCGTGCTCTATCGCCACCCGGGTGTGATGGAAGCAGCCGTGGTCGCCCGTCCCGATGAGAAATGGGGCGAAACGCCCTGCGCCTTCGTCACCTTGAAGGCTGATCACCAGGACGTTCGCGAGGCCGACATCATCAGTTTCTGCCGTGAGCATCTGGCCGGATTCAAGGTACCGCGAACAGTGGTTTTCACGCTCTTGCCGAAGACTTCCACAGGCAAGATCCAGAAGTACGTGTTGCGCGACCGGGCCAAGGCGCTCTAACCCCATCTGACATTGCATCCATCAAGCAGCAGGTGTTTTACCTGCTGCTGCGGGTTCGTGCAGGCCGAATTCGGCAGTGCCCTGCCCTACACAACGACAACAAAAACAATGTGGAGCTACCGATGATCGACATCCATTCAACCGATACCCAACGTTGCGAACGCATTCGGCGCAATCCGAAATTCCTTCAGCTGGTGAGCAGCCGTTCACGCCTGGCCTGGACGTTGAGCGCCGTTGTATCGGGCACTTATTACCTGTTCATGCTCGTGGTGGCGTTTGCCCCGCAGTGGCTGCATGCACCGCTGGGCGAACATCGGATGTTGACCTTGGGTATGCCGGTTGGCGCGGCAATCATCGTGTTTTCCTGGTTACTGACCGGTTGGTATGTCTACAGCGCCAATACCCGTTTTGACGCCCTGGGCGCAGCCATTATCGAGGAGAGCAAGTGATGACTCTGTTGCGTAAACTGATCCTCGCCGCTACCGGCCTGCTGCCAGCCTCCATTGCGCTCGCCGCGCCGACGATGGGCGCGGTGGAAAAGCAACCACTGAATATGAATGCGATCGGCATGTTCTTCGTGTTCGTCCTCGGCACGCTGGCCATCACCTGGTGGGCCGCGCGCCAAACCAAATCCACCTCGGACTTTTACACGGCGGGCGGTGGTATCACCGGGTTTCAGAATGGCCTGGCGATTGCCGGCGACTATATGTCCGCAGCTACCCTGCTGGGGCTTTCCAGCCTGGTATTCGCCAAAGGTTACGATGGCTTCATCTATACCATCGGCTTCTTCGTTGGCTGGCCCATCATTACCTTCCTGATGGCCGAGCGTCTGCGCAACCTCGGGCGCTATACCTTCGCCGACATCGTTTCCTATCGACTGGACCAGAACAAGGTGCGGATCTTCGCAGCCTTCGGCTCGCTGACGGTGGTGTGCTGCTACCTGATCGTGCAGATGGTCGGTGCCGGCCAACTGATCAAATTGCTGTTCGGCCTCGACTACCCGGTTGCGGTGATGATCGTTGGCGCGCTGATGCTGATCTACGTGATCTTCGGCGGAATGATCGCCACCACCTGGGTCCAGATCATCAAGGCTGTGCTGCTGCTCGTCGGCGGCACCACCCTCGCGGTCATGGCCATGTCGCAGTTCGGTTTCAGCTATGAAACCCTGGCCGACAAAGCCGTCAAGGTTCACGCCAGCGGCTGGAACATCATGGGCCCGGGCTCACTGCTCGCCAACCCGATAAACACCGTGTCGATGTCGCTGGGCCTGGTGTTCGGGATTGCCGGACTGCCGCACATCCTGATGCGCTTCTTCACCGTGCCGAGCGCCAAGGAAGCCCGCAAGTCGGTGTTCTACGCCACCGGTTTCATCGGTTTCTTCTTCCTCGTAGTCTGCACCCTGGGTTTTGTCTCGATGGTGATCATAGGCACCGATCCGCAGTACTACGTCAATGGCGAAGTCGGCGGCGCCCTGATTGGTGGCGGCAACATGGTTGCCATGCACCTGGCCAAAGCTGTCGGCGGCAATCTCTTCTTCGGTTTCCTCGCCGCTGTAGCGTTCGCAACCATCCTTGCAGTGGTGTCCGGCCTGGCGCTGGCCGGTGCTTCGGCGATTTCCCATGACCTTTACGCCACCGTATACAAGAAAGGCACCGCCAACGAGAAGCAGGAAATGCGCGTGACCCGCATGGCCACTGTGGGCCTGGGCGTCATCGCGATTGTGCTGGGCATTGTGTTCGAGAAGATGAACGTCGCCATTCTGGTGGGCCTGACGTTCGGCATCGCCGCTTCGACCAACTTCCCGGTGCTGATCATGGCCATGTACTGGAAAGGCCTGACGACCAAAGGCGCGATCCTGGGCGGTTTTGCCGGCCTGATCTGCGCACTGGCACTGGTGATCCTGTCGCCACCTGTCTGGGTGACCGTACTCGGTCATGCGCAAGCGATCTTCCCGTACGACCATCCAGCGCTGTTCTCCATGCCGCTGGCCTTCCTGGTGATCGTCGTCGTGTCCAGGCTCGACCGCAGTGCGCGCGCCGACAAGGAGCGTGACGCCTACGCCGACCAATTCGTTCGAGCTCAGACCGGCCTCGGCGCTGCCGCCGCTTCCAGCCATTGACTGAAGGGGCACGGCCCGCCTGTGCGGCGCTGTGCCCGTGACACAACTGTCCCAACGAGGTTCACGTTATGCCCGAATTCAAAGCTCCGCTACGCGACATGCGCTTTGTGCTGCACGAAGTGTTCGATGCCCCGGCCATGTGGGCGCGCCTGCCGGCCTTGGCCGACAGCATCGATACCGATACGGCGGACGCCATTCTTGAGGAGGCGGCAAAAGTCACCTCGCACCTGATTGCGCCCCTCAATCGCAGCGGCGACGAAGAAGGCGCGCAGTGGCATGAGGGTCGGGTCACCACCCCCACCGGTTTCAAACAGGCTTACGCTACCTACATCGAAGGCGGTTGGGTGGGACTGTCCGGCAATGCCGGGTTCGGTGGTATGGGCATGCCGAAAATGCTCGCCGTGCAGTTCGAAGAGATGCTCTACGGCGCCAACTCAAGTTTTGCTCTGTATTCGGCGTTGAGCTCCGGTGCCTGCCTGGCGCTGGATGCCCACGCCAGCGACACCCTGAAAAAAATCTATCTGCCACCGATGTATGAAGGCCGCTGGGCCGGCTCCATGTGCCTGACCGAGGCCCATGCCGGCACCGACCTCGGGCTAATCCGCACCCGCGCCGAACCTGAGGCTGACGGCAGCTACAAGATCACCGGCAGCAAGATTTTCATCACCGGGGGCGATCAGGACCTGACCGAAAACATCGTGCATCTGGTACTGGCCAAACTGCCGAACGCGCCTGCTGGTCCGAAAGGCATTTCGCTGTTTGTCGTACCTAAAGTGTTGGTCAATGCCGACGGCTCCCTCGGTGCTGCCAACGCCGTGAGTTGTGGTTCGATCGAACACAAGATGGGCATCAAGGCCTCGGCCACCTGCGTGATGAACTTCGACGGCGCCAGTGGCTGGCTGGTCGGTGAGGAGAACAAAGGCTTGGCGGCGATGTTCACCATGATGAATTACGAACGCCTGTCCATCGGCATTCAGGGCATCGGCTGCGCCGAGGCGTCCTACCAGAGCGCCGTCGCCTACGCTCGCGAACGCATTCAGAGTCGGGCGCCCACCGGTGCCGTGACCCCGGACAAACTGGCCGACCCGATCATCGTTCACCCGGATGTGCGGCGTATGCTGCTCGGCATGAAAGCCATGACCGAGGGCGGCCGCGCATTCGCCAGTTATGTCGGGCAACAACTGGACCTGTCGAAGTTTTCCAACGATGCCAGCGAGCGCGACAGTGCGCAGGACCTGGTTGCGCTGCTGACGCCGGTGGCCAAGGCGTTTTTTACCGACACCGGCCTGGAAAGCTGCATCAATGGCCAGCAGGTTTTTGGCGGCCATGGCTACATCCGCGAATGGGGCCAGGAACAATTGGTCCGTGATGTGCGAATTGCACAGATCTACGAAGGCACCAATGGCATCCAGGCATTGGACCTGCTCGGACGCAAAGTGCTCGCCGATAAAGGCGTCGTGCTTCGCCAGTTCACCGGCGAGATTCGCCGTTTCGCCGCTGAGCCCGATGCACCCTATGCCACGCAGCTGCTCGATGCCGTGCAGCGGCTGGAGGACATCGGCGACTGGCTGCAGGATCGGGCGGCAACCAACCGCAATGAAGTCGGCGCTGCCTCGGTGGAGTATTTGCACCTTTTCGGTTACGTCGCCTACGCCTGGCTCTGGGCGCGTATGGCTCAGGTTGCCCGGCAAAAACGCACCGAAGACGAAGATTTCTACGATGCGAAAATCGCCACCGCCGACTTTTACATCCAGCGCTTGCTACCACGCATTTTGAGCCTGGAACAATCCATTCGGGCCGGCAGTGCCTCGTTGTATGGCCTGAGCGCGGAACAGTTCTAACGATTAAGTCGACGCCGCGTCAAAAAACTCCTCTCTTTCGGCGTTGGCGTTTTTTTATCCATTAGCTCTCGCCCCTCTGGCGAGGGCTGCTTCACACCTACTGCCCCACGGACATCGCGCCCAGTCGCCCAGTGGCAGCCCCATGATTCCAAAAATAAAAACAAAGGAGCTTCACCATGGACCGCAGCACCCGCAATCTCGCCTCCCGAATCCTGCTCACGGGTGGTGTCATCAGTCTTTCAGCCCCGGCTGCTGCTGACTTTATCAAGGACAGCAAGGCCAGCCTTGAACTGCGCAACTTCTACTTCAACCGAGATTATCGTCAGACCAATGCTCCCCAATCCAGGCAAGAGGAATGGGCACAGGGTTTCCTGCTGCGCTATGAGTCGGGATACACCGAAGGTTTGATTGGCGTGGGTTTCGATGCCCTGGGCCTTGAGGGCGTCAAGCTTGATTCCAGCCCCGATCGCGCGGGTTCCGGCCTGCTCAAACGCCACAGCAACCCCCGCAATGGTTCCCAGGACGAGTATGGCGAACTGGGCCTTACCGCTAAACTGCGCGTCTCCAAAAGTGCGCTGAAACTCGGCACGCTGATGCCTAAACTGCCGACGATCTTGGCCAACGATTCACGGCTGCTGCCACAAACGTTCGAGGGAGGTCAGCTGACATCGCTGGAGATTGAAGGCATGACGGTGGATGCCGGGCGACTGACGCAGGTCAATCAGCGCGACTCCTCGAATTACGAAGACATGGGCATCACCCGCACCGGCGCCAAAGGCATCACCACACGTCATGTCGACAGCGACAGCTTCGATTTCGCCAGCCTGAACTACAAATGGACCAGCAACCTCGCCACCGGCTACAGCTACGGTCACCTCGACAACTTCTACAGCCAGCACCTGGTCAACCTGACCTACGTGTTGCCGGTCACAATCGGCCAGTCGCTGAAGACCGATCTGCGCTTCGCCCGCTCCACGGACGACGGTGGCAGCAATGTCGATAACAATGCCATCGGCGCGATGTTCACCTACAGCGTCGACGGGCATGCGTTGGGCCTGGGTTACCAGGGCATGAGCGGCGATACCGGCTACGCCTACGTCAACGGCACCGACGCGTTCCTGGTGAACTTCGTGCAGATCGGCGACTTCGCCAGCAAGGACGAAAAGTCCTGGCAGGTTCGCTACGACTACAACTTCGCGGCCATCGGGGTACCTGGCCTGACCTTCATGACCCGCTACCTCACCGGCGACAATATCGATCTGGGCGGCAACCGCCCGGAAGGCAAGGAATGGGAACGCGATACCGACATCGGTTACGTTGTGCAAAGCGGCCCGCTGAAAAACGTCGGGGTGAAATGGCGCAACGCGACTGTGCGTTCGACCAACTTTGGCAGCGATCTGGATGAAAACCGTTTGATCGTCAGCTACACCTTACCAATCTGGTAGGCGTTCTGCTCTGCGTCACTATTGCCCAGTACACATGGTTTATAGCTGAAGGCTGCCTTGCGCAGCTTTCAGCTTTTCTCACTCACGCCTTCATAGGAGTCGGCTAGCCATGACGCGGTTACTCGGGCGCTGAGCTCGGGCATCTGATTGAGGCTGCAAATAGGGTATCAGCAACTGACTCGCGGCGGCCGGTGCTGACGATCTTGAAGAGGAAAACTGGATGAAGTCCCGAAAAACTCCCCACCAATGAAAAAGCCCAACTGGCTAGAGTTGGGCTAAGTCATTGAAAAATATGGTCGGGACGGAGTGATTCGAACACTCGACCCCTAGCACCCCATGCACGCTTGTATCTCTACAGGCCGCTAATTTCAAGGCTTCGCGCTTGGCGCTCGCTGCAACGATGCCCAACAGTGCTGAACCGTGAGTGACAGAGTCACTCGAAAAGTCACTCGGCCTTTTTTGCCCCCCCATCGTCTTCCTGACGACCGAACACTATTCCACGCCTACCGGCATGAAACCCTATCTAGCATGACTTTCATCTCGACAAGGCTTGGCCGCAGCCCTGGAAGCGACATCATTATCGAGCCGAGTTCACCCGCCAGTACTGCTGCTATTGCCTGTCCGTCTCTAAACCTACGGTAGTCCTCAGCTACAAAATGGCTGCAGAACCCTACTAATACAGCAACCTTAAATGCAATAAACGCCGGTGCCATGTTTTCCATTAATCAGATCCTTTTCAAACGGCTTTGCAGGTTATTGACTGACGACCACGTCGATGTTAAGAGCCCGAAGCGGCTCCTGTAGGCGTTGAAATCCTAAAATCCATGGGGGGGCTGAAAAAGAGCAATATTAGTAATATCCATCCCGAAAAACGGCTACAGACCTTGTAGATCAATGCCTTCAGCGATTTTTTCAAAAGGCGATATTTTAGCGATAAGAGGGCAATAGTATTACCTTTCTATAAAGCTATATTTCTATTCTATAAAACCCAGTGAAACCGGGGGCTTGGCAGAAATATTACTTTTCATATCGCTTCATATTACCTTCTCTTGTAATACCGAAAGCCCAGTAAAACCGGAGTCTCCAGCCCAGTTGCCGACCCCGTATGGCTGATATCGCTCTTTTCACATAGCCCCCTTCCCTCTAAAATAAATTTTCGTCTGAATCTACTTTTGCTCGCCACCTTCATAGCCCGGAATGACAACCTGAAAACGGTCGCAAAAATGCGTTCGCCGTGTCACCCAACCGTAGGACTACCATTGCTACTCGATTGTTTTTTCTCAGCGTCCCACGCTATTCTCGAAGTCTGCCAAGCACAACGAATGCAAAGGGAATTGTCGTCATGGAGAAAAAACTCTTCGTCCTTCCTTTGCTCACACCGCCTCTCAAGCGGTGGGTGCTGTTCGGCTCCGAGCGTTATCCCCCAATGCGCCATTCGGTTCCTATGGAGAGTGAAGTCAATCTATGCCAAACCCAACTGCAGCATATATTGAGAAGCTCTGTGACAACTGGTTCGCCGCATCAACTCCTCCCGAAGGTGGGATGCGGATCGGACCAGAGACGGAGAGATTCCGACTTTTGGCGAACGGTGTCGTATTTCATGAACTCAATCACGAAGAATTGTGCGCAGCGCTAATAGGCCTTTCTAAAGTGCTCCTTCTCCCTGGGTTCAGTACGATCGTAAATGATGACCACTACGCTCTATGGTCATGGTGTGGAGAGCTCCTTTTGAATTCTCGCTCCCGCCACTTCCCAGCAGCGCAATCCGAAATACACTCTCTCTACGCAGCATCTATCCACGCTGCGCTGGCTTTCTGTAGTAAACCAACGGAGACAGAGGAGGAATGGGAAGAGCAGAATCGTATAGAAGACTTGCAACCCCACCATGCGAAACTACTTATTAAACAATCCAGTTTAATTCTCGCCCATCTGGCTTTCCCTCTACTTGAAGCAGTACTTAAGCGGGCATGTGCAGCTTATGTTGCCTTCGACGGTCGAGTGGTCTCTGCATTTTCGGTTCCGAACAAACAAGGCAATCCAAGAGAGTACGATCCAAACGGACCATTTCGTAATCGCCAATGCAGTAGCTTGCGAGACTTACTATTTCTGCACAGCACAGTCGTTGCCAGCCCAAAGCTAAAAAATCTTTTGGACCGCTTTTGCGAGCGTCTCACTACCCTGGATGCAAGCCAAGATCCGTTCGATCTGATTTATGGTTGGAGGAATCAGTCCCTTCACGGCTCCACAAACTTCCAGACGATCGGAGGGACCATACTGAGTTTCTCTCTTCTGATTTCTCTCTTTGAGATTGAACATGGGTTTGAAGAATATCGGTTTCGGACCTTCGAGAATTGTCGATGGCTCGCACAACTACCTAGCAAGAGTCCATGGTCCTTCTACCCTCCGTACTAACGCTTATCCATGGCTTCAGATCAAAAAGCATCCAAGAGATGCTTACTAAGCGAAATGGTAGGCACCGTGAGTGCGAGGGAGAAACTACATACGCTAACCAATGAAAATTACCGAATGCCCGAAGAGCCCCGCACGCTTTTACTCTCAGGCATTCCACCATAGCTCCCGACTGGATCAAATTACGCACATGAGGGAGCGGTACAGAATAGGAAAACCCATCGAAACCTAAGCTTTCAAAGTTTTCGCCCAATGAAACCGGGCACTTCACCGTCACCCCCTCCGCGACCGACCCGAGCGCCGCAGTGCAACCGCGCTGCACTTTCTTTCAAAACTTTGCATTTTGTGAAATGGTCGATCGCCTGCAGGGTCCCACGGCCCGCCTGGGCTGCAGGTTCGTTTGCGCTACATCTGAATTTGCACAAAAAAAGTATACAAAGCCCGTCGGCGGGAGGGGGATAAGTGCTTTTTCTTCGGTTTTTTTCTTCGACCCCACGATTTCGTGCGCAGCACCTGGTGGGATTGGTCAGCGCTTTATAGGACGATTATTGGAATACTCGCCAACTGACCTTGTTTGTATGCACATACAGTTATCTGCATAAAACTGAGGGTGCCAATGATGATCCAGGAACATATCGGACCGTCTACCAAGAAGGTAGCCGCTCTTGCGAAGTGAAACGATTCACTGCGTGACGAAGCCGCGTTGCTTACCGCACCTGATACTCACCACAAGGCACTGCTCGATCATGCCCATTCACTGCATAAGCCTAATGTGATCGATGGTGACGATCTGCCCAGATCGTGCAAAGAGTTACCGCGCCTATCAGGTCAAGTCAATAAAAACTCCAATCCGGGCCTGTATCCCGGCAGGGGCTGTGGAGTCAAGCTTGTGCGTTGATATGGGCTGGACTGATGCCCCAAAAATGCGGGAAAACAAAACCGATAGTTTTTGGGGTTCCTCATGGGTTAGAGTCTAGAAAACTCAAAACATTAAATCTAAAGGCCGACTCGGAAGCAAAATGAAAATCTCAGTTTTCTGCAAGGAATGCTCGTTCGAGACCCCCTCAAAATACTATTTATTAAATGTTCAAGACACTCAAGATTACGAAATAAAATGCGACCATGGTCACATTACATATTTTGTAAATGGATGCTCAAAATACGAGACATTATTTGAAATCGCCTGTAACGCGATAATAGATGGCTATCACAGAGAGGCGATATCTTCATTCAGCTCAAGCCTCGAACGCTTTTACGAACTTTTCATTAAATCTTCGCTTTACGAAAAAGGCCACACAAAAGATGAAGTAGACGCTTTTTGGTCACCTATCTCAAATCAATCAGAACGACAGCTTGGGGCATTCGTATCTGTATATACTCTAACAACAGGCTCAACTGCAGACATACTTACAACAAATCAAAGCTCCTTTCGAAATAGCGTAATACACAAGGGTAAAATAACCGACTACGCAAAAACCGTAGAATACGGCCAACGGATCTCAGACATTATAAAAAATGCTCTACTAGCCGCCAAGAAGCACTTCCCCGCAGGAGTACTCACATTTTTTATACACGAAAATGGTTCGCATTCGAGGCCTTTCGGCAAGTGTTATGGGGGCACCACCCCCTCGCTGTTGTGTCCAGTTGACATAATGAACTACCCTGTTGTGCCTTTGGAGGAATGGTTGAGCGATTTGAAATATCTTAGAAATAGGGCAATAGAAAGAGCCAACCCTAACATCGAAAATGCAAAGTAAATGCGTTGCTCGGTGATGGGCATCGTTCTCTAGGCGTAAAAAAGCGCGCGGCTTGCGGGCGCTTGTTTAGGATTTCCAAGAGGCGGTATCAGGTCAAGTCAATAGATATCCCGATCCTGGCCTTTGTACCGGCAGGGGCTGCCCCGGCCAACTTGTAACCCAGCACAACTTCTTTATCGGTCGTGGTGACTACTCGTAAAATAGCCTCATCCCAAACTGAGGAATCCGGATCAGTAGCCATCCAGTTAGCGCGCACAGCTTTGCGCGGAGGCGTATAAAGCAGACCGTGCGCTATAACGACTATGGTATAAGTCGTAATATCCATTGCCACCTGGTCGGTCTCCAGATTCGTCTTGCAGCCACCGACTGTGTCTCCACGACTACGGATGTTAATACGGTCAGTCGCCCTTGGGGCGAGCCCTTTGACAGGCTTTTGTCCAACTGTAGTTGCAATACTCAGATCAACTTGATTCTCACTCCCGGAAACATAATCGAAAGCAGTGTTACAGTTTCGGATTTTGCAATTAATCTCGTTATCAATGCCATCCAACTTCAGACCTGTACGACCGACAGCACTAAAGTTTATGATTGTCATCTCGACATTACAACCGGAACCTTTGACTACTGCCCCTTCGTTATCCGGGTTATTGGTTGCAAGAATACCGCTAATATCAGCATTGTCTCCATTGACGATTAAAGCGGTCTTCCCGACTGATAACCCCCAAACAAGAGCGTTCAGGTGGCCGATATAGCAGTTCCTTCCGTTAACAACTATTCCATCTTGCTGCCCACCAATGTTGTACGCCCGCATCTTATCGATTTGAAGCTCGTTGGCCTGCAGGAAAGCATTGTCCCCGTCGACCACGAGGGTCTCGATGCGCGCAATGCTGCCAATATAAACACCTGTATCTAATGCGGGCTCCGCAGAGCGGCCGCCAGCATAGGAGTGCAGCAGGCCGATGCGGTCAAAGCTGCCACAGTACAGGGTCGACTCTTCCGAGTAGAAGTTCCAGCCGTCGTTGAAGCAAACGATGACGCTATCTGCATTGGTGTTATGAGGACCTCGGCAATGCCAGCCGGCAAAACCGCCATTAGAACGACAGATAATGTTGCCGAACTTGCCCTCTTCCTGTCCGCGCCAGCTTGTACCCGAGGCGCTGGTAGAGTCCTCTGTGTACAAGCCGCCACCCGCGCCGTCGTAGATAAGGACAGTGCCTGCAAGGATCATCGAAGGACCGTATAGCTTCACAGGAACGCCGGAGGTGTTGCCGGTGGGGTTGGTTGTCGGGTTGTAACGGTTGCCATTGACGCGAATATCCTTGAGCCCCATCCAAGATGGAACGCGGGAGTCAGTCACGGTCAGGCCAGTGCCGGTCAAAACATCAAAGTTCTCCGACTTGATAAAGTCCCGATTGGCGCCTGCAATCTGTTTCAGTTCGGTGGCATTAACGCCCCGGCCATTGAGCACAATAGTGCGATCCAAACGGATATACCGTGCCTGGTACACCCCACCGGTACCGAATGTAAGGTCACCACCGCCGAAGGATCCCAACATAATACGAGCGGCTTCAAAGGCAGGTGTCCAGTCCCAAGTACCGAAATCATTCGGCACCGGGCGTGACGTTACCAAGTGAGAAAATTCCCACAAATCTATCTGGGCCTGAGACAGACTCTTGGCGACGGTCCCTTCAATCGCCAAGGCTAATGGTGTGCGGATACACCCCAGCATCCCCGCCCCTTTGCTCGGATCTATCGGGTTGGCAATATCCTGTCGAAGTGAGTCATCGCCAATCAGCTTTAACTTCGGTCCATCAGTCGCCCAATCAGTCGTTACCAGAGGTAGGAATTGGCTTTTTACCCGGTAGTCATTGCCGTGATAGGTCACGCTTTGAGTTATGCGTTCTAAGGTGAGGCCAGTCCCGTAGGGCACGGGAGACTCATAGCCACTGGACGCCATTAAGCGATTGAATTGCTCGATGCGTACTGCCTGATCACCACCAAACTCAGATTCACGCCGTGCCCGATCGCTATCAAAATCCTGTTCCATACCTGCCCAGGACTTGCGCGGCACGCCTCTGCGATCGGCATAGGATGAGTTTGGCCCAAGCAACAAGTAATCCAAATTCCGTGTGTTATCGGATAAATCTTTTGGCGAGGTTGAGCCAATCGGATTGCCGGTGTTATGCGTTATGGTTATGTTGCTCGCAGAGTACGCCAGCGGCGCCGCAAAGGATCCGGTGCCGAGGGCGCTGAGTTTTAACAATTGCCGGCGACTTACCATGACGACCAAACCTCAAAAACACAGGAAAAGTCGGCAGTATACCGGTGGAAATTTCGTACAGAGGTGATGGCCAGGCTTGCCATTACCTGGATGAATCATTCTTCACAATACCGAGGCCAATCCCGATTCTTGGTTATGTCGAAGATGTCTGCCATTGCAATGTAGTCCGGCGCCTCGATAACCCATTCGGCATCCAGAATCGGGCGTTTGAACAGTTCCAGCTTCGCGGTAAAGCGCCAGAAGCTCTCGCCGACCAGAATTGGTCCCTCGTAGATATCAACAAAGCGCGCCCGGTGTTCATCCATGCCCAGCGGCGTTTTGAGTGGGCACTGAAACCACAAGCAGCCCGATAACAGGATGTGCTCAAGGCGACAACGCCTACCACGTCATTGAGCGTGCCACCGGCAAAGTGAAGGGGTTCCGCTTCACCTGGAAGGCAGCGATCAACCTGGCCCAAGTACTGGAAGCGCGCGCTGACGGCATGAAGGTGAACATCGATGGGTGGGACAAATGATCGGCATACCAATGCCCAACCCGAAGGACTCGATCATCGAGGACCTCAACCGAAAGCTGGATCAGTTCTTCGGCTCTGGCAAGACAGCGCAGCAGATCGCCTCAGGCGTCAGCGCTGAAGCGCCCCACTTCGGCACCACGCCACACAGCAACAAGCTGCGCGCCGAGCGGGACAAGATCGCGCCCAGGCTTAAGGAGTTGGCCGAGGCCGGCACGCCCGTCGCCAAGGCTGCCAGAGAGTGCGGCATGGAAGCCAAGCGCGCCCGCCTGATCGCCCGTGAAAACGGCTTCAAGTTCACATCGTGAAGCGCATCAGCAGCCAGGTGCGCCAGCGCCGACGACAGACATGGCTGGATCTACCGGCCCACGGAATTGAAGAGGCAGGCCATGGCCAAGAGCAACGCGGATATTCAGAGGGACAAGCACGCCAAGGAGAAGGCATTGCTCGACCGGATCGGCGCCGAGAAACGAGCGCTGATTGTGTCGAAAGCGCTGGATGATGCGCTCCAGGTGCTGGGCGAGCGCCACGACTTCGAGGAGTGGCAGGAAACGGTGTCGACGTTCCTGATCAACCTCGCCTCAGCGCCCACTGAAGAGTCCGCCCGCTTTGCCGCCATGTTGCGACCTAAAATAATAGTGAAGGAAAAGTGGTCGCGACAGCTTGAAGAGTTCCGTAAGACGGGCGTTGAACAATAGCCATACGACTAAAGCGACTTTAGCGGTAGTTAATACTCAACTAAGGAATAAGCTGCCGCGATGTCTCGCAGCATTGCCAAACCAGAGGGTTGCAACCGACCTCTAGTATCAGCAAGACCTCTAGAGCCCAAGCGAGAAACACCGCTAATTTCACCGGTTCCGACCCGAGCAAGGAACAGACCAATAAGTTCATCATCACTTGAACTAAGGATGGAGTCATGAGAAAGCAACCTGACTATTTCCTTAAAAGTACCAACCCGCGCTGGCGAGGCATTATATTTAGCAATAATTCCACTCTCAAACTCAACTTCATCTATTCCGTCATTTGCGACTAGCTTGTAATGCTTTATTCCGAATTCCTCGCCGTTGCACGGTGCCTCAACTACCGCCTTAACCAATACATCAAGCCATCCGTAATCGAGAATAAGTTTATCCCCACAGCTGATCCCAACACTCACACCATTATTGGCAAATGTAACGCCCCCTGGCTGCGACTCTACAAACTCGACGTCCTCTGGCAAATCAGCCTCATGGACCAATCCGTTCCTGTAATATTTGTATATTAAGTACTCGACAGCTTTCGGTTCCCCCTTGAACATTACAGTAAAGCCAGAGGCACAAAATTCGGGGCCTATGTTTACATTTTGAACTATCCGTCTAATCCTCCCACCTAGAAATAATGTAAACGCTTCCTCATCACGCATTGCGTCATTATTTCTGAGGGATTTCGTTACTTTTGCTGGAAAGACTTTTCTTGATGATGCAGCAACGGCCAATGACAAAATCGTCAAAGCCCCAATATGTCGCCCTTGTGCAATTAGAAATTTAGCATCATCTACTTGCTGAGAAATAGTCACAAAAATTCCTTTTGGTTGTAGTGGGGCCGCCCACTTGCCGTCGTCAGCGTTACGCCAAGACATCAATAAATAGCCCACTTCAACGAATCACGCCAGCCTGTGAGGGCGGCGCCTGACTGGAGATAGCGCATGAGCAGCTACCATTACAAAACCACTTCGCCTTCCGCCATGGCTGCTGTTTCCGACTGGGAAACCAAGAAGGCGGACTTCGACGCTAAGCGGGAAAAGCTGAAAAACGTGTTCGGCGGCCCAGGCTCTCCAATGTACTCAGGCAGTGACAGCTATGTCGGCGGCGTGAAGATCAGCGATAGCCGGGATCTGGACGTTCATTGGCGGCGCCCGGACGAATACGGCTACCGCGCCCTACAACATGCGGCCAAGCCTGAGAAAGGCGCAACGAAAGAAGCGCGAGCGGCGTACAAGGCTGAACATGAGCGCCTGACTGCACTGTGGCAAGAGCACTGCCCGGAACGCATCAGCAAGGATGACGTATGGAAAGCGCTCGGCGCGGACTCGGGCAGCGTGTGGTTGAGCGGTGGCGTGTTCTTCAAACATGAAGGTGCCATTTATCTCAATCTCGGGTTCCAGCTGAAGGAAGACGGCGAGCACATCGATAGCGCCACCGAGATTGTGGCGAGCGAGTTTGAAGCTGCGCGCCAGCTGGTGCTGAATCGGCGCAAGGCCGCCTGATCCATCCTCACCTTTTGCGCTACGCATCGAAGGGTCAGGCGTGAGAAAGCCCATTACCCATCATCGTATTTCCAGGGTGGAAGAAACCTGATCCATCATCGATAGAGAACATGATTGTGGTTTCAGCTAGCACCTCGCGAAGCTTTCGCAGTTCAACGGGGTCAGACGGCATCTTGATTAAGATCGTAGTAACCCTTTCGTCATCATTTGGCCTGGCCATTTGAAGGTACTCGTATCCTGATAATGCCTCGCGCAGCGTGTTGTGGCCCCCGATGTCTTCACCTGTACGTGTCAGCCTCGCCTGGGCAGTGAACGCTAGGGCGTAGCCAGCGATAATCGGATCAGGAGTTGGTGTGTCTTTCCACTCGTGGGCCTCCTTGCTTTCGATCATGTACGGCCCGTCGCCAATGTACTGGCCATAATTTTCGACGACGTGCGCCATCTCATAAGACGACTTAAGGGTCGATGCGATGTCGAAAACTGGGGTGCTCATGCTCACTACGAGCATAGATGCGGCAGCCAGCCCCCTCAGGTACGCCGGCAAATCTTTTTTCTGGACTAGCTCTTTCATCAGCGCCTCTCAATCCGGCTCCATGCCGGGCCGAACACCAATACCCCACTTCAACGAATCACGCCAGCCGGCGAGGCAGGCGTCTGCCTGGAGAACATCATGGGAATTCCCGCGAACGCTTTAAAGGAAGATGAGCTTTTCCACTACGCCTCCCTGGAGCCGGGCGCCGCCGACGAGTTGGCGCGCCGAATTGCCGCGGGCGACATAGACCCGAACGCGGGCCTGGAAGATCTTCGCGAAGATATTCGCATGATCGAAAGCCAGGCGGATGACGCCGAGGACGAAGCAAATCTGCTTCGAACCTATATGTCGGACGCTTGTGAGTTCATCCGTCGCGCGATGAACCCAGAGGAAAAACAATTTTCAGTAAACGAGCTGCTGCAGAAAGCACTCGGCCGCCTGGAGTGAACCCATGAGCACATTTGCTGTATTCGGAATGAATGAGCACTTCGCCCGCGAAGAGGCGAAACGCAAGGTTCGCGACTTCAAGATCGAGAAAGGTAAGCGGATCGAACTGTCCATGAGCCAGTGGCTCCAGGCTGTCGAAGACCGCGTGATCAAGATCATGGATGGCAAGCGGGTCGCCCAACTCAGCAGCATGTTTGATGCCCCCCCAGTATGCCGCCGAGTATGCGGAGCGCATCCGGAAGTTGGGCCGATGCCGCGACGTGATCATCAGGGCGAAGATCAAGCTGCCGCAGAACGATGCGAAGCGGAAGTCGGCGACCAAGCTTTCGTGGATGGACTACTCGCCTGAATCAACAGCGGCCGCCTAACCCACGCTCACCTATTGCGCTGATCGCTATTTGAATGGCAGATCACCATATGCCCAGATAAGTGTTCCGACAATGGTGAGCGAGAAAATGATCCACTCTGGATTGTTGAATTTTGGAATAAACCTATCGCGCTGTTCCTGTAGTCCTACCCATCCAAAACCGACAGGAGTGATAGAAAGCTTGGCCCGGATTAAAACGCCCTCCGCCAGAATGGCGAATACAGTAGTAACGGCACCGCTTCGACCAAACCATCCCCCACGATCCAGATCTTGCACGTGCGGGTAAGGCAGCAAAAACGAAAGAATCGGTGCCAGGACGGCGAGAAATACAAGACCCCAAGCGATATTCAAGCTGCGTTGTAACTCCGTATCTGTTGGCTCTTTGAACGCCATACCCACTCCGATTCCAACAAAAAAAACCGAATATACCGGCGAGGCCTTTCTATGCCTATCACTTACGGTTCGGTCTGCTCGGGCATCGAGGCCACGACCATGGCCTTGCATCCGCAGGAACTAAATGACCACCACAAGAAATCGCACAAATTAAACACACCAAGCTTTCATGGGTTTGGAGTTTTGAATTCTTCGGCATGTTTATTTATAAATTTTCCGCCAAACCAAGCCAGCTTAACTGGATAGTCCTCCCCCACCCAATCAATTAAATCGGGCCAGGCTCCATTAGGACGAACGGAATGTGGCGTTTGGTAATCCGTTTTCCACCATCGATTGTAAACAACTATAGGCCTTTCAGGCGGCGTCTTCCTTTTTTGAGTATTCAATGGCAATTGCAAAAAATACGCATGGGCCCACTCTGCGAGATCAAGCATCTGATCGGTTGCCTTCAGCTTCTTACCAGGAGTCCGAGGGGAAACAACCTCACCTAACCACAAGCCCTTATAACTCGGGTGCTCAGCTAAAAATTGCGCAAGTATAGGGTGCCTAGCGTTTAGTCTCGACCTGAGATTTTTTGCAATCCCAACATACTGAAGCTTTGATCTAGACTCTCCGCCAAGTTTCCCAACGAACATATATAGCCCATCTCCATAATCTTTGGCCATTGCCTCCTTGGCTCCAGCAAAATCATAGGGACCAAACCATTCAATAATTGCTGTAATAGATTTCATGAACTCACTTATTGAGCATTCTACAAACACAAAACAACGCCAATAGACTTCGCATTGATAATCGACGCAAGCCCTCTCAACAAAACTGCAGCAATATAGCAATGAGGACGCCCCATGCCCACAGAAAACAAACCGGCCGAGCCTGGCTTTAACTTGAACACCTCAGCAGGCGGGCGCGGCTACATCGCCGACTTGTTCAAGACCGTGCTCAGGCGTCACGACTATCGCCAGTACATCGCTGAGCGGCTGGCCGGCGACTTCGCGTGCACGTTGGCGCAGCACCTCGAGGACGTCAAAGCTCGCGAGCAAGCCCTGCAGCAGCGCCTGAACGCAGCCGATCAGCGGATTGATGACCGCGCCGGTACCTGCGAGTGGGGTCGGGAAGACGACAGTGGCATCTGGAATAGCGGCTGCGGCGTGACCTGGTCATTCCATGATGACGGTCCGGAAGAGAATGGCATGCACTTCTGTCACTCCTGCGGGAAGGCGCTGATTGTTGAAGCCGCTGACGCAGACTCGGTAGAAGCTGGCGACTGGCACATGAACCCATGCAAGCAAGGTCACCGGGATATCGGCGCTGCTGGTGGCGTAGCGCACTGCTACACCTGCGACGAGAAGATCACGGCGGCCACCTCTCAGGAAGCGTTTGAACTCTGGAACGCAACTCATCCAGCCGGTGCACAGTCAGCCGAATCCCGATAGGAGTACATCCGTACTCCACCCCACCTCTGTAACTCCCTCCCCCTTCAAAGTCAGCCGCTATAGCGGCAAGGACGAAGTCATGATCAAAGCATACCTAGCCGCACTGCTGGACGGCATTCAGTACCCGGCGCATCGAAGCATCGCAAAGGACCAGATCGAGGCCGCCAAAGCCGCCGGCCTGGTGATCGTCTTCGGCGCCAGCGATGATCTGATGGAATTCGAAGGCGCCACCCGCGACGAGTTCGGCTCTTACGACGGCGGTACCGCACTGATCGATGCCCAAGGCCTGCTGCCCGAGCGGGAGAACATCGAGGATGACGACGAACTTCAGGAGTACTTCAAGCGCAAGCCTATGGCCAGAAAGATCGAGGCGCTCTGGTGCAAGGAGGACGGTTATTCATGGACCTACTCAACCGATGTTCCCCACGCGAACTTCGATGTGCTGGATGGAGAGGACCACTACTGCCGCGGCATTGTGTTTTCGCTGTCAGATCTCGGCCAGAAGGTGACGCCATGATCCTCCTGCCAATAGCAGCGCCGCTCTACATGCTATGGCACATCTACAAGGGGCCGTGGCGCTAAGGGTTCACCCCGCCAGTCACCTCAGGGGAGAAAGCGTGTACGCAACTGGCGAGGTGAACCAATAAACCGTAGCCCAACCTCAAAGCGTGCCTCACACCCTTCATCAGAGTTTTACATACCACCCTCTGCCGCCCCGAGCGGCATGGAGCACCCAATGAAAAAAGAACTGATCAAGATCAGCGAGTTTCAATGCCGGCGCTGGCGCGAGAACGGAACTCCGCAATGCCCCCAAGCGATTCGCAACCATATCCGCAACGGAATAGTCCCCGGCGAGCAGATCGGAAAACTCTGGTACGTTGACTGGACCGCATTCACCCGCTCGGACGGCAACGACCTGGTGGCGATGGTATTGAAAGGAGCTGCATGATGGCACCACGGCCGCGCAACACTGCGAACAAGAACCTTCCGCAGAACCTGTACTTCGATGCGCGGCGCTCGACCTATCGCTACCGCCGGCCAACCGACGGCAAGTGGTTCCAGTTTGGTACCGACCGAATCAAAGCAATCGACGCTGCGAAGCAGTTGAACCTGGAGTTTATGCGCGGTGCCGACTTGGTCGGTACTGTGCTGAACAAATCTGCCGAATCGTTTGCCGGGTTCTTCGATACCTACGAGCGCGATGTCCTGCCTCCGCGCGAGTTGGCCAAGGGCACACTCAATCTGTATGCGGTGCACTTTCGGCGATTTCGCAAGCAGTTCGAAGGCAAGGCAGTCGACCAGATCACGATCCGCATGGTCGCGGAGATGCTGGATGCCCTCACCCCTCGGACGGCAAACCAATGCCGGACGCTGCTCATCGACATATTCAATCACGCTGCCGCCAAGGGCCTGTGCCCGGACAACCCGGCGGCCAGCACAATCAACCGCATTGAGAAGAAACAGCGCAAACGCCATACCGTCGAAGGCTTGAAAGCCATCCGGAAAAAAGCCCCAGCCTGGCTACAGAATGCGATTGACCTCGCCCTGATCACCGCCCAGCGCCGGACCGACATCCTGGACATGCGCTTCGACGGTGTTCGGGAGGGCTTCCTGTACTTGGTGCAGAAGAAGACGGCAAAGGCCAGTGACGCGGCGTGGATCCGCTTCCGGCTGACACCTGAATTGCAGGCCGTGATCAGCCGCTGCCGTGATGACACTGCTTCGCCGTACTTGGTGCACCGCAAGCCCGATCGCCTGAAACAGAAACAGGCACAGACCAAGGATCACTGGACGAAGATTGAAGAGCGGTATTTGACGCGAGCATTCAAGGAGGCCAGAGAGGCGGCAAACTGCTACGCGGGATGGAAGGAAGAAGAGATGCCGGGCTTCCACGAAGTGCGAGCGCTGTCGCTGCACCTATACAAGAAAGCCGGAAAGGATGGGCAGAAAATCGCTGGTCATGCGAGCGAAGGCATGACCAAAAACTACCAGCGGGACCACGAGGAAATCGTCTGGTCTGAGGCGATTCCTGACCTGAATATCAGCGAAATCACCGGGTAGTTTTGCGCCAGTTTTGCGCGGGTTTTGCGCACGCACAAAAAAGCCGATCTATCTGATCGGCTTAAGTGTCTGATTTTACTCAGTAAATATGGTCGGGACGGAGTGATTCGAACACTCGACCCCTAGCACCCCATCTTCTTTTTCATACGTCTTGAAAGCTTCCAAAATTTTACTCTGGATTTTTCCAAGCCAGTATTTACTTGAGCTCCAGCGGTGTTCTGCTCCACGAGAGTCCAGGAACGTCCATCAAGAGCCGACGTTTTTGTAGGGGTAAAAGTAGGGGGAACCCATTTCATGGCCAAAATCACCATCAAAGAACTCGAGTCGCTGACCGTAACCGATGTCGGCCGGATCCTCAGGGAAGGTGGCAATCTGGCCGGTCGAATCTCAGTGCACAACGGCGGTGTATCGGTCAGCCTGTTCTATCGGTATTGGTAGGGCGAACAGAAAAAAGAGTACGCCTGTTACTCCTACATACCGGTCAGTTATTCGGTTACGGCGAAGCGCTGAGCATCAAAGGGCGGCAACGGCCAAGAACCCGGCGCCCTTCTTGAAGCTCATGTTATGGACGAAATTCTTCATCAGCCTGACTTCAAGGCACGTTATGACGCGCTTCGGGAGCGAGGCAAGAGCGCGAAAGTCGCGCTCCTGCCTGCATGCGGGTCCTATTGATTAGACTGAATGCCATGTTGCGGGACGGCACCGAATGGCGGTGACGAGTGGCATGGTGAAGGCAGTTGCTCCCACAAGGTTGGCGCATATCCTCTGGGAGCGGGCTTGCTCGCGATGAGGCCCTGCAGAAACCGCATCACACTCAGGCGATAACGATCCCGCCGCTGGACAGACTGTCCAGCCCCACGCCAACCAGCGTCACCGAATCATTGCCAAACGTCAGCACGGTATCCTGCCCCACCACCGTGGCATGGGTCCGGAAGTCGTCGTTCGGCGTCACGCCCTGAACCCCGAGAAACACCAGTTTGTCGTTCGCCTGATACCCAACCACCCGGTCCTGGCCGAACGCACCGCTGAACAGGAACGTATCGATCCCGCCCCCTGACTCCAGCAGGTCGTTGCCTGCCCCGCCGACAAACACGTCGTTGCCCTTGCCACCGATCAGATGATCGTTGCCATCCAGGCCAAACAACCAATCACCAACAGCCTGTGCCTTTAGCGTATCGGCCCCTGCACCGCCCTTCACCGTTGAGGCGTACTGAGTCAGTTGATTGCCGATCGCGAGGCCATTGGCGGTCACGCTGTGGGTCACGTCATCCTTGAACAGTCCCCACAGGAAACCCGGCTCCTTGGTCACGATGCTACCGATGTCGCGGGTGATGCTGATGCCGCCATTGGCGTCGCGGATGTACAGGTTGCCGGCGCCGTCATTGGCAAAATCGAAACTCTTCACCGACTGCTGCAAATCGAACACGTTATTGCCCTTGCCGCCCAGCAGGATGTTGTAGCCGCCGCTGTCTCGAAAGGTGTCGTTGCCATCACCGCCGTCCAGATAGTCATTGCCCTTGCCGCCCTGAATCAGGTCGCTGCCGTCACTGCCAATGATGAAGGTACTGCCCTTGTGGGTTTCAGCATTGCGGTTCAGGTCCTGGACCCAGGTGTTGGCGCGTGCCGGGTCCGAAAGATTGGCAACGATGATCGTCGAGTCTTTGCTGGTGAGGTCGTAGAACTTCGACTCCAGCACCCGGGTCATGCCGTCGCCGTAAGCGGTGGGCAGGTGCGAAATCCAGGTCGGGATGTTGAGGATGGAAAATGGCAGCAGGTTCCACGCCGTCGACGCATAGTGGTCGTTGAAGCTGACGATGTTGTTGGTCGCCGAGTCTTGATGGGCATCGTGCACGCCGACCGATGCCAGGTTGAACGATGAGCCGTCGAGCGCACGGAACACCGGATCGTTTTCATAGCCGATATTCAGCACTTTATCGGTGGCGCTTTGGGTCGGTGAGGCATAAGCGACGTAGTTCGAGTCCTTGAAGAAACCGCCCCATTTATCGTTGCTCAAATCCGCCAGGCTGTTGACTGCCAGCCCGCCGAGGCTGTGCCCGCTGACCAGTACATCCTTGCCTGACAGGCCATTGGCGCTGGCGAACGCAGCAACGTCGCCGAACAGTTTTGCGAAGGCCTCGCCTGCGTAGTTTTTCGCATAATCCTGGGGACCCAATGCCGCCAGCAGGTCATTGATCACATCGCCGATGGAGTCGCTGATCTGGCTTTCCCGAGGGCCGCTGGTGCCGCGAAAGGCGATGCCGATTTCCGTGAGATGACCCTGTGCATCGTACTTGCCGAGGATCTCTACCTGAGCACTGGTGTACCCGGCCTTCTCACCGAAGAAAGTCCCGCGCGCATCCGTCTTGCCATCATAGCCCAGCTGCGTGGCGGTGATGGGGGTCCAGCCGGCCTTCTGCACCGCATCCAGTGCGGCTTTTTCGGAATCGGGGTTCCAGGGAATGCCGGGAATCACGCCTTGGGAATCAGTGCCGCCAATCAGCGCCGTGACCAGCGTTGCCGGCAAACCTGCGCCGAATCCGTTGTGCTGGTAACCGGTGGCAAAGCCGTTGTCGAGGTTGTGATAGGAATACAGCGTGATTGCCATCGCGTCGGTAAACAACGCTTTGGCGTCTGCTGTGCCGAGGTTTTTGTAGTCGTATACACCCATGGGTATTGCCTCTCTCTCTTTGTTGGAATTGTCAGAGATAGCTCACGACCAGGACACCTTCATCACGAGGCGCCCCGGAGCATCCAGTGCAGTTGTTTGAACCCGTTACGCAAACACGAACCCGGAATCCGAAAGGGTATCCAGCCCGACGCCTACCAGGGTCACGGAAAAGTCGCCAACCTTGAGTAGTGTGTCTTGACCGGCCTGTGACGCATGTTGCCGGTAGTCGTAGCCATGCCCCGCGCCTTCCACGCCCATGAACACCAGTTTGTCGCTGCCCTGGTAGCCATTGATCGCATCGAACCCGAAGGCGCCGCTGAACAGGAACGTGTTGCTGCCGCCACCGGAATGCAGCACATCGTTGCCGGCGCCGCCGACGAAGGTCACATGGCCCTTGTCGCTGCGCAGCAAATCATCACCCCCGTTACCGAACAGCCAGTCGCCCACGACACTGGCCTCCAGCGTGTTGCCCAAAGCGTCACCGTTGAGCGAATGGCTGTAGTGGGTCAATTCGCTATCATTGAGCAGACCATTGGCAGTCACGCTGTAGGTGACTTCCTTGCTCCCCCACCACGACCCGGACTCCTTGCCCACCAGTGCGCCGATGTCCCGGGTCATGCTGATGCCGCCATACGCGTCGCGCACGAACAATGTGCCTTCGCCGTCATTGGCGATGCTGAAGTTTTGCAACGGTTTCTGCAGCTCGAAGGTGTTGACGCCCTTGCCCCCCGACAGAATGTTGAAGCCGCCGTCATCACGGAAACGGTCGTTGCCGTCCCGACCTTCGATAAAGTCATTGCTGAAGCCGCCCTTGAGCAGGTCGCCGCTGTCGGTGCCGATGATGAACGTGCTGCCGGTGTGTGGTTCGCCACTGCGTCCGAGATCCTCGACCCAAGTGGAACCTCGTGCCGACTGCGAAAGGTTGGAAACGATCAGGGTCGAATCCTTGTCGGTCAACTCGTAGAAGCGCGAGTCGATCACCCGGTTCAATCCGTCGGCGTAGCCCAGCGAGCCATGGGCTGACCAGCTCATCGGGTTGAGAATGCTGAATGGCACCAGGTTTTGCGCAGTGGATGCGTAGTGATCGTTGAAGTTGACGATGTTGTTGGTGGCCGACGCTTGATGACCGTCATGCTTGCCCAGCGAGCCACTGCTGAAGGTGGTGCCGTCGAGTACCCGAAACACCGGATCGTTCTCGTAACCAATGTTCAGCACGTTATTGCCGGTGGAGCTCTGGGTTGGCGAAGCGAACGCTATGTAATTGGCGTCCTTGTAGAAGCCGCCCCAATTTTTCCCGCTCAGCTCGGCGACGCTGTTGACCCCCTGGCCACCGAGGCTGTGACCGCTGACCAACACGTCCCCGGCATTCAGGCCGTGGGTGATGGCGAACGCAGCCACTTTTTCGAGCAGCGTATCGAAAGCGTTTTTTGCGTAGTGGGTCGCGTAATCCACCGGCCCTACCGCCGCCAACAGATTGTTTTTCATGTCGCCGAACGTGTCGTTGTAGCCAAGCCCGCCGGTGCCACGAAAAGCAATGCCGATGCCGATCAGTTTTCCGGCGGCGTCGTACTTGCCGAGCACTTCGGCTTCGGCGCTGGTGAAACCGTCCTTCTCGCCGAAATAGGTGCCCTGCGCCCCGACCTTGCCTAGATAACCCAGGGCATTGGCGCCGATCGGCGCCCAGCCATTGGCCGGTAATGACTGGCCGGTAGGTGCGTAGGCATACAACGTCAGGGCGATGGCATCGCTGTACAACACCTTGCCGGCCTCGCTGCCGGCATTTTTGTAATCAAACAGTCCCATGTTGTGCTCTCTCTTCCTTCAAGTCAGAACTGCCAGGCCAGGGTCAGGCCCCAGTCGCGTTGAAACTCGGCGCTGCGCCAACTGACGGGATCGCCGAGGGGGCCGGTTTGATGCATACGTCCATGTTGAACACTCACTTTTTTGTTTTTGTGTAGGTTCTGCGGTGTTACCGAGTCCTCGGCCCCTGGCCAAACGCCTCGTCCACCCGAGCCAGATCCTGCTCGCTCAAGGTACCCGCGTAGTAATGCAACCTGGTCCAGGCCATCAGATAGTCGTAGCGGGTCTGGGCGAGGTCCCGGCGGGTGGTGAACAGTTGTTGTTCGGCGTTCAGCGCATCGAGATTGACCCGCTCACCGCCCAGGATGCTTTGCTTGGTCGACACCACTAGCGCTTCAGCGGAAGTCAGGGCTTTTTGATAGGCCCGCAGCTTGCTCACCCCCGACAGGCAGGCGCTGAACTGCCGACGTAGCTCGATCAGGGTTTCCCGGGTCTTGCCGTCCAATTCGTACTCGGCCTGTTCCATCGCACGGCTGGCCTGCCGGGTCGAAGCCGAGACCCCGCCGCCGGCATACAACGGCACATTGACTTCGATGCCGATGGTGTTGGTGTCGTAACGCTGGTTGTAGGTGTTGCCGCTTTCGGATTCGTTCTGGCGCACCGTGGCGTAGGCGCTGACCTTGGGCAGGTGCCCGGCGCGGTTGCGTTCGACTTCGTAGCGCGCTACCTCCAGCGACTGACGCTGGGAGGCCAGGTTCGGGTTGTTGGCCACCGCCATCTCGTGCCAGGTGTCGTAATTGGCCGGTTGCAGGGTGAAGGTCTGAAAGTTCTGCTCCAGCGGTGCCAGATCAGCGATGTCGATAGTGGGCACGCCGACGAGCGCACCCAGCTCCCGCAAGGACGCATCCTGTTCGTTGCGCGCCTCGATTTCCTCGGCAGTTGCCAGTTCATAGCGCGACTCGGCTTCGAGTATGTCGGTACGCGTGCCTTCGCCCTGGCGAAACATCTGCTCGTTCTGCTGGAACTGTTGCTCGAAGGCTTTTTTCTTGGCCTGGGCAATGTCGATCTGGTCCTGGGCGAACAAGGCCTTGGTGTAGTTTTCCAGCACCCGTACCAGCAACTCCTGGCTTTTGCCGCGAAAGTTTTCATCGGCGAACAACGCCTGCGCCACGCCCTTGCGATAAGCGGCGTAGGCCTCGTAGTCGAGCAACGGTTGTTGCAAGGTCAGGCTTGAGCCGTAACTGCTGTAGTTGCGGTCATCGGTCTGGTTTTGCCGGTGCTCGTTCAAGTAGGTGGCCTTGGAAGAGTTGCGGCCCTTGTTGTAGTTGTAACCCAGCCTCGGCAACAGCCCGGCGCGGCCGATGGCGCGGTTTTCCAGGCCGGCGTCGCGTTCCTTGATCGCGCCGAGGAATACCGGGTCGTTGCGCAACGCCTGTTCGTAAATCTCGAACGGCCCCATGGCCGCTACTGCCGGGTTGCCCGCCAGCAGCAGGAGTGCCGCCCCAAGCATGGAAAGCTTATTCATACAACCGAACATCCTTATTCCTCGGTCAACGCGGAGCCTGCCCGGTCGAGCAGCGGTTTGAACAAATAGTTGAGGAGTGAACGTTCACCGGTGCGCACAAACATTTCCGCCGGCATACCGGGTTTGATCACCAGACCGTTGAGCTTTTCCATGGCCTGATCGCTGACGCTGCTGCGCAGCACGTAATACGGTGCGCCGGTTTTCTCGTCGAGCATCTGGTCGGCGGAGATCAGGCTGACTTCGCCCGGTACTCGCGGGGTGCGGCTCTGGTTGAACGCGGTGAACAGAATGTCCACCGGCAAGTGCGTGCCGACCTTGTCGACCAGGTTGATCGGCAGGTGCCCTTCCACTTCCAGGCGAGTGCCCTGGGGCACGATCTCCAGCAGATTTTCGCCCTGTCGCACCACCGCGCCGACCGTGTGAACCCCAAGGTTGACCGCGATGCCATCGGCCGTGGCGAGGATCTCGCTGTGTTGCAGGTCGAATCCGGCGGAGGTCAGTTGTTCCTCCAGGGTCACGCTTTTGAGCTGTGCATCGGCCAGTTGGGTACGGACTTCCTTCTGATACTCCTCGATGTGTTGTTGCAACTTCAGGTGCGATTCGAGGATGCCCTGCTCCACGCGCCCGCTTTCGCCGGTGTTTTCTGCCAATTGTTGTTGAACTTGCGACAACTGCCGCTGGTACTCCATTAGTCGGTTGCGCGGGATGTAGCCGTTGTCCGCCAGGGGCTGGAGATTGCTCAGCTGTTGTTGCAGCGAGTTGGCCTGGGCGCTCAGGTCAGTACGGGCGCGGCGCATGCCGGCCAATTGCGCGCCGGCGCCTTCGATACTGGCACGCAGGGCCGCTTGTTCGCGGGAGAAAGCATCGCGGCGGCTGCTGAACAACTGGCGCTGGCCTTCCAGCACCAACGCCAGGCGCGGGTCGGGATCGTTGCTCAACTCGGTGGGGAAACTCACTTGTTTCAGGTTGTCCCGTTCGCTCTGCCAACGCGCAAGGCTGGCCCAGGCCATACGGTACTGCGCTTGCAGGGATTGCACGTCGGCGGCGACCTGGGTCCGGTCGAGCTGGAATAGCGGCTGACCCTGTTTCACCACCTGACCTTCGCGCACCAGAATCTGACTAACGACGCCGCTGCTCATCGATTGCACTGCCTTGCGCTTGCCCGACA
The DNA here is from genome assembly GCF_019956375.1 of Pseudomonas sp. GL-R-19. Lineage (NCBI taxonomy): Bacteria > Pseudomonadati > Pseudomonadota > Gammaproteobacteria > Pseudomonadales > Pseudomonadaceae > Pseudomonas > Pseudomonas sp. GL-R-19. The sequence goes on along the minus strand of NZ_JAHBDJ010000077.1, from coordinate 51,029 downwards.
CCACCACCGTGCCTTGCACCGCAATGCCCTGATCGAGCGGCGCCAGACTGGCCCAGGCGAAGAAACTGCCAGCGCCGACGATCGCCAGAATCCAGCCCAGCCGGGCAAAGTAACGTGCGTCGCGCTCAGGACATTCCGCGAGGTAATCGTGTTCCATCGTGGCTTCATTTTGACTGCTCATGTGTGCGTGGCTCATACACCCGAGTTCCTTGTCGTGGGCTGATACTGCCGGCTCATGCTGAGCCCGCCCGGTGTCTGTGCAGCTTTTTCACGTTGCTGTTCCTGGGCGCCGGAAAGTGCCTTGAGTACCTCTTGGCTCGGGCCGAATGCCTGCAAGCGACCGTCATTGAGCACCAGCAGCTTGTCGGCCTGGGCCAGCGCGGATGAGCGATGGGTGACCAGAATCACGCTGGTGCCCTGGGCCTTCATTTGTGCGATCGCACCGGCCAGGGCCGCTTCGCCCACGGTGTCGAGGTTGGAGTTCGGTTCATCCAGCACCACCAGGCTCGGTTGGCCATACAGCGCACGGGCCAGCGCCACGCGTTGTTTCTGCCCACCGGACAAACCACTGCCGTCCTCGCCGAGTACGGTGTCGTAGCCCTGGGGCAAACGCAGGATCAGTTCATGCACGCCGGCCTGCTGCGCGGCTTCAACGACTTTATGTGCATCGGCTTCGCGGAACCGCGCGATGTTTTGCGCGATGCTACCGCTGAACAATTCGATGTCCTGTGGCAGGTACCCAATGTAGGGACCGAGGTCGTCGCGGTTCCAGCGATGGATATCCGCACCGTCGAGCCGCACCGTACCGCCGAGGGTCGGCCAGACACCGACCAGCACCCGGGCCAATGTCGACTTGCCGGAACCCGAAGCGCCGAGCACGCCCAGCACCTCCCCCGCAGCGAGGCTGAAATTGACCATGTGCAGGGTTGCCGCACGTTGCCCCGGAGGACTTGCGCTGACTTGCTCGAAACTGATCTGGCCCTTCGGCGCCGGCAGCGCCATGGCGTCGTCACTCGATGGAAACGCTTGCAACAAGGCGTCGAGACGGCGGTACGCGAGTTTGGCGCCGCTCCACTGTTTCCACACGGCGATCAACTGATCGATGGGGCTCAGGACGCGGCCCATCAGGATCGAACCTGCGATCATCATCCCGGCAGTCATGTCGCCCTTGATCACCAGCAAGGCGCCAAGGCCCAGTACCAGGGATTGCAGGCACAGGCGCAGGGTTTTGCTCAAGGAGCTGATAACGGCACCCGTGTCACTGGCCTGATTCTGCAGGCCGAGGAAACCTGAATGCACCTGGAACCAGCGGATGCGCAAAGCCCCCAGCATGCCCATGGCCTGGATGGTTTCGGCGTTATGCAGGTGACTGGTGGCCAGTTGGCTGGACTTCTGGGAAAAACCCGCCGCTTCGCCCAAGGGCTTTTTGGTCATCGCCTCATTGAGCCAGGCCAGCCCGATCAGCAGCACCGCACCCGCCGTGGCAAAGACCCCGAGCCAGACGTTGAACAGATAGATCACGAACAGATAAACCGGAAACCAAGGCGCATCGAAGAAGGCAAACAACGCCGGGCCGGTGACAAACTGACGAATGTGCGTCAGATCGCCCAATGCCTGCCCGGCGTTACCCTCGCCCTTGAACAGATTACGTTCGAAAGCCGCCTGATAGACCCGCAGGTTGAAGCGCCGCTCCAACTGACTGCCAATACGGATGACGATAAAGCTGCGAATAACTTCCAGCAAACCGATAAAGGCAAAGAACCCGACAACCATCAGCGACAACATGGCCAATGTCGTTTCATTTTGCGAAGACAAGACCCGATCATAGACCTGGAGCATGTAAATAGAGGGCACTAACATCAAAATATTGATCAGTGCGGTGAAACTGGCGACGCTAATCAAAATACCCTTGTAATCACCCAGCGCTCGAACTAAAGGTGCAGCAGGAGTGGTCTTCGCCATCTTCATTAATCTTCCTTGAGTTGATTACTCACAGGCACAACCCATTACGCCATTCGTTAAACGAACAGACCCACTTTTAGATAGAGGCATTAGGCCATCAACTTGACCTGGTGCTTTTACTCTGGCGCTCGCTGCAGCGACACATTGAATCCAACAGGCAATGTCAGCTTATAAAACTCACTCTTCTGTCGACTGAAAAATGCTGTTTTCGAACCTTCATGGTTGGTCAACGCAATCCCGTCCGGTTCGGGGAACCAGCCGGTGGGAGCCTGTCCCAGCCAGCGCACCATGCAATCGAGTTGACCGCCCAGCGTCTGGTCCAGTTTCAATTCAATCAGGCAACCATTCGGCTGTCGGTCCTGCACCAATTCGGACGAGCCTTCCCGGACTTGCCATTTTCCGGCGAGTTCCGACGGGTCCGCTAATTTCAGGCTGTTTGCCATGGTTACATCTCCAAAAAACATCATCAGCGCCGCCGATAGCCACACGCTGTTTTTGCAGGTAAAGACGCTTTGCGTCATGGGACGTTTTACTCCGCACCGTAGCCTTTTTCGCCGCGAGGACAGAGGGCGGCGCATGACGCACCGACCTCCTTTCTCACGTCACATCACATCACATCACGCCAAGATGTCCGAGTGCGCCGCCTGGCCCACGGTGCTGACCAGGAAGTCAGCCACGCCATGCCCGGAGAAGTCCACCGACAACAGGCTGTTGTCGGCCGAATTGCTCAACACCGCATCGCCTGCCGCACCGGTGAATGCACTGACAAAATGCAGGCCTGCGCCGTTGGTGATGCCGGTCAGGTCGATCTTGTCCAGGCCGCTGACAAAATCGAGGATCTGGTCGACCGCACCGGGTTTCGAGTCGCTGCTGGCCGCGAACACGAAAGTGTCCGAGCCGACGCCGCCCCACAACTTATCCGCACCACCAGCGCCGTAAAGGATGTCGTTGCCGGCACCGCCCTTCAGCTCGTTGGACACGTTGTTGCCGATCAGCAGATCGCTGCCCGAACCGCCGATAGCGTTCTCGACAGTGACACCCTTGGCAATGGATACGTTACCCACCATGCCATCAACGTCGGAGAACGAGGCTTCATTGAGGTTGATCTTCTGGTTCTGGGTGAAACCGGAGAAATCCAGAGTGTCCTTGCCGCCCGCGTCCCACACCGAGAACACCACTTTATCCGACGATGAAGACGCGTTGAGGAAATCGCGTCCGGCGTTGGAGTTGAAGCCGTAGGTGGTGTCGCCGGTACGGATCGTGGTGTTGGCGCCGTAGAGCTTCTGAATGGCTGCGATATCGTCCATCAGCGGGCCGGACGAATAGGCTTCGACGCCACCCTTGCTGAAGTTCTGGCTGGTATTGCTTTCACTCCAGTAGCTCATGACGCTGTAGCCGCGGGTGTCTTGCCCGTAGGACGCGTCGTTGTAGGTCGGCGCGCCTTCGCCGGCGTTGTAGTCGCCAGGGTGGGCCAGGCCCAGGGAGTGACCGATTTCGTGGGTCAGGGTTTGCCGGCCATAGTTATTCAGGTCCGGGGTCTTGTTGGGCGTGTAGCTGCTGTTGATCAGGTACCAGGAAGCTCCGTCATAACCGGCGCCCGTGCCAGGCAGGTAAGCAAACGCCGCTGCGCCATCCTGGCCGCCGCTGTAGTTACCGAAGGTCATGTGACCGTCGCCGCCGGCAGTCTTGTCAGTGAAGGTGACATTGGCCACGTCGGCCCAGGATTGCATGGCGAGCACAGCCTGGGCTTTTTGTAGCGTGCTGAACTGACTGAACCCGGTAATCCCGTGCTTGTACATGGTGCTCGACGAGGCCGAGGTCAGGAACGTATAGGTGAGTTCGATTTTGCCGCTGCCGTCCTTGTCCTGGTAGGCAGCACCGTCGCGCAGCAATTGGGTGGCGGCCTGGTCGACGGAGAACGAGGGTTTGCCATTGACCGTGAGGTTGCCACCCCGATCATATTGATGGCTGAAGCTATTGATCTGGTTGAAAGCAGAACTGGCTACAGCCAATGCTTGCAATGGCTGGAATGCCTGTTCGGCGGAATCAATAGCGTGGACTTTCACTTTCGACATAAACACACTTCCTTGTTTAGCTATGGAACAGTTTTTGTCAGATAGCGACAATCTCTGGCGAGATCGCCCTATCACTCGCCCATTGAAGGCGAAAGAAAACTGACACAATTCGAAATCAAACGTCTACTATTTTTTTAATGTAAAATTTTGTTATTCAAGCAAATGCCCGAAAACAATAGGTGTGCTGTAGGCACTGTTATCTAAAAAATAGGCGGACCGGAATAATTGTCTGACAATCGACAATTTAATTATTAAATAATGGTAAGTTTATTTTGTAGACTCCTTCGCACTTCTCACGTTTATTCATAGATGTGCCCGCACACTCTTTTCATTGGATTAAACGTTTAGTGAGTTATCTCGGTGGTGTTCTATCCAACACCTTGCGCTTTTCAGTTTGTGCTCCCTCAAGCCCAGGTATGACCCGGAAGCTATCTGTTGCGATCTCGTCAATTCGCCAGATCTTGGGCTTGAATACCTCGGGCACCGAGCTAAGGGTAAGAGTGGCATTGACGAAACGATCACTCGTCTCGTTCAAGATGCGAAGCTGGCGAATCACAGGGATGGCGTTCTGGAAATCTGCAAGGTTCAGCTTCGCCACCAAGGTGGCAAGGATTTTTACTTCTTTAGGCTGGACTTCTTCTTGGGGCGTGTGGGGCTGAACGATGTCATCCATGCGCAACCATCCTTGTCGTGATCCCCAGGGGAGTGCCGGGAATGGCCGGCCAGGGGCCCCTCTTGAGCTGATGACGGGATGATAGTTCTTCTAGTGAGAGCCGGAATGTGCTTTGTAAAGCAGGCAAGCATCCATGATGAAAAGAAAACTTAAAGAGTTCAGCCAACATCTGCACGACTTAAATCCCTCTTGATTGAGCTAGAAGTAACCATCCAGCCGCCCCAGCGTTCTGATCCAACGCTTAGGGCGATGGTGTCCACCAAGTGGACACCATTTCTAGCCTATTAATCTGATCCCTCATGCAGCCAAAGCGATCGCGGTAGGAATGGCAGTTACCTGCCACCCCCCACAGATCCGTGCGTGCGGAACTATCGCATACGGCTCCTACCTCAGGTACGTGAGACGAAGCGTTCCTCAGGGTAAGGATGTGCATTTCTGGGTCTCGGTATATTGAGGTCTGCAAGGCGTCCATAGCGCGACCATTGGAGTCGGCTACGCTGGCTCCGCCGCTTGAGGGCTTGCCGCCATAGACGGCATACCACTAACCGAAAACCGCCAAGACGTATCAGGTTTCCCGGCACTGCGTGGTAGTTGAAATATCCATTGACCACACGGGTAAGCCACTGACCCACGACTCGAACAGGCTCATGACGTCGGCGCTTTAACTCGTCCCGAATGGCAAGCAGCGTCGCACGCATCCGCTTCTTTACCGTCAGCCGAAAGATATGAAAACGCAGCAGTAACAGCAGCACCACCCAAGATGCTGGCTAACAAGGCCCATGAAAGCTGAGCGAGGCGCACAATAACCAGTAGGCCGGCAACGATAGCTGCTGGAATACTCGCTGCTACACAGGCGGCTCCACTTGTTCTACTTGTTGTTTAAGGCATCTCTTCAGCTTCCGCCTTCGGCACTTGTTTGGTGCGCACCTGATTCCACAATGAATGCCTCTTTCTGGTGCGCGAGCGAATGAATCACGACCATTGCAACTATTTAGATATAGTTACATATATCCCTATAAAGTCTTAATATTTTGAGAGACAATGTAGAAAATATTCATTTATTGGGCTTTTTTTCACTAGACATTCATTCCGGGACTCGCCTATATTTGGTCAGCCCTAAAGCCAAGGAAGTGCTTGAAATGAGTGTTCGGCAATTGCATTCTTCCAACTCAAAATGGGAAGCGGTGTTCGGCTTTTCCCGTGCAGTCGAAGTTGATGACACACTGTACATATCCAAGACAGGTGCTCTGAATTCCAATGGAGAAATAACGGCGACAAGTGTTGCCGAACAAACTCGCATCGTACTTGAAAACATCTCACGAGTTCTCGAACAGGCCAACTTCAAACTTGATGATGTCATACAGAGCCGCATGTATCTGACCGAAATCGATCAATGGCAAGAGGCGGCAACTGTACACGGAGAGTACTTCAACGAAATCCGCCCGGCCTTCACCCTCCTTCACGTGCTGCCCTTCCCCGAGCGGAAGATGATCGTCGCCATGGAAGTGGTGGCACGCCGTCAAAAGACAGTCGATATCCCGGAGTCGGCATGAGTATCCGCCTATCGCCCTTTTTTACCGTCTTCGCCAGTATTGCCGCAGGAACGGCCATGGCCAGCAATTATTTGCTGCAACCGGTATTGCCCGCCGTCGCCAATACCCTGCGCATTGACCTGTCCAGCGCCGGTCTCATCGCAGCCAGCACCCAGATCGGCTACATGCTCGGCATCTTGCTGATCGTTCCGCTGGGGGATGTGTTCAACAAGCGCACCCAGATCATCTGGCAGTTCCTGGTACTTGGCGCGGCGATCTGGCTGGCCACACTGTGTACGTCCCCCGCTCTGTTCTTCGTCACCTGCATCGTGATCGGCGTGATGGCGACCAATGCGATTCAGCTCAATGCACTGGGATTCCAGTTGAGCGAACGGGGCAGCACGGTTGGCACTATCACCATGGGGATCAGCGCAGGCATCCTGCTTGCCAGGTTCGTGGGCGGAGCGATCGCCCAGGCCTGGGGCTGGCAGCACATGCTGATGTGCATCTCGGCGTTGATGCTGGCATTGGCGGTCGTGGGGTGGCTGGTAATGCCTTCTTCCCCGGCCCTGCACAAAACGTCCTACCGCCAGGTGCTCGGGAAATTGCCGGGGCTTCTTGGGCGATACCCCGTCCTGAGGGAGTCGGTCATGGTGGGCGGGGCATGGTTCTTTGTCTTCAGCATGCTGTGGGTGGCCTTGATGCTGCATTTGCAGGCCGCCCCCATCAGCCTTGACCCTACGACCACCGGACTGTTCGGCCTAGCTGGGATTGCCGGATTACTGATGTCCCGCTACGCAGGAGCCCTGGCAGACCGGATCGGCAGTCGCGCCGTCATCGCCTTGGGCCTGCTGCTGGTGCTTGCAGGAGTGGTCATCCTGTACTTGTTCCCCCATTCCATTGTCGGGCTGGCGATTGGAGTCATTCTGTTCGATCTGGGCTGCTTTTCAGCCCAAGTGGCGAACCAGACCCGCGCGCTTCGGCTTGACCCCGGCCTGCGCAGTAGTCTGTTTGCGGTGTACATGCTCTGTTATTACGGCTGCGGTGCCCTGGGTTCACTGTCTGCCGGTTACATCTACCAGCAATCAGGTTGGCAAGGCATTTGTATAAGTGCATTCATCGTAACGACCCTGGGTCTGGTAATAACCTGGAAGAATAGTAAGAACGCCGCGTTCGACATACAGACAGTTAAATAAGAATCCGCGCCAGTAACCAGCTAAATCCCTGCCACTAATTCATTAACTTACCGGACGGCAAGTTATGCGTCTGGTGGTGCCCGCGCACTCGCACTGCTGGAGATGACTGTTATGTTCACCCTGCAATTATTAGCGATTCTTCTTGTCGGCCAGCTGTTAGGTGGTTTGGCGCAACGCATAGGTCAATGCAGGGTGGTGGGAGAAATCACCGCAGGCATCCTGCTTGGCCCCACTTTTCTGCAACCGTTACTTCAAACACTGGGCGTACAGTCTTCCCTGTTTGCCGCCGAAAATATTGGCTGGATCAGTACGCTGGCTGAACTTGCACTGGTCTTGTTGATGTTTGAAGTCGGCATGCATATTTCTCCGACCGACAGTCTTCGCTCTCATCAGGAAAACAAATCTGCTCTCAGAGTTGCCGTTGCTGGCCTCGTACTACCCTTCATAACGGGCGTCGTTGTGGCCTGGTACGCGCACCCGGTACTGGCATCCGGTTTCGACAAGTTCTCCTTTATTGTCTTTTGCGGCATTGCGCTGGCCGTCTCCGCGCTCCCCGTCATGATCCGCATCGTTGAAGACCTGGGAATCAACGATCTGCCTGCCGTGGCTGTCACGCTTCGCGCCGCAGTATTGACTGACATTGCAGGCTGGCTCGCCTTGGGCGCGGTCATCGTGTTCGCCGCGTTCCGCTACGACTTGAAACTGGTCGCGCTGTTCGGGTTCTGCCTGCTGTTGGGGGTGGCGAGTTACATCGTCCTATCATTGCAGTGGATCGAGCGCAGTCTGGCTAGGATCGACGCTTCCGAGTACCCGCGACACCTACCCTGGGTGCTGTGTTACCTGCTGGCAAGCGCCTGGGTGACCCTGCATCTGCAACTTCATGCCGGAATCGGTGCCCTGCTGGCGGGCGCCATGATCAGCCGCGCGCCTGGTTTTGCCAGTTACTGGAACCGGCAGATCGGCGGCTTCCTGAGGTTATTTCTGCTGCCGATCTTCTTTGCCAGCGCCGGACTAAAGACCTCCCTGACCACTGTCAGCAATGCCGTGGAGCTCCAATGGTTGCTGATTTTTTTGGTCGCGGCCTTTGTCAGCAAGTTTCTCGGTGCTTACATCGGCGCTCGCCGCAGCGGCTTCTCTACCCGGGATTCGACATTGACCGGTGCATTGATGAACACCCGCGGCCTGATGGAGCTGGTTGTGCTGTCCATCGGACTGGAGCTGCACCTCATTTCCCCGACCGTTTACAGCTTGCTGGTGACCGTGGCGCTGATCGTCACGGCAACGACCACGCCTCTGGTTCGTCGACTGACGCAACGCAACACCCAGGTATTTGCCCGGCCCGCCATCGCGGAAAAAAACTTCAATTGATGCAATGACCCTTGTGGAGCTAAACATGACTCAGCTGAATGCAATTCTTGTAGCCAATAAGATCAAGGAAATCATCTCCGAGCGTCTTGACCTGGACATTCCGATTGCGGGAATCAACGAGACGGCGGGGCTGGCATCGGAAGTGGGTGTCGACTCCATTGGCTTTATCGAACTCAAGTTCCAGTGCGAAGAGGAGTTCAAGATCCAGATCGATGAAGAAGAGTTTGTTCCCGAGCACTTCTTCAGCGTGCACACGCTGTCCAGCCTGATCATTGAAAAGTCCGGGGCGTTGCAACGATGAAAAGCCTCACCAATATCGGGCAAAGGGAAGACTTCATTTCTCCCGGCCAACTGGAAAACATTTCCACCACCGCCAGCGTGGGCGAGCGAACCGATGTAGCCCGGCTTTACCGGCAATACATCGCCTACTGGCTGGATCAATCGCTGCCGGCGGGACAAGTGGTGTTGATCGCCGTCCCCAACAGCCCCGATCTACTGGCCATGTTCGCCGCCGTCTTGAACAGCAACCACGTTCCGGCCTTGATCGCACCCACGACCCCCGGGGATCGGGTCATGCAGATGGTACGGGATTTCGGTGCCGGCGCGCTGATCCGTTCGGCCACTCACGACGCGACCTGGGAAAGTTACGGGGTGCAGAACGTGCAAGACCTGGGGCGCTGGCAGGTGGGCCGGGTGCAGAATGCACCGTTGCCAATCACACAACCGGGCCAGGTCGTCATCGCCACTTCAGGTACGTCACGGGCCTTCAGCAGCGGGTGCGTCCACTGGTTCAGCGCCTTGCAAAACAACGCGCTGCGCCATGCCCGCAGCATCGGCCTCGGCCGAACCGACCGCATTCTGGTCAACCTGCCGATGTACTACTCCACGGCACTGGTCGCCCAGACGATTGCGGCACTGGAGCTCGGCGCCCACCTTGTCATCAGCGGCCCTCCGTTTCTTGTGCCCACCTACCTGGAGGACATCCACGAGCATCGCATCACGGCCAGCTCCGTGACGCCGGTGCTGCTGCGACAGATCAATGCCCATTCACAGTCGCTTCCGGGGTGCCTGCGCCTGCTGACTGTGGGGGGCGATCTGGCAGCCGCGACGGAAGTGAACCAATGCCTGACCGCCAATCCAGGGCTGGAGCTGTACCTGACTTACGGCATCAGCGAGGCCGGTCCGCGGGTGTCGACCTGCGCGGCGCATCGGGCATCACCCCAGCAACTGAGTTCAGTCGGGCTGCCCTTGGAGGGCACTCAGGTCATGATTCTGCGGCCGAGCCCGGACAGCGCCGAAGGCGAGTTGCTGGTGAGTTCGGACACGTTGCTGACCAGAAAGATAGGCCAGGACAGCCACACTCCGATCATCGAGTTGAACGGCAAGCGCTGGCTGAAAACAGGCGACATCTTCAGCCAGGATCACGACGGTTATCTGTACTTCAAAGGTCGTCACTCCGACTTCATCGTCATCCGTGACGAGAAAGTGAACCTGGGTGCGATCAAACAGATGTGCAAGCGCGTGCCCGGTGTCCTGGCGTGCAGAACCGAAGTGGTGAGCGACTCGTCCGTTCCGGCGGGATTTCAGTTGGAACTGACCGTTGATCGTGACGTAGTTCAGGAAAACGAGGGTGACTACTTCAAGACCCGCCTTTTGAAACAACTCAAACATTACGAGCGGCCGCTGGCGATAGCGCTGCTGCATCGCGATGCCTTGAGCATGACGAACCACAAGTAAGGAACCTTCATGAACAGTCATACCCGTTCATTGGCTCAACAGATCATCGCGCAGCACGGACTTGGCTCGATTGAAGACATCATGGCCAGCGTTCCCTTGACCCTGTGTCACGTTCTGCAAGAGCCGGATGTGTTCAAGACGTATTCCCCCGAGATCGTTCGCCTGAAGTACCCCAAGGATGAATGGTCGCTTCATATAACGCGCTATGAGCATTATCGGGACAACATCATTGCGGCGTTGAGCGTTGATGACTACTTGCAGGCGATGCTTGACCCCGGCAGTCGCCTGCCCTGCTTCTGTTCGCAAATGGCGGATGTCGCCGGGACATTGCTGCATGTCATGACCGGCGAACGCGTTTATGCCGTGCGCAACATCTTCGTGAACTATCTGTACCTGCCCCAGCGCTGGCATTGCATCAATGCCGTCGTGAGGGAACAGCGCATCCGTTACTTCGATGTGTCTGCCTACGCCCAGGTACTGGACAAGCCCAACCGCAAAGTTGTCCATCCAGCCGAACTGGACGGTTTCAATGCCGCCGATATCGCTACGCCGTTCATTTATAGCGAACGCTGGCTGCAGAAAGAACCTTTTGTTCGCCATATCGAGCTCAAGGGGCTCGTGATCGAAGACAACTTTCATCCATCACCGGTGAGCGGTAAACCGCTCGACGAGTTTCAACGGGTCTTCGATTTCAGTTAGTTGTCCGGTATCGACGCTGGCAACGCTTTATTCCTATGCAAATGTTTGAGGTGGCGATCATGGATATCCGATCAAATGTCGTCGTTGTGACAGGCCTGGGATGGAACACTGCATTAGGCTATGACGTGAATGCTGTGGTTTCCCGTCTACTCGATGGAGAGTCAGGCATACGGCAATTGCCCAGTGAGTTGCGGCTCAAAAACGACCGCGCTGCCTACTTAGAGGACGTCGACAGCCCCGACCGCAAGGCGCGGCTGATCAAACTCACCGCGCAATGCGTCAAATCCGCACTGGCCGATGCGAAGGTCGATGCGCAAACACCGAACCCACACGCATTCCTGATCATAGGTACGAGCCTGGGCTACCGCCTCGACAGCGAGGCGCATCACCAGGATCCTTTGAACCAATGGACCGATGAAGTCGGCGCTCGGGTCGGCATGACTCCGCTGGCGTTGTCGACGGCGTGTTCATCGGGCTCGGATGCCATTCTGATTGGCGCGCACCTGATCCGCTCCGGGCAGGCCGACCTGTGCGTTTGCGGGGGCGCCGATGTGCTGGGGGATGCCAAGCGGCTGGCACACACCGCACTGGGCACGCTGTCATCTACCACCTTGAAGTCCTTCGACCAAAGCCACGACGGCACCCTTCTCGGCGAGGGCGCGGGGTTTGTCGTGCTGCAGCGCGAAGGCCTGGAGAGACACAAGCCCTATGCCTATCTGGTCGGATGCGGCGCCTCCAACGATGCCGCCGGCCTGACCGCGCCGGACGAAACGGGGGCCGGCATTCGTCTGGCGCTGGATCGCGCGCTGGCCGAGGCCGACCTGAGCCGCAACCAGATCGGTCTCATCAATGCCCATGGTTCGGGCACCTATACGAACGACCGCGTCGAAAGTGCCGCTTACAACGAGTACTTCGGCGACTACCACCCCCTGGTCTTCGCGACCAAGGGCGCCTTCGGGCACACCCTGGGGGCCACCGGTGCCATTGAAGCCATCGCCCTGATCAAAGCCTTGCAGACCCAGCGTGTTCCGCCAGTCTTCGGCCTGCAGCAGCCGCTGCCGAATCTGGAGTTCGATCTGCCGATCCGGGAGCCGGCCTGTACCCGCAGCAAAGTGGGCCTGAGCCTGACCATTGGGTTCGGCGGTTTCAACACCGCTCTGGTTTTCCAGCGCTTTGACCAATAAGGCCGCCTGAGGAGCTGAGATGAAAACAATCGACAACAGCAATGCCAGTTCGCTGACCTATTCGGATCTCGACGAATCCTTGCGTCGGGGCCTCAAGAGTGCCGACCCCCTGGTCTTCAGCGTGCTGGAAAGCGTCGACGCCTTGCAGCGACGCCACCAGGACGTGCTGCACGCCCATCGGGGCAATGTCGGGATGATCCAGTATGGCAGCGCGTTTCCGAGTCATCTGACAGCAAAGATCGTAGGCGACGTCCAAGCGCGCAGCCGTGTGTCGCCGATCGACTTCATCAACGCCAATGCCGGCGCCCCGCTCTCCGTTTGCTGTACCCGGTACGGTTTCCAAGGGCCGACGCTGGTACTCACGATGCCTGGCGCCACTGCCAGGCCCATCGCTGAGAGCCTGGCACACCACTGGCTGCAAAGCGGTCAGGCCGATTACCTCTTTTTGTGTCGCGCTGATTTCGGGGTCGATCGTGCGATCGATGTCGAAACCCGGCTTGTTTGTTTGTGACTGTCCCTATTCGCCCTCCACGTTGAGAAATCGAAAATGCAAAACCAGACTTTTGATGTTGCAATCATCGGTAGCGGTATCGCGGGCACCATGCTTGGTGCGATTCTGGCCAATCAAGGCGTCAAGACCGTCATCATCGATGCGGGTACCCACCCCCGTTTCGCCGTTGGCGAATCGATGGTGCCGGAAAGCGCCGTGCTGCTGAAAATCCTGGCCAAGCGCTACGGCATTCCGGAGCTGGCCTACCCTGGCGAGCTGAATTCATTGATCAAACACGTTGGCTCATCGAGCGCCGGCATCAAACTGGCCTTCAGCTTCGCCTGGAACGGCAAGAACCGCGAACACGATCCGCTTGATGTCGTGTCCACACCAGTGATCGCACCGGAAGCCCACTTGTTCCGCCAGGATGTCGATGCCTACTACCTGGCCCTGGCGGCGCGCCTGGGGGCGACCATCCGGCAACAGGTGCGCATCCAGGACATCGAAGAAACACCCGATGGCATGCTACTGAATCTGGGCAACGAGCGGATCCAGGCCAGTTACGTGGTCGACGCCGCCGGCTATCGCTCGCCGATCGCCGACAAGTTCGGTCTGCGCAAAGGGGCGCGGGAAATGCAGGCACGCACTCGTTCGCTATTCACACACATGACCGGCGTAAAACTGTATGAAGAAGTTGTGGCCGGCACCGACGTGACCGGTTCGCCGACGGCGCTGGCACAAAGCACCCTGCACCATATGTTCGAAGGCGGCTGGTTGTGGATCATCCCGTTCGACAACCATCCGCATTCGACCAACACCCTGTGCAGCATCGGTCTGCAAGTGGATATCGACAAACATGGCCCGGCAGTCGATCCGGAAGAAGAATTCCAGCGCTTCCTCGATGAACACCCGACCGTAGCGCGGCATTTTGAAGGGGCTGCCCGTGTCCGGGAATGGACCGTGGCGCCACGCCTCAACTACACCAGCCGCGAAAGCGTGGGCGATCGCTACTGCTTGCTGGGACACGCGGTGGGGTTTGTCGATCCACTGTTTTCCCGCGGTCTGGTCAACACCTTCGAGTCGATTGCCCGGATGGCGCCGGCGCTCATCGAGGCCGTCCAAACCAACACCTGGAACAAGCGCGACTTCCTCGCCTACCAGGACTACAGCCTGGAAGTGGTCAGGATCAATGACCGGCTGGTCGCAAATTCCTTTACCGCCTTCGACAGCTTCCCGTTGTGGAATGCCTGGTTCCGGGTCTGGATCAGCGGCAGCTACATCGGCGTATTGCGCTTGCGCAAGATCTACTCAGACTACCTGGCCGACGGCGACGATGACAAATTGCGACAGGCCTTCGAAAACTCCACCTATGCCGGTCACCTGTCCATAGAAAGCCCGGCCTACGAGGCGCTGTTCGAACACGCCTGCGAGGCCATGGAAAGCTACGCAGCCGGCAATCAAAGCGAAGCGCACACCATTGAAATCCTGCAGAAGCTGTTCGACGAAAATCGCGAGCATTTGCCTATCGATTTTGCCGACTTCTCCAACCGTTTCCTGTCCCGTGCCAGCCAGCCGTTCGCCGATTCGCTGCTGTTGTGGGCACACAACGCGCCCGGCGGTATCAAACCGCTGTTCGACCGTGGCGCGATGCCGGTGAAATTCGACTTCCTCGACAGCTACCGATACGGCGACCGTGAAGCCTTGAACAAGGCTGCCGATCTGGCGCTGGCCGAATGGCGTCAGCGCTGATCCGACACTGACGCAGCCCGGCACGCGTAATGCGCTTGTGCCGGGCTCTACAAGCCTATCGCCTGGAGGACAACCCATGCAGAGTGAATTCCCTACATTGGACGCCCGTCGGCAGTTGGCCGTGGCACGGGGAATCAATCAGCTTCACCCCGTCTACGTACAAAGCGCCTACAACTCACGCCTCATCGATGCCAACGGCAAAAACTACATTGACTTTGCCGGCGGCATTGCCGCCCTCAACACCGGGCATTTGCACCCTCGAGTGGTCGAGGCCGTGCGCACCCAGCTCGAACATTTCTCGCACACCTGTTTCGCAGTAACGCCCTACGAGAGCTACATCTCTGTGTGCGAACGCATCAACCGGAACATGCCGGGCCCGTTCGACAAACGCTGCCTGCTGTTGACCACCGGCTCCGAGGCGGTGGAAAGCGCCATCAAAGTGGCGCGCGCGGCCACCGGACGTACCGGGGTCATCGCGTTCACAGGGGCCTTCCATGGTCGGACGTTCCTGACGATGGCCATGACCGCCAAGGTTTCGCCGTACAGCACCGCGATGGGGCTGATGCCCGGTCACGTGTATCGTGCGCTATTCCCTGACGCTTCCAATGGGGTCGACACGGCGCAGGCCCTGGCCAGCCTGGAGCGAATTTTCTACTGCGACGCGGCTCCGACCGATATCGCGGCAATCGTCATCGAGCCGGTTCAGGGCGAAGGCGGTTTCCATGTTGCACCACCGCCGTTCATGGCGGCGCTGCGGGCCCTTTGCGACAAACACGGCATCGTACTGGTCGCCGATGAAGTGCAATGCGGCGCAGGACGCACGGGCACGTTTTTCGCGATGGAGCAAATGGGCGCCCATGCCGATCTGATTGTGTTCGGCAAATCGGTGGCCGGCGGCTTTCCGCTGTCGGGAGTGGTCGGGCGCGCGGATCTGATGGACAGCATCGGCCCCGGCGGGCTGGGTGGCACGTATTCCGGCCACCCGCTGGCCTGTGCCGCGGCCCTGGCGGTGCTGGACGTGATCGATGAGGAACGATTGCTGAGCAAGGCGCTCAACCTGGGCGACACGCTGACCCAAGCACTTATCGAAACGACCGCAGGCCTGGGCATCAGTTGCCGGATCCGTGGCCTAGGCGCGATGGTGGCGATGGAGCTCTTCGAAGATCGCCAGCAATCCGTGCCCGCGACGGAGATGACGCGCCAACTTGTACGGCAGGCGCAGCAACGGGGCTTGCTGCTGCTCGCTTGCGGCCCCCGAAACAACGTCATCCGCTTCTTGATGCCATTGACTATCGACAGTCCATCGCTGTTCGAAGGACTGTCGATCCTGGGTCAATGCCTGGCGTCCATTACAGGCCATTCATCATTCGTTTGAGAAGGGAACATCGATGAACACCATTGCTACGGACAAGCGTGCCCTGCGCAATGCCTATGGCCAGTTCGCCACCGGCATCTGCATCGTGACCACTCTCGATCCCCTTGGGCAGCCAACCGGCCTGACGGTCAACAGTTTCAACTCCGTTTCGCTGGAACCGGCCCTCGTACTGTGGAGCTTGCGCAAGGAGTCCTGGAGCACTCCAGCGTTCCAGGCCGCCGACCGTTTCGCCATCAACGTGCTTTCGCACGGGCAGCGGGAGGTCAGCGACCGTTTTGCCAAACCGCTGCCCGACAAATTCCACAACGTCGGCTACGCGCTGGGCAAGCACGATATGCCCCTGATTCACGGCGCCATCGCACAGTTCGAATGCTTCAAGTACCGTCAGCTTGACGGTGGAGACCATTGGATATTCCTGGGCGAAGTGCTCGATTTCAACCATGCCCAGGGTGAGCCGCTGATTTTCCACGGCGGCTGCTACGCCACGACTCAGCCTGCCGTCGCGCCCGCCTGATTATGTGCCGGGGACAGCGGTTTGGCCGCTGCCCCTTTGGCATAGGCGGCCACGACTTCCGACCGGCCGGCGATCCGCTGCAGATACCCGACGATATTGGGTAGGCCCTGGATATCCACTTTCAATTGGGCATGGATGCGCAACCAAGGGTAGATGGCCATGTCGGCAATCGAATAGGCGGCGCAGATGAAGTCACGATCGGCCAGCGCTTTCTCCACTGTATTGAACAGGTGTACGGTCTGCTCCAGATAGCGGGTTCGGGCGTACTGGTTGCCTTCGGCATTCTGATGCAGGAAGTGATAGTTCTGTCCCGCCATGGGACCCAGGCTGCTGATCTGCCATGCCAGCCAGTGAAGCACTTCATAGCGTTCGGGCCCCGCCGGCGACAGAAAACGCGCGTGTTTCTCGGCCAGGTATTGAAGGATGGCCCCGGACTCGGGCAGGGTCAGCCCCTGCTCATGGTCGACCAGTACCGGAATTTTTCCATGGGGAGTCAATCGGGCGAAGTCCGGCAGGTGTTGCTCACCCTTCGCCAGGTCTACCCATTGGATCTGATAGGCAACGCCGAGCGCCTCCAGCATGATCACGATCTTGTGACCATTGGCCGTAGGCGAGAAATAAAGTGTGTACATGGCAGCGGCTCAAACACGCCAGCAATGGCAGGCTGGAAGTCGGCGCGGTCGGATCAGGCCCGATCCGCGCTCGGGGTCAGGCAATGGGGTAGCGTTTGAACAGATCGCTCTGTTCCAGATGCGCCGCATGGGCCTTTAGAGTCGGGAAGTCGTCGGCCTTGACCACGTCCGGCAGCATCAACTGCATGAACGACCATGCAACTGCGCTGGTGATGGCGGCCTGATCGGGCCGCACGCCTTGTGACGGTTGCGCCGCCAGTTGTTTGTCCAGCTCGGCGCAGGCTGCCAGCAACTGGCGGGTGACGCGTTCGACCCAGGGCTGGTGCAGCTTCTCGGCCGGACGAAGATTGTGCTCATAGACAATCTGTACGGTTTTCTCGCACGCTGCCAGCGCCAGGCCTAGGGTGCGCAAGGCCGCGGCCAATGCCTTGGGCTGCTGCGGCAACAGTTTGGTTTCCGGTGTGCTCAAGGTTTCGAAATAGTCGATGATCAGCGTCGAATCCATCAACACGGAATCGTCATCGAGCACCAGACTCGGCGCCTTGACGACGGGGTTGATCCTGGAAAACGCCTCGAAGGTGCTAAACACCGACAGCGGGTCATGTTCGAACTTCACCCCCAACAGATCCAGCGAAATAGCCACTCTGCGAACATAAGGTGAATCCAGCATTCCAATGAGTTTCATCCGTCACTCTCCCTAGTTGATATTGATCTGCAGCGCCAATGCCCGGCGCTTGAAAAGATTGACCAGCCGCCACGACCGCAAGTTCGCGTGCCGCTCTACGGGCGCATCGACAGGCGATAGCTGCAACGTTCCCTCGCCGTCGATCAGGGCAAGCCCCGCCGACAGTTTCACTCGCTCACCGGGGCCGATCGAGAAATCGATGCCATCGGTGCTGATCCAATGTGTGCCACTGACCGCCCGTGTATAAATGTCCTGAGCGAAACGTACCGAGAGTAGTTGCGCCTTGGCCAGTGAAACCTGCAGCCATTGCTGGTCATCGAAACCCGACCTGCCCGTTGCTGTTTGCCGTGCACCCCATGCGTCGTCCATTGCACTCGTCCTCCCTCGGGCCAGAGACCTCACTATTACTTACACTATATGGAACCAACCGGCTAGAATATCGGTATTTTTTACCATAACCAGTAAGAATAAATTACATGTCGAGTGTTCCCCCGATCACCTGTCTGCGCAGTTTCGAATCGGTTGCAAGGCTGGGCAGTGTCACCGCCGCCGCCAAAGAACTGCATGTCACCCATTCGGCCATCAGCCAGCAGATCAAAGTGCTGGAAGAGATGATAGGTGTCACCCTGTTTGTCCGTGAGGGGCGCGGCTTGCGGGTCAGCGAAGACGGACGTCTTTACGCCTTGCAGATCCGCGAAGCGTTGAGCGACATCGCCGAAGCCACGCGACTGATCAAGACTCAGCCCAAATCCACTGAGCTGGTGGTTGCCGTTCTGCCATCGTTCGGCTTCAGTTGGCTGCTGCCTCGTCTGCCAAGGTTCCAGCAGTTGCAACCGCATATCAGCATTCGTCTACAGGCCAGTCTGGCTGTATCGAACCTGACTCGCGAGTCTGTCGATGTCGGTATCCGCATGGGCAAGGGCGATTGGGACGGGCTGGAGCACCGCCTGCTGTTTCACGATGAAACGGTCGTGGTTGCCGCCCCGCATTTCAATGATGGGGCGCTGCCGCAGACCCCCGAAGAGATCATCAGCAGCAACATCATCTTCAACATGGAGTCGTGGCAGCCGTGGTGCCAGGCGGCAGGCCTGGATCTTGATGCTCCGCGCATCGGCCTTTGCAGCAATGACTCCAACCTGGTGCTGCAGGCCGTGCGCCTTGGCCAGGGCATTGCGCTGGAGCGTCGCAGCCTTGTGCACGACGCTATCCAACGCGGAGAGCTCGTGCAGCTTTCCGAGTTCACAGCCCCCTACCCTTACCCCTACTGGCAAGTGCTGCCCAACCGTGAGCGCTCGGAAGCCAAGCAGCGGGAATTTTCCAGTTGGCTGGCCAGTGAAGTCGATGTCTACCTAAATGAACTGAACCCCGGAAACAACCAAACGGAGTGAGCATGGATCTGCACCTGAACGGTAAACGCGTGATCGTCACCGGCGGCAGCAAAGGCATTGGACTGGCCTGTACCCTGGCATTTGCGGCAGAGGGCGCACAGGTCGCGATCATTTCCCGCGACCGTGCCCATCTGGAGGCAGCCCGGGGCGAGTTCGCCAGGCGCGGATTACAGGTGATCACCCATGCCCAGGATCTGGCCTCGGCCGATGGTTGCGCGTCGACCATGGCGATCCTTGAGGAAGAACTGGGGCCGCTCGACATCCTGATCAACTGTGCAGGCGCAGCGAAGAAGCATGCACTCGATGCGCTGGAGCCGGCCCACTTCCACGCGGCCCTGCACGCCAAGTTCACGCCCTATCTGAACATGCAGAACGAGGCATTACAGTGTTTTCGCCGCCAGCGTGGCAGCGGTTCACGGGAGGACAAGGCTATTGTGAACATCATCGGCATTGGCGGCCGCCATGTGATGGCCAACCATCTGGCCGGTGGCCTGGCCAACGCCGCGTTACTGTTTCTCAACGCCGGCCTGGCCAACGCCTATGCGTCGAGTGCCATACGAATCAACGCAATCAACCCCGGCCTGACCCTTACCGAGCGCACGGAAAAAACCCTGGCCTTCGAGGCCGGGCTGGGCAATTCGACCGTCGAGGCCGTGTTGAAAGCCAAGGAAGCCGCACTGCCCATCGGGCGGCTGGCAAACCCCGAGGAAATCGCCGATGTTGCGCTGTTCCTGGCCAGCCCGCGAGCCAGTTACGTGACCGGAGCGGTCATCGACATGGATGGAGGGCTGCATCCGTCGCTATAGCGCCGTGACTGTTTGTGGTTACTGGATAAGCCAACCAGAAGTGCAGACAGCCAGGCAGCGATTCCCCCCCTCGAATCCCCCGGGCCAACTCCCAGTCCATGACACGCCGGTCGTACTGGGACTGCTCCCATCGTGCGGTGTGGAGGTAATGATCAACAACCTCATTGCCCAGGGCCTCGCGCAGCCAGATCGAATCCGAGCCGATTTCGATCGCCTCCCGCAGCGTCTTCGGAATTTCCGGAAGTTCGCTATCCCGATAGGCATCGCCGACAAATGGATCCGGCAAGACCAGCTTCTCGTCGATTACCGAAAGCCCAGCCGCGATCAGGGCGGCGAACGCCAGATAGGGGGAATTGCAGCGAACGCTGGCGATCCTCATGCTGCTCACAATTTTGGAATGATCTATTTCCGGGGAGATGGCGTCCTCTCAGATCCTTCCATATGACCGCTCAACTAATTACCCTGACCCACTTTCTGAGCTGCCTATACGGCAGTGAACTTACATATCTGATTCCATCGTCTGTTCGACTTTTTCAATCCCCCACCCCACCCCGGAAGACGTAGGCCACTCGCAAAAGCCGCAGTAATCCAGAGCAGTAATCCAGAGAGGTCTGTTTTGAACCGATAGGATGGGGTCCGCTTGCATTCGCACTGATTACTATCCAGTAACTGCCAACCCGACATAGCAGCGCAAGGCGCCAGCAAGTCTCAACTCACTACCATTTAACTACCAGAAAGCCTAAATCGCAGATATGAAAAAGCCCAACCTTTTCAGATTGGGCTAACTCATTGATAAATATGGTCGGGACGGAGTGATTCGAACACTCGACCCCTAGCACCCCATCTCCTTTTTCGTACTTCTTGAAAGCTTCCAAAATTTTACTCTGGATTTTTCAAAGCGAGTATTTACTTGAGTTCCAGCGGTGTTCTGCTCTGCGAGAGTCCAGTAACGTCCATCAAGAGCCGGCGTTTTTGTGGGGGGAAAAGTAGGGGGGAGTCCATTTCATGGCCAAAATTACCATCAAAGAACTCGAGTCGCTGACCGCTGAAGATGCCGGCCGAATCCTCAGGGAGGATGGCAATCTGGCCGGTCGAATTTCGGTGCGTAAGGACGGCGTGTCGGTCAGTTTTTTCTATCGGTATCGGTGGAGCGAGCAGAACAAAGAGTACGCCTGCGGAACCTGGCCGCGCAAATCCCTGACGGACATCCGCAAGGCCCGCAACCAGGCTCGAGCCCTCATCGATGAGCAGATCAATCCCAACGAACACAAGAAAACCGCCAAGGCACAGGCGTATGCCGCGGCTAACGTAGAGGCTGAACAACTAAAAACGACGAAGGTACAAACGCTGACCGTCCATTGCCGGCGAGCGCCTGAGCAGCGTGACCCTACGCATCGGCGAAATCGACGGCATGAACCAGTCGATGGCCACCGCCACCGAGGAGCAAACCGCCGTGGTTGACTCGATCAACATGGACATCAGCGAGATCAACACACTGAATCTGCAAGGCATGGAAATTTTTCAATCGACCTTGTGGGCCTGCTCAGACCTTGAGCAGCAGGTCGCGCGCCTGAAGCAATTGGTTGGCAGTTTCCGCATCTAAGCCTCATGCGCCAGAAGAACCGGCGCGCAACAACCGCTGCGGCGCAATCCAGGCTCGCGCCATCGAGGATAAAAACTCGAATTCAAAACCCATCGATATCAGGATCGTATCAACCGCTCGTACAGAGGACACAGCAGGTGATCTGCCAGTTTAGAAAGCCTGAACCGCAAAACTGCACAAGTCCCTGTAGCCGCTACGCTTCCATTTTCGCCTGCAGGCTACCCACCGCTGGAGAGTGGGTTGGCTCACAAGCTTGGTGAATGGTGGTCTTGCGGTATTTCAACATGCCGCCACTGCGCTCATTGAAGTAGGCCGTGATCTCGCCAACAATGGCCAGGGCCACGCTCGCCGGGGTATCGCCCCCCAAATCCAACCCAATCGGATAATGAAACCCGGGCACAACTTCTCGCAAACGGGCCGATGCGCCCATCTCATCAAGCAGTCGTTCTGTTCGCTCTCG
This sequence comes from Pseudomonas sp. GL-R-19, assembly GCF_019956375.1. Taxonomy (NCBI): domain Bacteria; kingdom Pseudomonadati; phylum Pseudomonadota; class Gammaproteobacteria; order Pseudomonadales; family Pseudomonadaceae; genus Pseudomonas; species Pseudomonas sp. GL-R-19. The sequence goes on along the minus strand of NZ_JAHBDJ010000077.1, from coordinate 28,901 downwards.
AGGACCCAACTGCCCGACATAGGCAGGTGAACATTGCAAAACGTTTTCCAACCAATGCCGATCCTGTCGGAAGCTGTGGGTCATGATCACCACTGCGGCACCGTCGACAGCACTGGATAAGTCAAAAGGCTCGTCGATAGGCGCAACAATGACCTGGCTTGCTCCAGGGAATCGTTCCGGGCGAGCAAAGTGCGCACGCCCGTCCACCACCGTTACATGCCAGTTCAAAACCCTGGCGAACCGCACCAAAGGCTGGGCGTCATGACCCGCGCCAAAGATCATCAGTCGGCGCTGTGGCGCGATGTATTCAAGAAAGACCTCGACTTCATCGGCTTCGCTTCCGTAAATCATCAACTGAGATTTCTTGCGCGCAAGGGTACTGCGCAAATCACCCTGCAGGGTGTGTTGAAGCGCTTGGCAGTGGATGCCCTCACACTCGTTCATAAAGGCGTTCAGTCCCATTCGAGCACCGACTCGCACACGGGCTGTCCGACCCGCCGAAATGACCGTTGCCAGTGCTGCCGGTTGGCCGGTGGCCTTCACCCGTTGCAGCACATCGAGCAACAGACTCGGCTTGCCGGCATCATGGCGTTCCAGGAGTACATGCACGGTACCGTTGCAGCCCAGTCCAAACGTCAACGCCGCGTCTTCATCATCGGCGCCCCCATCTTCCTGGGCTGCAGTACTGTAACGACGAACCACTGCCCCGCCGGACTCGGTTAACCACCAGGCCTTCCTGGCCAATTCCTGTTCCAGACAACCACCGCTTATAGTTCCGACTGTCTGGCCAAAAAGCGGAATCAGCATCCTCGCACCCGGACGCCGATAGGCCGAGCCCTCGACCTTGACGACCGTGGCGAGTACAGCATCGATCTTTGTGCTGTTGGCTTGACCCAATGCATCGAGCAAGGCGTACAAATCAGACATGGCCACTCTCCCGGGTCAAATTCAGTTGATTTCTGCGCATCGTCTTCAAGTGATCGGCCCCTCGTTTGCGGGGAAAACAGCGTTGCCAACAACCCGACGAACGCAGTGAACGGGAGTACTATTCATTCCCTTGCATTCGTCGAAGAACAATGCGACATCGATCTGATGCATACGGTGTACGAGAAACCCCGGGGCGCCCAAAGAACCCCTTTGGCCGGAGTGCCCAGTTCAGAGATCGGTGGCGCACTACCACGGAATGTCAGGTCATTTCCCAGCCATAAATATCGCTACGCATAATCGTCAAGGGCAACAGCGTGAACAAAAAAACAGGTATCAGAGCCCAGCAGGCCGACCAGACCAAGGCTCGTATTCTCAAGGCCGCGGTCAAGGTCTTCACCCGTGATGGTTATGCGGGCGGGCGGATCGAACAGATTTCCAGTGAAGCCGAGTCCAATGACCGGATGATCTATTACTATTTCGGCAGCAAGGAAAACCTCTTTGTACGGGTGCTTGAGCACACTTATGAAGCATTCAACCAAGCCGAAAGCATGCTACGCCCGGACCTTTCGAACCCCGTGCAGGCCCTGCGTGATCGGGTAGCATTCGTCTGGCATTACTACGTTAAGCATCCGGAATTCGTCGCTATCCTCAATATCGAAAACCTGCACGAGGGCACGCACGCCAGGCAGTCCAGTGAGCTTCGTCGCTTGTCCGGCACCACGCTGGGCGTGATCACACCGATCATCGAAGCGGGTCAGCGGCAGGGGGTGTTTCGCCAGGACATCGACATCAATCACGTCTACTTGATGATCGCCTCACTCTGCTACTTCTATAACTCCAACCGGCACACCCTCACCTCATTTTTGGGTCAAGACCTGGCGGATCAAGTCCAGCAGCAGGACTGGCTGGCGTTCATCAGCGATCTGGTGGTGCGCGGCGTGCTGACACTGCCTGCGTCTCAGTGACTCTCTGATCAATGAGTTCCGGGATTGGCCCGCAAGTGCGCGACCTTCTGCTCCAGCCCTTGCCACGCAGGTTCCGCTGAGGCGAAGCGATTGCGCAGGTATGCCGTCAGTTCGGCGATCTGCCTGTTGGACAGGCTGTCCTTGAAGCCTGGCATATAACCAAGGTCCGGCGTTGCCGGGTTGGAGATGCCTTGCAAAATGACCTTCAGCAGGTTGTCTGGCAGCGTACTGTGAAGGTTGGTATTAGTCGCCAACGAGGGACTGACACCAAACAGTTTCGGCCCAAGACCATCGGCGTGACAGCCTTGGCAGGAACCTTCAAACACCCGCCGACCATTGCTCAACGACACTGCGGTGACACTGGGTTGCGCTACGGTTTGTGTGCTTGAGCGAGTCTGTGCTTGCGCCGTGCCATCGAGCGACGCGAGGTACACCGCCATCGCCCGTATGTCTGCTTTGGGCAGCTTCGCCAATTCGCTAACCACTCGCCCCATGGGGCCCGCCGCGACACCGTGGGCATCGGAATAACCACTGCTCAGGTAGGTGAACAATTGATCTTCAGTCCACGGCGTAGGCGATTTGGATAAGCCATTGAGCGCAGGGGCTTCCCAGCCATCGACCATGCCGCCCGCCAGGAAATTCTTACCGCCCTTCTCCGCGCCCATCAGGTTGCGCGGTGAATGACAGGCCGCGCAGTGACCCAACCCATTGACCAGGTAGGCGCCGCGATTCCACTGCTCGCTGCGTTGCGACTGCACCTGGATTTCACCCTTGCGCAGGAACAACGCGTTCCAACCCGCCATCAGCGGCCGCATATTGAATGGGAACTGCATGTCGTTGACCTTGGCTGGCTGGCTCACCGGGGCCTGTGACATCAAGTACGCGTACAGCGCCTGCATATCGGCGTCGTTGATATTCCTGAAGGCAGTGTAAGGAAATGCCGGATACAGATTCTTGCCATCGCGACTGATGCCATCGCGCATGGCCCGTTCGAACGCGGAATAGGACCAACTGCCAATCCCGGTTTTCGGGTCAGGTGTGATGTTGCTGCTGTACAGCGTTCCGAAAGGCGTCTGCATTGCCAACCCGCCCGCATTGGTCGCGCCGCCTGGCGCTGTGTGGCACACCGCACAATCGCCGACTGCCGCCAGCAAACGCCCTCGCTCCAGCGTCGCCGCAGACCAGGTGCCCGCGCTGGGTGGCGTGATCGGTGCGATTTCCGCACGCCAGGGCAAAGCCGTGGCAGCCACGCCAAGTATCGCGCCGAACGCTGCGAACAATGAGCCAAACAACCATTTCGAGCGCTTGGCCTTTGGCGAATCAGGGGGATTGGCATTCGCTTCGTCCGCCGAGCCTTTGAGCGCGGCCAGCACACGCTCAGCGGTGATCGGTAGTTCACGAAAGCGAATCCCGGTGGCGTCGTAGATCGCATTGGCTATCGCTGCCGCGCTCGGCACTGCCGCCGACTCACCCGCCCCCATGGGTGCTTCGTTCTGGCGCGGCATCATCAGCACATCGATTTGCGGCACCTGGGGGAATGTCAGGATCGGGTAACTGCCCCATTCCTTGCTGGCAACGGCGGACTCTTCAAAGGTCACGCGCTCCTTGAGCACGCGACTGGTGGACTGAATCACATTGCCGTGAATCTGATGCTGAACACCGGCCGGATTGATCATCATCCCTGCGTCATGACCGATCACTACGCGAGTGACTGACACTTCGCCGCTGCGCTTGTCCACCGCCACGTCCGCGACCCACGCCGCCCACGCCGCGCCGAAGCCTGGAAATTTGCTGTGAATGTAACGGGCATAGGCAAAACCCCGGCCACGAAGGATGTTGTCTTGTTCCGGGATTTGCATCGGCTGCGTACGCGGTGTCCATTCGGCGCGGGCAGCAGTGGCTTTGACCAGATCCGAGGCGCGCTCATCATTCAGATAACGCAAACGGTACTCGATGGGGTCGACACCCGCGGCAAAGGCCAATTCATCGATATACGACTCATGGGCGAAGGTATTGGGTAGCGCCGACACGCCCCGCATCCACGAAGCCCGAACAATGGGCGCCATGTCGTTTACGCTCACGCGCATGTGTTCAAAGTCGTAGGGTGGGATCGAGGTGCGGTCGCCCATTTCGAACATCGCCGCCACCGGTTCGACACGCCCCGTCAGCAGCAGTGCCAGGGTCGGTGCACCATTGGACGGGTAGCTGGTCTGGAAATCGTAACCGGCCACCCCGCCATCGGCATTGATGCCGCCATCGACTTCCATCAGTTGCGCCGTGCCCTTGGGCTCCCAGACATGCTCCTGCTCGCGGGTCAGTTGCACCCGTACCGGCAGGCCGACGGCCCGGGACAGCAACACCGCATCGGCGCAGACGTCGTCGGCGCAATTACGCCCGTAACAACCTGCCGCTTCCATGCGGATGATCTCGATCCGCTCTTCCGGGTACTCCAGCAACCATGCAAGGTCAGCGCGCAGCAAGTGCGGATTTTGTGTGCCCGACCAGACGCGAATGCCATCCTCGTGATAATCCGCCAGTGCGCATGAAGGGCCAATGGAGCCGTGCATCTGATACGGCCACAGATAGGTGCGAGTCATGCGTTCGCTGGCCTGCTCCAGCGCCTGGTCTACATTGCCCTTGTCCAGCACTACGCGCTGTACCCGGGGGTTGTCGCGAATGGCCTGAGCAACGTCATCCATGTTCGGCAGTTTGTGGTTCCAGGCTTTCCAGGTGACTTTCAGCGCCTGGGCGGCCTTCGCGGCCTGCTCTTCACGCAGGGCGACCACGCCGACAAAATCGCGAATCACCACCACCCGCACGATGCCGGGAATGTGCGCGATGGAGGACTCGTCCACCTCCAGCAGGCTGTTGCCGACGAAATCACCGCTGTCGAGCCCGGCATAAGGCGGGCGAATCACCCGGCCATGCAGCATGTCCGGCAGCCGCATGTCATGCACGTAGGTCAGCTCACCGGTGGCTTTGCCCGGAATGTCCACCCGCGCTGCGCCCTTGCCCACCAGCCGATAATCTTCCAGACGCTTGAGCGGCGCATCACCGGAAATCGTCAACTGGTCACGCTCGTCCTCCACCAGTTCGGCAAACGTGAGCTGGCGACCGTCTTCGCTGCTGATTACCCCGCTGTTTATCCGTAAGGTGTCAGCCGCAACGGCAAAACGCCGGGCCGCTCGATCCAGCAAAAATCGTCGGGCTTCAGCCGCGGCGTTACGCAAGGGGATGGCCGAAATCTGGATCGTCGCACTGGCGATGGTTGCGCCCTGGTTCGGCGCACTGTCGGTATGACCAAGGACCATACTGACTTGGTCCAGCGACAGATCCAGTTCTTCGGCGACAATTTGAGCCAGCGCAGTACGGATCCCGGTGCCCAAGTCCACGTGGCCGTTGAACGCATAGACCTTGCCATCGTCATTGACCGCAAGGAACAACGCTAGCTCCTTGGGTTTGATGACGGGTACACCACCTTTGGCGACGGGGCCGGACGGTGGCTGTATCTGATCGACGACCAACAAAACGCCAGACTTGGCCAACAGCTGATCACGGGTGAGCGTTGCATGAGTCATTGTCATCAATCCGTTCAAGGCTTTTGACGGGCGGCACGCAGTACCGCACGAAGAATTTCGATATGGGTGCCGCAGCGGCAGAGATTGGCCGACAGTTCGTTGCGAATCTGTGCCTCGCTGGGGTGCGGGTTGCGATCGAGCAAGGCCTTGGCGGTCATGATCATGCCGTTCATGCAGTAGCCGCACTGCGCCGCCTGCTCCTCAATGAAGGCCTGCTGCACCGGGTGCGGATGCTCACGGGTACCAATGCCTTCGAGGGTGGTGATTTCCCGGCCCTCGGCGCTGGACAACGGAAACACACAAGCCCGCGCCGCAACACCATCGATGATCACCGTGCAGGCGCCGCACTCGCCCAGGCCACAACCATATTTCGGGCCGTTGAGCTGTAAATCGTTACGCAGTACCAGTAACAGCGGCGTGTCGGCCATGGCACAGACCGTAGTGGTCTGGCCATTGACGTGAAGCGTCACGGTCTTTTCCGGCACCAGTGCTTGCTCACTCATGTCGCACTCTCCAGTGTGTTACCGCTCGCTCTCTTGATGAAACGCGGCTTTTTATTAAGTAATCACTACATGAAAATGGCGTGACCGGTACCGCATGCGCAGGCTGCGCAGTGCCACGCGGGTTCTAGAGCTTGATGAGGGGGATGGCTACCCGACTCCTCACGTTACCCCTGACTACATTTTTTTCATGAAGTATCCACTTCATGAATCAGACGCAAGAAGAATGCCAGGGGCGGTTTCTTACTCGTCAATCGTCGGCGTCATCGATCATCTTGCGCAGCAGATACAGCATCGCAACGCGCTCGGCCGGATTGAGATTACCCATGGTCAGTTCGCTGACGCGGGCAGCATGAGGCACGGTGTCACGCACTAATTGATGGCCACTGTCGGACAGGCCAACGATGACTTTGCGCCGATCTTGAGGGTCTGGCTCCAGGGTGATCAGGTCGCGCGCCTTGAGCCGCTCGACGATGCCTCGAATGGTTGCCTGGTCCACCGCAGTGGCCTTAACCAGCTCGGTCAATGAGCTAGGTCCGGCATCACGCACGGCGCACAGCGTGATGAACTGCACAGCGGTCAGCTGCGAATCGTCGACGTTCTGCTGGAAGATCGCCATGTTGCGCTGGTAAGCCTTGCGCAGCAAATGACCGACCTGCTCGGAAAAGGCATAGGGCGCGGTTGTCTGTGGGGTGTTGTCTGTCGTATCCGGCACGGCGGGCTCTATCAAAAAAAAGTAAGTGGCGTTTACATTAACCTGCGAGGGGGATCAAGGTAACTCAATCGTGGTGGGTCACTGTCCCGTGCCCCCCTCTTTTATATCACCGCGCGATAGAGGCCTGCGGCGCTACCACATCACCGCCCAGGACCACCGCCTGATCATCGAGGTAGATATCGCAATGGCGTAGCGGGATGTCCAGGTGACACGGGGTTTTTCGGGTACCGCCCACCTCGGTATTGGGCCCGGTGGAGAACAGGAAGTTGCCGTAGAACGCCCGGGCATCCATGCACATGCCGTCGTTTTTGTCATGCAAGCCCATGGCGGTCCACTGCGCACGCGGCTGCAAACCCCAGCCGATATGGGAGATGCCGTACACCTCGGGGTCGTTGAAGTACTTCATGTAGTCACGCAGGTATTCGGCCTCGAAGCCACCATGGATCGAGGTAATGAAGCCCTTTTCGATTTCCAGGGTGATCTTCTCTCGCGAGTAATTCTTGAACGGCAACAGGATATCGCCGACGTCGATCACCAGTACGCCCTCGGCGGTTTCCTCGTTTGGCCAGGAGAATAGAAAACCGCTGGGCCAGTGATCCCAACGCCCCGGTTCATCCGCAAAACCGTACTCGGTGACCGCAGGGTATTGCCCGAGCAACGCCTTGAAATCACTGCCGGCCCTGGACTTCACGTGGATCGAGCGCGCCTGCTTCAGCAGCTTCTCGGCCGCCATCACCCGCTCTTTGTCCGCCAGCGTAGGCAGCATCCGCGCCAGCACTTCCGGTGGTTCGACCGCCAGCAGTATGCGCGTCCCGGTCTTGAGGATCTGCTCCTGCTCCGGCGAGTGCAGCAACATCATGGTGTCGACCACGAGGTCCGCCGCTTCCAGCGCCCGTTGCGCGGCGATATTGCCGGTCAGCGCGGTGTCGCCGCAGTAAGCGGTCATGTCGTTGCCCATGGCCATCGGGTGATTGAATGACGGCAACTCGACCGCATAGACCTTGGCCCCAAGACGCTGGGCGGCGTCCATGGCCGCCCGCACGGTACGCGAGTCGGAGTAGTGGCTTTTCAGCACCGCGACACTTTGAGTGGAGTCCACTTTCGACAGTTTCAACACGTGTTCAAACATCTGGGTCAGTTCGCAATCGCTTACCGGCATTTCTTGTCTTCCTCTTAACCTGTTGAGTTCGTTCGAGCCTCGCGCCCTGCGCACCAAAGCAAGGCAGCGGGCTTGGCAGCTGCACGAATTTAAAGTGTATACGCTATTTAATGACGATAGCACAACAAATTAACGGACGGCTCAAGAGAAGGAGCGAAACGTTACAAAGCGACACGCACCCGCTATTTATAGGTTACGAAGCGTTACGCGTACCGTTTATCGTTGATTTTTATTTTTAAAGCGGCCTCTTCCATTCGAAAAACAATAGCGTATACACTCCAATTCGCGGCGAGACGACAACCCGATCTCACCAGCCAAATATTCAAATCGAAGGAAAAGCCCCATGCGAAACAAACAAAAAATCGCAATCGTCGGCGCCGGTCTAGGTGGCGCTGCTGCTGCAACGCTGTTACAGAAAGCCGGGTTCGAAGTCGACGTTTATGAACAGGCGCCAGAGTTTTCCCGTATTGGTGCGGGCATCCACATGGGCCCCAACATCATGAAAATCTTCCGCCGCATGGGCATTGAGCAGAAGTTGAGCGACATGGGCTCGCACCCTGATTTCTGGTTCAGCCGCGACGGCGCCAGCGGTGACTATCTGTCCCGCATCCCCTTGGGTGAATTCGCTCGCAAGGAATACGGCGCGGCTTATATCACCGTGCACCGCGGGGACCTGCATGCACTGCAAATGTCAACCATTGCGCCGGGCACTGTGCACTTCAACAAGCGCCTGACCGGGATCGAGGAAACCGATGATCTGGTGCGCCTGCACTTCAGCGACGGCACCACCACCGAGGTCGACATCGTCATCGGCGCCGATGGCATCAACTCCAAAATTCGCGAAGAGTTGCTCGGAGCGGAAAGACCGCTGTACAGCGGCTGGGTTGCCCACCGCGCCTTGATTCGCGGCGAGGTGCTGGCCAAGTACAACATGGACTTTGAAAACTGCGTGAAGTGGTGGAGCGAAGATCGTCACATGATGGTCTACCACACCACCAGCAAGCGCGATGAGTACTACTACGTCACCGGCGTACCGCACCCGGCCTGGGACTTCCAGGGCAGCTTTGTCGATAGCAGCCGCGACGAAATGTACGACGCATTCCAGGGCTATCACCCCACCGTTCAAGCGTTGATCGAATCCAGTGAAAGCGTGACCAAATGGCCGCTGCTCAATCGCAACCCGCTACCGCTCTGGAGCCGTGGACGGATGGTGTTGCTGGGTGATGCCTGCCACCCGATGAAACCGCACATGGCGCAAGGCGCGGGCATGGCCATCGAAGATGCCGCCATGTTGACCCGCTGCCTGCAGGAAACCGGGCTCACCGATTACCGCACCGCGTTCAAGCTATACGAAGCCAACCGCAAGGACCGTGCCTCGCGAGTACAGGCGGTGTCCAATGCCAACACCTGGCTGCGCGCACAGGAAGATCCGGCCTGGGTCTATGGTTATGACCTCTACGGCCACCCACTGAAATCGGAAGTGGCCGCATGAGCACCTTCATTCAGGGCGGCAACGTTCAAGCCAATGGTATCCGACAGCACTACCTGCGTTATGGCGGTCAGGGCAGCACCGGCAAACCGATAGTGTTGCTGATTCCCGGCATCACCAGCCCGGCTATCACCTGGGGGTTTGTCGCCGAGCGCCTGGGCCAGTATTTCGATACCTACGTACTCGACGTTCGTGGCCGCGGCCTGTCCTCCACCGGACCGGAACTGGACTACGGCACCGACGCCTGCGCCGATGACATCGGCGCATTCGCCAAAGCCATGGGCATCAATGCCTATCACCTGGTCGGCCACTCCATGGGCGCGCGGTTTGCCGTGCGCAGCGCCGTACGCAATCCAGAAGGTCTGCAAAGCCTGGTACTGATCGATCCTCCCGTCTCCGGCCCCGGCCGGCGCGAGTACCCGAGCAAGCTGTCGTGGTACGTGGACTCTATCCGCCAATCACTAAGCGGGATGGACGCCGATGCCATGCGCGCCTTCTGCCCGACCTGGACCGAGGAGCAGCTCCAAGTACGCGCCGAGTGGCTGCACACCTGCTACGAACCGGCCATCGTCCGCGCCTTCAACGATTTTCATGACGTGGACTTTCATCAAGATCTGCCGCACCTGCCTGTCCCTGCCCTGCTGATCGTTGCCGGTCGCGGCGGCGTAATCCAGGCCGGGGACGAAGCGGAAATTCGCGACCTGCAACCCGCGATCCAGATTGCTCACGTTGAAAACGCCGGGCACATGATTCCGTGGGATGACCTCGAAGGTTTTTTCGCGGCTTTCGGCGATTTCCTCGGCCAGCCCCTGACCTGAATTCAACGCACGTTGCAAAGGAGATAGCTTGTGATCAAGCCTTATCGTATCGGCCAGATTGTGCCGAGCTCCAACACCACCATGGAAACCGAGATCCCGGCGATGCTGGCAGCACGCCAATTGATCCGCCCCGAACGCTTCACCTTTCACTCCAGCCGCATGCGCATGAAGCAAGTGCGCAAGGAGGAACTGGCGGCCATGGACGGCGAGTCCGACCGCTGTGCCATTGAGCTGTCGGACGCCAAGGTCGATGTACTGGGTTATGCCTGCCTGGTCGCAATCATGGCCATGGGCCTGGGCTACCATCGCCAGTCCGAGAAACGCCTGCGCCAGGCCACCGCCGACAACGACGGTAACGCACCGGTCATCACCAGCGCCGGCGCCTTGATCGATGGCTTGAAAGTAATGGGCGCCAAACGCATTGCCATTGTCGCGCCGTACATGAAGCCGCTGACCGAGCTGGTGGTGGATTACATTCGCGAAGAAGGTTTCGAGGTGGTGGACTGGCGCGCCCTGGAAATTCCCGACAACCTGGCCGTCGCCCGCCACGACCCGGCCAACCTGCCCGCCATTGTGCGCGACATGAACCTTGAAGGCGTGGATGTGATCGTCCTGTCGGCCTGCGTGCAGATGCAATCGCTGGGAGTGGTCTCACAAGTCGAGGCCGAAACCGGCAAACCGGTACTCACCGCCGCCATCGCCACCACCTACGCCATGCTCAAGGCACTGGACCTGGAGCCCATCGTTCCGGGTGCGGGCGCGCTGCTGTCTGGCGCTTATAAATAGGAGCGTGTCATGAGCCAAGAACAAAGTGCCGACGCCAATTATCAGGGCGTGTGGGGCCAGCGCATCGGCTTTGGCAATAAGCCTGCGCTGTTGATGATCGATTTCATGCAGGGCTATACCCAAGAAGGCGCACCGCTGTACGCGCCAGGCGTGGTCAGCGCTGTAGCCGAGAGCGTCGAACTGCTAGCCTGCGCCCGGCAACATGAAATCCTGGTCGTGCATACAAACATTCGCTACCACCCAGGGCATTTTGCCGACGGCGGCATGTGGGTCAAAAAAGCACCCGTCATGAAAGATATGGTCGAGGGCAACCCACTGGCTGCTTTCTGCGAGCCAGTGCTGCCCAACCCCGATGAAGTGGTCATCAGCAAGCAATACGCCAGCTCGTTTTTTGGCACCAGCCTGGCGTCGATGCTGCGCGCCAAAGGTATCGACACCGTAGTACTGGCGGGTTGCTCAACCAGTGGCTGTATTCGCGCGACGGCGGTAGATGCCGTGCAGCATGGATTCCGGACCATCGTTGTTCGCGAATGCGTCGGCGATCGACACCCCGCACCACACGAAGCCAACCTGTTCGACATTGATAGCAAGTATGGCGATGTGGTGAGTAAACAGGAGGCCATGACGCAGTTCAGAAAATGAGAGGGCCATTGGTTTTCCCGGGCTAATACAGTGCCCTCCCGGGCAAGCCTGCAACCCCCACAGATTCACGGCTTTACCGAATAACCGGCAGAAATGGATATCTGCCGTAGAACCAGGCCGTAGAGCACTGGTCGCCAAATACTGAGCAAGGGTCGACATCAAACCCTGCCCAGTCTTCTGACACTGCCTTTGGAAGCCGCCGACCGGTGCTACCAAAGCATTGATCCGCGGCTAAACAACAATCACAAAGTCACCGCCAGGAGACACCCATGCCCTCTGCAAATGTAGGTACACCCACTGCGACCACCGTCGCAGACCCAGTCCAGGCGCTTTACCGCAAGATCACCTGGAAGCTTATTCCCTTCCTCTGCTTCTGCTATCTGGCCTCCTATCTGGACCGGATCAACGTCGGCTTCGCCAAACTGCAAATGCTCGAGCATCTGCACTTCAGCGAAACGGCTTTCGGCCTGGGCGCCGGTCTGTTTTTCGTCGGCTATATCATTTTCGAGGTTCCGAGCAATCTGGTCCTGGAAAAAGTCGGGGCGAAGATCTGGATCGCCCGCATCATGATCACCTGGGGGCTGCTCTCGGCCTGCACCATGCTCGTCACTTCCACCACACAGTTCTACATCCTGCGCTTCCTGCTCGGCGCCGCCGAAGCGGGCTTTCTGCCGGGAGTGCTGTATTACCTGACCACCTGGTTCCCGACCTATCGCCGCGGCCGCATCATCGCCTTGTTCATGATCGGCCTGCCGTTGTCCAGCGTGCTCGGCGGCCCGCTGTCCGGCTGGATCATGGGGCATTTCGATAACGCTGGCGGCCTGCGCGGCTGGCAGTGGTTGTTCCTCCTCGAAGCGATACCCAGCGTGTTGCTTGGTGTGCTGACCTTCTGGGCCTTGCCGAACAACTACCGCAAGGCCAAATGGCTCAATGATGACGAGAGAAACCTGCTGGAACAGGAACTGCGCGCCGACGACGCCGACTCCACCGGCAGCAAGCACAGCTTTCGCGACGGTTTCTTCAACCTGAAGGTGTGGATGCTCGGCGGCATCGACTTCTCGATCCTGCTCAGCGCCTATGCCATGGGGTTCTGGATGCCGACCTTCATCCGCAACGCAGGCGTCGTCGATACCTTTCACATCGGCGTGCTCACCGCGCTGCCGAGCATCGCCGCGTTGCTGGGCATGCTGTTGATCGGCGCCAGCTCCGACAAACACCGCGAACGCCGCTGGCACATCATCGTGCCCTTTCTGGTGGGCGCGGCAGCCATGGCCAGTGCGCCCTTCTTTGTCGACAACGTGGTGGCGACCGTGGCGCTGTTCGCTATTGCATCGGCGGCGATCATCGGTGCGGTGCCGGTGTTCTTCAGCCTGCCGGCAACCTTTCTCAAAGGCACCGCGGCGGCCACCGGCTTCGCCCTCGCCTGCTCGGTGGCGAACATCGCCGGGCTGGTCAGCAACTCGCTGATGGGCGTGGCCATCGACGTCACCGGCAGCAGCGCCGGCGCACTGTGGTTCTTCGCCGGCTGCCTGATTCTCAGCAGCTTCCTGGTGATCGCCCTGCCGGCCAAGCTGGTCAATCGTTGAGACACGCCAGCCAGGCGACTGCGTGTCCTGGTGTGAGTCGCAAGGGGATCTCATACAGCCCCCCTTGCGGCTGATCCCACCAACGCGGAGCAGCTCAAGCCAGGCCCGCGAGCCATCAGCCACCTCATGTTCAAACCCCTCCTGCGGACAGGCCTCGACCTCGTCTGACGGGAGGCGCTTTGTCCTCATTCCAGAGATCAACAGCATGCACACTCCTGCACTGCGCAAAGCCCATGCAATCAGCGGCACCCTCGGCGGCTGCCTGACGCTGGGCCTGGCCCCGCCACTGCTGGCCGAAGAAGCCGGCTTCATCGAAGGCGCGACGGCCAACCTTCAACTGCGCAACTACTACTTTAGCCGCGACTTCTCCGACATCGTCGGCCCCAACAAGCAATCCAGGGCCGAGGAGTGGGCTCAGGGCTTTATCCTTGATGCCCGCTCAGGCTACACACAGGGCAGTATCGGTGTCGGCGTGGACGTGCTCGGCCTCTACGGTGTCAAGCTCGACAGCAGCCCGAGCCGGGCCAGGACCGGACTGCTGCCGACACACGACGACGGCAGATCCGCCGATGAGTACGGCCGCCTGGGTGCGGCGATGAAACTCAAGGTCTCCGGCACTGAACTGAAGGTTGGTGAGCTGCGGCCCAACCTGCCGGTACTGGTCTACAGCGATCTGCGCCTGCTGCCGCCGACCTACCAGGGCGCTTCGCTGGTTTCCAACGAATTCTCCGGACTAACCGTAAACGCTGGCCAACTGCACTCCACCAGCCTGCGCGACTCGAGTAACACCCAGGAGATGTATGCACTGATCAATGACCCGATCAACCCGGCGCGTATCGCCAATTTCACCAGCGACCGCTTCAATTATCTGGGTGCCGACTACAGTTTCAACTCCAATCGCACCAGCGTCGGTCTCTGGCAGGCGCAACTGGAAGATATCTACCAGCAGCGTTACTACAGCTTCAAGCACGCCGAGCCAGTAGGTGACTGGACGCTAGGCATAAGTGTCGGCTACTTCGATGCCCGCGACGACGGCCGGAGCATCGCCGGCAAGCTCGATAACCATGCACTGTTCAACCTGTTGTCGGCGAAGCGCGGCGGCCATACCTTCTACCTGGGCTACCAGCAGATCGGCGGTGATGATGGTTTCATCCAGGTTGGCGCCAACACCAACCCGCTTGGCAACACCCTGCCTACCTACGAGTTCGCCGCACCGGATGAACGTTCCTGGCAAGTCCGGCACGACTACGACTTCGTCGCCCTCGGAATTCCCGGTCTGACCACCACTCTGCGCTACGTGACTGGAGACAACGTCACCACTGGGCGGGGGTTTGAAGGTCAGGACTGGGAGCGCGATCTGGATATTGGCTACGCTGTCCAGAGTGGAGTGCTGCGTGGAGTGGGTATCCGCATCCGCAACGCTATTGCGCGCTCCAACTACCGTAGCGATATTGATGAGAACCGGCTGATCCTCAGCTATAACATCAGCCTTTTCTGATAGCCGTACCCGCCGGAACTTTCAGGCAGAGTAAGCCAAGAACCTGGGCACCATCAGCGACGGTGCCCAGGAGCCGACATGGCGAAGCAGAGCCTCAGCGAGCATCATCACCCTCGGGAAGATCACCCCGTGGAGAACCGACGGTTGAGGCGCCACTACACAAGGACCCAACATAAATCAGTAGCACACTTCGGGCAGACGCTACGCTTCCATTTTCTCCTGCAGGCCGCCCACCGCTGGAGAGTGGGTTGGCTCACAAGCTTGGTGAATGGTGGTCTTGCGGTATTTCAGCATGCCGCCACTGTGTGTTCACGCCGACACCGAATTGACCCACGTGCCGGCGCAAGACTGCCCCACCTCCAAAAAGCCCAGCGGGTGGGCTGGGCTTTTGGCTGAGATCCAATTTACTTTTTCTTCACTAGTTCAGATGCAAACAAGGAATGTGGAATGCCCACCCTCACCTTCAAATGTCTCGGCCACACCAAGCGGGATGACGGCCTGATTGGGCGCTACCACCTAGAAGTGACCGATATCCGGAGTGGCAAGACCGCCACGGTCTCAGTCGAGCCCAGGCACCTTGCCTCGGCCCGAAGCATGAAAAGGATCCTGCTGGATCGGTGCATGTTCTACAGAGCAACGCGCGAGGAGCACGATCAGATGCTGCTCGGAATTCTTGATCCGCAGTCTGCAGCAGCCCAAGAGTAGTCCGGCCCGCTGGGATTTCCCACGCATTGAGCTACGAATTCGCCGCCGAACTCTTCACCGCATTGATCACCGCATTCTTCTCCGTATTCAACTACAGGTTGAATAGCGCACCAATTTTGGTACACTCACCACATGAGTGAAAAGCAACCAACATTGAACGTCCGTTTTTTTCGCACGGAAGCGGGTAACGAACCGGTGCGCGAATGGCTGACCGAAATCCATCGCGATCACAAGCGAATGATTGGAACTGAAATAAAAACGGTGCAGATCGGATGGCCAATCGGAATGCCTGTTGTTAGAAAGCTCGAAAAAGGCCTGTGGGAAGTCCGGGTAAACCTAGTTGATACCATAGCCCGAGTGCTCTTCACCGTAGACGGCAACATCATGGTTCTGCTTCACGGTTTCATCAAGAAGAGCCAGAAAACACCTGCGTCCGACCTGGAAACCGCCAGACAGCGCAAAGCAACACTAGAGAGGGACAAGCAATGAAACAGCACATCGGCTCCGATTTCGACGACTTTCTTGCAGAACAAGGTCTCGCAGAGGAAGTGTCTGCTGCTGCCCTCAAGCGCGTCATCTCTTGGCAGATCGCTGAAGCCATGAAGACCCAGAAGGTAACAAAGAAGGCCTTGGCCGAGCGCATGCACACAAGCCGAACTGCTGTGGACCGTGCGCTCGACCAAAATGATCCCGGCATGACTCTGGCAACTCTCTCCAGCGCAGCTCGGGCGCTGGGCCAGCGGGTAGAGGTTCGCCTTGTACCTGAACGTGAAGAAGCTCACGCATAACACGTTCTCATCGACGACGAGGCCCGCCGAGTGCGGGCTTTTTTTCGCCTGTACGAATCCCCAGTAGCTACTCCAAGTCTCCGAATAGTAGCCTTCTGCCCGCAATAGGATTACCCCAGTCCTTTGCCTGCAAGCCCAAGGACTGGGATTGCGCCAATTTCGGCGCGATTTATGACCTGGAGGTCAAATGTCGTTCAACATCACAAGCGTAGGCATCTCGGAAGATGGACGTCTGCTCGTCGCTCTTAAGAGCAATGCGTCAGGTACTCAAACTCAGATATGGGTGACTCCTATCTCTCCGATTCACAGTTTGACCATTGCTGAAATTGAGCAATTAGCGAAACAAGAAGCGGCGAAGGAGCACGCCTGCTAACAAGCATTGGCTGAAAGCATATGAATTCGAGACGAAAGGCTTTCGTCTGCTGAAGCCCTTTGACCTGACTCTTGATCGAGTCGGGTCTTCAACTCACGAATTTCGCGCTCCAGGTCTTCCACTTTTTTTGCAATTTCTTCGTGATTGCTGCTCATGCCCGTCTCCTGCGACTCTGCCGCATCATGTGATTGGTTGTGCATCTTCGTGCCTGAGAATCAGGTGTGTTCGGTCCAGCCAGGGGCCGCCGAAAACGATGATCTCGCTCGGGCGCCCGTACAGGTGGTGCAACAGAAAAGGACCAGGACCGAAGGTCGCCGCAGTGGCGTGACGCTGCCGCCATTCGCGCCGGTCATGAGGAACGACCGGCCGCCCTCGTTGTACAGCTCGCCTTCGATCAGTTCGTTGTCCAGGATCAGCGCGCCATTGGAGGATGCGTTGAAGACATCGATCACACCCTGGATACGCTCCAGATAGGCGGTTTGGGCAAGGTCGTTGTAAACGATCATGTCCGAGTTGACGGTAGTCGCCATGGGTTACTCCATTATTTGGGCAATTTCAGGTACGCGTCTTGGCCATGAGCTGTGAGGTATTCACGCTTGGCCACTGGCGTCATTTCAGAACGTTTCAATGCGGCCCCACCGCCATGACCAGCACCCCCGGCCCCGCCGCCAGATGCTTTGCTACCCACGATCAACGGCGCAAACGCCGTGTTGTTTGCGAATTCTGCTTTCAGCTCGTCAAGCGTTGATGCTGAGAGCTTGCCCTGCTTGTCGAAACCTTCGACTTCATCTGTGAAGGCTGGCTGGCCGTACTTATCCGTCGCCTGAGCGATATGGTAGAGCTCATGCTCGACCAGAGCACAGAAGTCCACGTCGGAACACTGGACGCAGTAATCGGCAGCCAACGTGATGATGAAGGCCGGCACATCACCGAACCAATCGCGCATCTGTTGTTCCATCCGCGCTTTCTGCCACCCGCCAGCACGGAACGCTACCTGCTCGGCCTGGCCTAGAACTGTCCGGCCCTGCTTCTCGAAGCTCGACGACGCCCACATGACCTTGATGTCTGCATCCAGTAGGTGGGCATGGTCTTCGTTGTGAATGCTGCCAGTGTCGGCAAGGACCTCGGCTTGGAGCCATTCCCATACTTCGGGAGCCGGAATAAGGCGAATACCATTTTCAGGCTGGTCAAGAAACGAAGTCGGAGGCTTTGGTTTTTGCATCGAATTTTGCCTCTAAAAGATCGATTCTTGATGATGCAAATATGCTCCCCATCCACTAGGCCCCCACCGGCACTCCTGCGCAGCTGTTGGCACAAAAATTTGATAACAACCTTGAAACAATGGCCATAAGACACCACGTGAACGGATCAACAAAGGAGATCCGAATGGACAACCATCAACCTGCAGCAACGCAGACAAAACAATGGCCGATCCTGAAGCTATTCATCACGTTTGGTGCTGGCCTGGTAGCCGCTGTACCACTTTTCGATATCGCTGGCTCAGGCTTGGAAAAGCTTGTTGGCTACGGGAAAATTCAATCGACTGTCGAGATGCAAGCCAAGCTGATCACTGACCTCCAGGCCGAGAAGAAAACCCTGTCCGACAAAGCCGATCAGTTGCAAACAAAAACTTACGAACTTGAGCTGAAGCTCAGCAGTTCAGAATCAAACCTCGCTAACGCGAACCAGCAATTGGCCCAGTCGCGCAAAGTGCTTGACGAATATAAGGTGATCAGCGCTCAGCTAGGTCAGCGGATTAAAGACATTAACCCTTGCCTATCTATTCAAGGAATTATTGCTGATCTCGAAAAACAACTTTCGGTAGACCAAGCTTGGTCTAACGCATTAAGCGGCGCCCGCAGAGAAGAGGCAATGAACCAATTAGAAAAGCACCAGCTGTCTCTCAGATCCTGCCTAACTCACGGTGTCTAATCGATACCTTGAATTCCAGCAACTTGTCGGTCATTCCTGCCTCCGGTGTCGCGACACAATTTGCTGATTCGCGAAACGTGTCGCGTACTAAATCTCGTCTGCCTTTCTTTCAGCCCAGCGCTTGCCGGGTTGTCGTGCCTGCTCAACACCGAGCACGCCGATGAAGCCCGCCGTTGCGAATGACCAGGCAATGCTGAAGCCGAACTCTTTCACCGTCAGGCCAACCACCATAACGATCAGCGCACCGAGCGCCGCCTCGATCAATTGACGCAAAGGTTTCGTCTCTTTGCCGTCGTACTGAATACGGAGCCAGGTAAGGGCAAACGTCAGTCCCATGGCTAGGCCGTTCTCTCTCAGGGCGGTCAGTACCAACACCCAGAACGACGGGTCTTTTTCTGGCATGTTTGACATCTCGGTTCCTCCCCGTCAGGGAGTTAGGAATAAAAAAGCCCGCTCAGTGGCAGGCATATGGCTCCGTGCTATCGTCGAGATCCCTACAGCCGCAACAACGGATGGAACCATGGCAAATTTTATAGTGACTTTTGAGTTTAAGTCTGACGACTCGCGCCAAGCTCGATATGACTCGTTCGTGAAAAAAGTTAACGAGCTTACCGGCCGCAAAAATTGGGATGAAACAACATCCTTTTACTGCTTCGAGCTAGGTACGACAGCGGAAAACCTTTGCTCATCTTTGTATGTTGGCAGCGATTTCAACTCAACCAAAGACATCATGGTGGTTATCGATGTCACCAACAAACAGAAGGCCACTAAAGGACCACTCAAGTACCCGAGTCTATTGGAGTCATATCTCGGGTTCTGACTACACCTGAACGTTTATGGTCATCTGCGACTCAATCTCAGACACATACGCCTCGTATCGCGCAAGCGTCTGCTGATTGAGCCGCAGAGCCTCCGCAAGCTCTTTCTCACGAGCAGCGGCTCCGGCGTGTAGATGAGTGACTTCGGCCAGCTTCGCCTCTTGCGCTATCACTGATTCGACAGCCCGACGATATTTACTCTTCATGCTGCGCTCCCGAAATGAAAAAGCCCCAACAAATGCTGAGGCCTGAATGAGGCCCTCTTCGGGCGAGCTGATAAAAGACTCAAGAGGGCAAAAACAAATAACACAAAAATGTTGTATTAAAACATAAGTGTTGTAAAATTGACTCATCCAAACAACGAGGCGAGGTGATGAAGTTCAGCGAGTTCAGACGTTGGCTGAAAGCCCAAGGGGTGACCTTCGAAGCAGGCAAAGGAAGCCACTTCAAGATCACCGCCCCAAACGGCAACAAGACCACCTTCGCGGATCATGGCAGTAAGGAAATGCCAGAACCGACCCGCAAGGCGATCATTAAACAACTGGGGCTCTGAGATCCCCTTCACCACATCTGAATGCTGGACCATCACCTCCGAGGAGTGACCATGTACGACTATGCAATCCGCTTTGAAGAAGATGATGGACCTGGTGTTGCCGTCTTCTGCCGAGACCTGCCGCAACTGAACAGCTATGGCGATGACCGAGAGCACGCTATCAGCGAGGCCCTGGACGCGATCGAATCTACTCTTTCACTCTATGTCGACGAGCGTCGCGCCATTCCAGAAGCGACTCCACCGGAGGATGGAGAGCACGTTGTTGCTTTGCCAGCGGTTACCGTTGCGAAGATTGCTCTCTGGAACGAGATGATGAAGCAAGGCATGCGTAAAGCAGATCTGTGCCGTGCACTTGGCGTTCACCAGGCTCAGGGCGACCGCCTTGTAGACTTCCTACATACGTCAAAGATGGAACAGTTGGAAGCCGCACTCGGCGCGCTTAAAACATCAATTCGCGTGAGCCCTTCCGAGCCAGGCTGGATTGATCTTCCATATGGCGGTGCCCATGGCGGCCTGTACATCGAGCGGTTAGTAGACGCGTTCCAAGAGACTGGAGTGACTGAAATGCCAATCGGAAAAACTCGCGAAGGCTTGGCGAAGGTCAAGCGCTACTCACTGGACTTCATCCTGCGCACGCGATACGCCCGCCAACCAAGCACGATGCAGGCAGTGGATGCAGTCCTTGACCAGATTGTCGCGACCAGTCGCTTCCGTCGATCTTCAATGAAGGATCCGGTAACGGGCAAACCGGTAGAAAGCATCGCATTGATCGAATAGGTGCATGCGTCTTTCCGCGCTGTCCGCCGACGTCGACACCCAATAGCATCGATCTCACTGATCCCTAGTCGCGCCACCCCGAAAGCATCTGAGGTCGGGGGTGCGCGGGCTGCCGGTGTTGATTCCGTACGTCGCACTATCCGGCTATCGACGTCCAGGTCTCCGTGAGGCAGCCCTGCCTGCGGTGAATTTCGGGCATAAAAAAACCCCGCACGGTGACGAGGCTCTTTTGGTGTCAATCCCTAACGCGCAAGATCGACAGGATGGATAAACATCCTCTCATTCTCTCACTCATTGCAATGGCTATTTGCTACGCCGCACAACTTTCGATCAAGCCTTCGGAATCCAGTAACTCCTGAGCGGCAGTGAGAGCCTCGTTCACCTGGTCGTCCAGCGCCTTGCGGATCGACGAGCGCCACCGATACCGCGTTGATTCCGGCTTGCCGTCATTGTCCCAGTTGTCGACGTTGTACCAGGCGGCCGGCAGCACAGCTGTCGAACGCTTCAGGGTTTGTTTGCGGTCCACGGCGTCACCCATACCATGCAAGCCCTTCTCATTGAACGAATCAACCAAGGCCCTGTTCTTGGTGATGGCCTCGGCCTCACGACTTACCACTTCGACAGTGGCCGACTCATGCTTGCCGCCAACGCCAACAGCGTGAGCAGCAGGAACCCAAAGGCTTGAATTGGGTAGAGCGCCAGGCGCTTCGCAAAATGGCGGACTCAATATGAGCAGACGCAAACCCAACAACATGCGGGCCCGAATCGAGCGTTCCTGCCGGGCTCTGCTCAGTACTAACCACGTCGCGGTGGTAAACATCGATCCCAGCGGGCGTCAGGGCATGGTCAACTGGAAGAGGTACAAGAGCATCCCGCCAGGCCGGCGCCTCGCGGACGCGGTCTGCGACTTTGCTCACCGTTGGACGATCTATCTCAGTGTCCAATGTCGCGATCAGCGCGGGCACCGCTACACCAAATCGATAGAAGTTGCGCCTCAAGGCAACTATCTGGCAGCGCACCTCGAAGACGTGATCGAAGAAACCTACAAGGACCTGGTCGCCGAGAGCAATCCGAACCATCGGGTCGCTTCGGGCTGAATCGCCATTCCCGCCGAAATATCGCTGACTGAAGAGCAAGCCGCCCAGGTGTTCGACGCCGTGGGTGTCTGGAATCAGCAGAGGGCAGCATGAGACTGATCAGCAACCGGGTGCGCCAGCGCCGACGACAGACATGGCTGGATCTACCGGCCCACGGAATTGAAGAGGCAGACCATGGCCGAGGAACAGCAGGGGCCGACGGCGGAAGCCATCAAACAGCGCAAGAAACGCGAGAAGAAAGCGGCGGACGATGCAGCGAAAGGAATCGGTTGCTTCAAGGTTGAGGTGGCCGGGGTGTTTAAGCCTGACCTGAAGCGGGTGATGAAAGAACACGGCATCGACAATCAGCAGGACATTCACCAGCGACTGCTGCGAAACCTGATCGCCGCTGACTTCGAGACTGCGGCTTGGATGCTTCGCAATGTCACGACACCTTACGAGATTACCGAAAAGGTGTCGTGCGTATTCCGAGATGAGAGTTTGGCGGAATTGAAGAGGGATCCTGGTGACGAAAGCTTCGCCCCCCCCATCATTCATTTGGAGGAGTCTTGGGAAACAATATTAAGATCTCTTGATTCTGTCCGTAAGCCGCTTTATCAAGTTTCAATGCATGAGCCGGATCAAGCAGGATTTTCGGATCAAGATTATCAAATATGGCAAATTCGTTTGCAAACAACTTAAATTTTGCACCCTTTGCAGATAGGCAGTTATAAAAAAGAATAACCAACTCATAATCAGATATCAGGGAACGAACCACGTTCCCCAGCCAACGCTTATTCATATGACTGCTGGCGGATACAAACTTAAACAAGTTATACAAACTCCTATAGTAAAGACTTAAATCACCTCTATGCTTGCTCCACACTTTTTCATAAGCAACTAAGACTGGGTCCACGCTATTGGCATCTTTGGCTATTAGGTAGTCGTTTTCCAACTGATTTGACCACGTTTTGAAGCAATCTCGTCCTTGTATCGAGGACGGCCTGGTGGATCCTCCAATTGCATCGAAATGTATCTTATGCAAATCAAAACCACGGACTACGCTTTGCTGAAGGCCTAGCATATTATAAAACTGTGATTCTTCTTGCTGACGAGCAGTTTCCGCCTGCTGACGGGCAACTTCGTGCTGGCTATCCTTTATATCTTTACGTTGAAGGTACAAAGACACCACAACACCAGCAAACGCCATACCAGAAAACAAAGCATTCAGCGTACCAAACGCATCTCCAAAAGTACCAGACCGAACCCCAGTCAGCGCACCATCAATTGCATTATTAAAACCTGAGTATAAAAAGCAGTAGTAAATCGCATAGATCGCAAAAATAAACAAGAACACCACGCCTACTATCACGACCACCCAAAAATCCCGCTTCATTTATCCCACCTTAAACCGGTTCCATATCGAGTCGAGATAGATACCCCAATCACCGTTAAATTGCCACTATTTCGCCCCCGAACACAGTGGGAGGCGTCTGATTGGAGATAACCAATGAGCATTCCCGCAAATGCTTTGAGCGAAGAAGAGTGCCTGCACTACGCCGCACTTGATGCGGCGATCGCCGCCGAGCTAACCCGCCGGCTCACAGTACAGAGCATCGACCCCAGCGCCGAGCGTGAAGAGCTGCGAGAGGATATTCGCCAGCTCGAAAGCCGTATCGAGGACAGCGACGACGAACTGAACAACCTACGAGATGGCGCTGACGAAGCCTACACCTGGCTCAAGCGAGCAATGGACCCGGAGGACCGGGAACTTTCACTGAATGCGCTGCTGCAAAAAGCGCTCGACTGCCTGGAGTAAAGCCATGAGCACATTTGCCGTGTTCGGAATGAATGAGCACTTCGCCCGCGAAGAGGCGAAGCGCAAGGTTCGGGACTTCAAGATCGAGAAAGGTAAACGGATCGAGCTTTCAATGAGCTAGTGGCTCCAGGCTGTCGAAGAGCGCGTGATCAAGATCATGGACGGCAAGCGGGTCGCCCAACTCAGCAGCATGTTTGATGCCCCCCAGTACGCCGCCGAGTACGCGGAGCGCATTCGTAAGCTGGGGCGGTGCCGCGACGTTATCATCAGGGCGAAGATCAAGCTGCCGCAGAACGATTTGAGAAGGAAGTCATCCACTAAACTTTCGTGGATAGACTACTCACCTGAATCGACAGTCGCCGCCTGACCCGCCCTCACCTATTGCGCTGATAATCGTCTCAAGTGAGTTGACTCTCACCGCATGTCAAATACCTAGAAACGCCTCAAATGAGGGTCATTGGCACGCTCTTCGGCAAAAGCGATAGCGGCAGCTGGAGTCGGAAACTTCCAATCATCAGTGCCAGGGCCCGTGACGGCATAGTAAAGCACAATAACAGTGCCATCTGGTTTGTCCTCAAGCAAAGGCGACACAGTAAAGCCACGGCTTACATGTACAGCATCTCCCCAATGTTTCATGAGATTCCCCTTATTCCAAAAGCGAAGAAGTCAATCGACCTCTCCATCATATTTAACTATAGCAGCCGTTTGGAGGGCCCCTTTCATGCCCATCACTTATGGAAGCGTTTGCAGCGGCATCGAGGCTGCGACCATGGCTTGGCATCCACTTGGCATGCGCGCCACCTGGTTCGCCGAGATCGAAGCCTTTCCCAGCGCAGTGCTCGCTCACCACCACCCGAATACGCCGAACCTCGGCGACATGACCAAACTCGGCGCGCAGGTGCTGGCCGGCAAGATCGCCGCGCCTGACGTCCTCGTCGGCGGAACCCTGTGCCAAGCCTTCAGCCTCGCCGGCATGCGCCAAGGTCTTCTCGACCCGCACGGCGCCCTCACCATCAAATACGTGGAGCTCGCAGATGCAGTTGACTATGTTCGCGCCGGCCAACGAAAGCCCGCCTGCGTTCTCACTTGGGAAAACGTCCCCGGCGTTCTCAGCGACAAAGGGAACGCCTTCGGATGCTTTCTTGGCGCGCTTGCTGGGGAAGACTGCGAACTGCAGCCTTCAGGGAAAAAATGGCCGGACGCTGGTTGTGTGTATCAACCCAAAAGAACAATCGCGTGGCGGGTCCTGGACGCCCAATATTTCGGCGTGGCCCAACGACGCCGTCGTGTGTTCGTTGTTGCAAGTGCTCGAGACCGACTCGATCCCATCGAGGTACTTTTTGAGCGAGAAGGCGTGCGCCGGGATAGCCCGCCGGGACGGCCTGCGGAGTATGCACTTCACCCTACTCTCACGGCACAAGGCGGGGGCTCTCTCGATGATCGAGAGGCATATGTACTGGAGCCCGGAGGCCTGCGCCGAACCAGCGTGATTGAGTGGGAGCGGTGCCAAGGCTTTCCCGACAATTACACGCAGATCCCATGGCGCGGCAAGACTGCAAGCGAATGTCCGGACGGACCGCGCTACAAGGCGATCGGTAACAGCAAGGCGGTCACGGTCGTTCGCTGGATCGGGATGCGGATTTTGGCAGCTAGACAACCAAACAACCTGCGCAATCAGTAAAAAAGTCGATCCGCATAACCCCAAATAGCAGTGCCGATAATCATTTCCAAGAATGCGAGCTTTCTCATAAAACTCATCGCGCTGTAGAAGCGAGTATTCAATTCATTGGTGAGACGAGGCAGGCCTTCTGCGAGAAGATGATCAGCCAATAAAGCAATCATCGTGACGAGTGCGCCCGAACGCATTACCCATGCCGCTACGGACTCAATAGGAAGCTTCCAAACTTCAAAGTGGGAAAGGATGGGGACGGCTACGGCCAATAGCATTAAAAATGCAGCGCAACTAATCCGCCTCCAAACCTCGTTAGCCGTCGCAGCAGCTTTACCTTCTGGTTCAAACATAGAAATCACAAACTCATCCCCCTAATTTAGCGACGAAATATACAGGCGAGGTATCCCGATGCCCAATGAAAACAAGCTCGCCTTGAAGCGACAACGCACGGAACACGTAAATCAGTCAATCCACATCATCGCCGACCACGGCCGCCGGTTCTTCTACAGCCAGGCTGCAAACCGCTACGCCAGCATGAAAGTCGATCAACGCGGCAAGGTCTGGATCATCGACGACTACAGCGGCAAGCGCATCTTCACGCATGACACGGCGTGGGGCGGGAAATGGCGCGGCTTCAGCCACGGCGGCACGTTGAAGGATCTGGTCAACGAATTCCGGGATTACATCTGCACCGGCGAGCCGCTTCACCCTGGCTATCTCGGGCCTGAGCGGTTCAACGACAGCAACATCTGGGGTTATAACGAAGCGGGCATGAAGGCTGTACGTGAGCAGGCCGGTGCCCTTCCCGTCTTCCGCCAACCCGCCGCGGAGGCCGCATGAAGCGCATCTGCCTCAGAGGTCCGATGACCGGTCTGCCCAGCCTCAACTTCCCAGCCTTCGCCGCAACGACCACCAGCCTGCGTGCAAGGGGGCACGCTGTCACGAACCCGGCCGAGATCAACCCCGCCGGCGACTCTGGCACGAATGCGCGCGCCGCGAGTCGATTGCCTTGGGGGTATAAAACAGAGCTCGACGACAAAGAAGGGTCCTGCAACCAAGTTTACCTTTGGGCAGCTCCAACATGATCGGAGTGAATCCGAAATAGGTGTCTCCACTCAGACATACAATTACTTGGGATTAGTAAGGGTATACACATAACGCGGATAATAAATACACTCATTTTTTGCTTCGATTGCTGCTTCGTAACGAGCCTTGCTAGTATTGGTCTCATTCAAGGCTATATCCATTTTAGTTTTAACTTTAGTGCTAATATCATTTATTATTTTTACATCTTCGGCTCCGCTAAAGCCAGCATCACCTATCGTCTGATTAGCTACGTTAGCAGCACCACCAGCGCTGCTGAAAGCTGCTATCCAAGATGCGTTTGCGGCTGCATTTGCGCTTAACAATACCGGTGCGATAATAGATCCAGACACCAGTCCCCCGAGCGATATCCATAGCGACCTCGAAGATCTTTTCCCCGATAAAACCTCTTTATCTCCTATTACTTTACTACAAAACGCATTGGCATCTTCTATTGCTTTTAAAACACCCAACTCCGCAGTTTTGTTCTCCGCATCTGAAGGAGACGTAGCATTTATTGCAGATATTTCTGCTGGCAACAAAAGTGTTTTAGGAACACCCGACGAACAAGCATTTAAAACTAGAATCGAAAAAATCAAAATAATGTTCTGATGCATAAACCCCACCATACGAAGAGATTAAGCTGCCGATCATTCATCAATCGGGGGTATAGAGGCGCAATGCTATCAATCTCGCATCCAGCATAAGAGATAGCCCACAAATGCTATTTCCGCCAGGCTGAATGGGACGCCCCCCCCTCCGCACGCTCCAACCCTCTCAACCGAATCCCGTGACCTGTGCAGGAATTACCGCGCCCACGCCTACAGCAAGCTTCGCTGGGCGATGTATGCATAGCGGGAACAAGAGAGTCGTTGTGCGAGTCAGTTCACAGAACTCCTGCTCCAACGATTTGCGACTCAACGCCAAGTAACCCCTTTCAAAGTCAGCCGCTATAGCGGCAAGGACGAAGTCATGCCTGAAGAAAAGATAACGTTCGTGAACGGCGAGCCGTCGAAGTGCGGCTGCCAGATGGAGTTCATCTCCGGCGGTGGTGAGTACTCCGACGTGCTTTACGTGATGCCTTGCCCGAACCACAGTCCGAAGTCCTTTGGCCCCGTCGAAGTGAAGCGCGACAAGGACGGCTGGTGGTGGCACCCGGGCATCCCTGAATTCGATGACGGCGAAGATCCGGCACCATACAGGGCATGGGTAGCAGAACAAGGGTTAGAGGTGAAAGGCTGGCACTCGGGAGACGAGACTTACGACCTTCCTGAAGAGGATGCCGCGTGCACCGCCTGGAATCCCGAGTCACCAGGGCCCGAGTGGTTCCTGATGGGGATCTTTGATACAGAAGACGGCCCGTATGTGCAGTGGGCACGCCGCGAGGTGACACCATGAGCCGCAGCGGATACAGCGATGATTGTGGCGGATGGGATCTGATCTGCTGGAGGGGCGCCGTGAAGTCCGCGCTGAATGGAAAGCGCGGCCAGACGTTCCTACTTGAGCTGCGAGACGCGATGGATGCCATGCCTGATAAGCGGCTCGTAACAGACACCCTTGAATCCGATGGCCAGTTTTGCACCCTGGGTGTTCTTGGCGCCAAACGCGGGATCGACATGAGTAGCATCGACTCCCATTCCCGAGAAAGCGTTTCGCAGGCATTCGGGATCGCTGAAGCAATGGCCGCCGAAATCGTATTCGAGAACGACGAACATACTGGCTGCTACGAAACTCAAGTCGATGGTAGGTGTAACTGGATTGCTGAATCACCTGAGCACCGCTGGCAGCGGATGCGCAACTGGGTCGAGTCAAACATCAAGCAGGTGACCCCATGACCTTCGCCCCGCTCTACATGCTCTGGCTCATCAACAAGGGGCCGCGTAGGTAAGGGTTCACCCCGCCAGTCACCTCAGGGGAGAAAGCGTGTACGCAACTGGCGAGATGAACCAATAAACCGTAGCTCACCTTCAAAGCGTGTCTCACGCCCTTCATCAGAATTCCACACACCCACCCTGCCGCCGCGCGCGGCATGGAGCACCCAATGAAAAAAGAACTGATCAAGATCAGCGAGTTTCAACGCCGGCGCTGGGGCGAGAACGGAACTCCGCAATGCCCCCAAGCGATTCGCAACCATATCCGCAACGGCATAGTCCCCGGCGAGCAGATCGGAAAACTCTGGTACGTTGACTGGACCGCATTCACCCGCTCGGACGGCAACGACCTGGTGGTGATGGTATTGAAAGGAGCTGCATGATGGTCCCACGGCCGCGCAACAAGGCGAACAAGAGCCTTCCGCAGAACCTGTACTTCGATGCGCGGCGCTCGACTTATCGCTACCGCCGGCCAACCGACGGGAAGTGGTTCCAGTTTGGTACAGACCGCATCAAGGCCATCGATGCTGCAAAGCAGTTGAACCTGGAGTTTATGCGCGGTGCCGATCTGGTCGGTGCTGTGTTGAACAACTCTGCCGAATCGTTTGCCGGGTTCCTCGATACCTACGAGCGCGACGTCCTGCCGCCGCGGGAACTGGCCAAGGGCACGCTCAACCTGTACGCAGTGCACTTCCGGCGCTTTCGTAAGCAGTTCGAAGGCAAGGCCGTCGACCAGATCACGATCCGCATGGTCGCGGAGATGCTGGACCC